>DRKP01000050.1 GCA_011051715.1 Sedimenticola thiotaurini | reverse complement strand
TTCCCGCATCGTTCCCCGGCTGCAGCGCGGGGAACACGTGCTGGTCTCCGCCCACGGCAACTCCCTGCGTGCCATCATCATGCATCTCGAGGGGATGACGCCGGCGCAGATCCTGCACTATGAGCTGGAGACCGGCGCACCGCACATCTACGACCTGGATGCGGAGATGCGGATCCGGGAGAAACGCATCCTCGGAGGAGGGGGACAGGGTGAACGGACCTGACCGGAATAGCCGGATCCCGCCACAGCCCGGCCCCGCCGCGACCGGATCCCCGAACCGCACCATCACGCAACCGGGCGTCGGTGTGGCCACGACCCCTGGCCGGACATCCCACCGACGACCGCCGGAGAAGCAAACGACATGACCGAACCGACCTCAACACCCCCCGCCGGGGCGACCGGACTCAGCTCCGCCGAGGCGGCGTCACGGCTGCAGCAGTACGGGCCCAACGCCCTCCAGGAAGAGCACGTCTCGGCCCTGCGCCGGCTGCTGGGCTATTTCTGGGGCCCGATCCCATGGATGATCGAGATCGCCGCCCTGCTCTCCGCCGTGCTGCGCCACTGGGCCGATTTCTGGATCATCGTCGCCCTGCTGATCTTCAACGCGGCAGTCGGTTTCTGGCAGGAGTTCACCGCCGGCAACGCGGTGGAGGCGCTGAAGAAGCAGCTGGCGCTGAAGGCACGGGTGCTGCGCGACGGCCGCTGGCAGGAGATCGACGCCCGCCAGCTGGTGCCGGGGGATGTGATCCGGATCCGCCTGGGCGACGTCATCCCGGCAGACGTGAAGATCACCGAAGGCGACTACCTGAGCGTCGACCAGTCGGCCCTGACCGGCGAATCCATGCCGGTGACCAGGCGGGCCGGGGACGAGGCCTTCTCCGGCACCGTGGTCAAGCAGGGCGAGGTGGTGGCGCAGGTGACCGCCACCGGCCAGCACACCCGCTTCGGCAAGACCGCCAGCCTGGTGGAGCAGGCCAGGACCGTATCCCACTTCCAGAAGGCGGTGCTCACCATCGGTGACTATCTGATCTATGTCAGCCTGGCCCTGGTGGTGGTGCTGGTGCTGTTCCAGCTGCACCGCAACGCCCCCTGGCTGGAGTTGGTCCAGTTCGCCCTGATCCTCACCGTCGCCTCGATCCCGGTGGCGATGCCGGCAGTCCTCTCCATGACCATGGCCCTGGGTGCGATGGCCCTGTCCCGGCGCAAGGCCATCGTCACCCGGCTGGAGTCGATCGAAGAGATGGCGAGCATGGACGTGCTCTGCTCGGACAAGACCGGAACCCTGACCCAGAACCGGCTCACCCTGGGCGAGATCGAGCTGTTCCACGCCGACGACCCGCAGGAGGTACTGCTGGCCGCCGCCCTGGCCTCCCGGGAGGAGGACAGGGATGCCATCGACGAGGCGGTGCTGCAGGGACTGCAGGACAGGGACCGGCTGGCGGCCCTGCAGCAGACCGCCTTCACCCCGTTCGACCCGGTGCACAAGCGCACCGAGGCGACCGTCCGCGACGGCGACGGTCATCTGTTCCAGGTGACCAAGGGGGCCCCCCAGGTGATCATGGGCATGGCCGCCCTGACAGAGGAGGAGCAGGCGCGGGCGCAGCAGGTGGTGGACCGCTTCGCCAGCCAGGGCTACCGCGCCCTGGGCGTTGCGCGCCGGGACGGGAGCGGGGGCGAGTGGCGCTTTCTCGGCATCCTCTCCCTGTTCGATCCGCCGCGGGAGGACTCTGCGGCCACCATCGCCAGCGCCCGCGAACACGGTGTCCGGGTCAAGATGGTGACCGGCGACAACCTCGCCATCGCCCGCCAGATCGCCGGCAAGCTGGGGCTCGGTCAGAACATCCTGAAGGCGGACAGCCTGCCCACCGGCAGCGACGGTGGTGCCGCCGGCAGCGGGGCTGCGGAGCGGGTGGAGCAGGCCGACGGTTTCGCCGAGGTGTTCCCGGAACACAAGTTCGCCATCGTCCGCATGCTGCAGGAGCGCAACCACATCGCCGGCATGACCGGTGACGGGGTCAACGACGCACCGGCCCTGAAGCAGGCCGACGTCGGCATTGCGGTCAGTGGTGCCACCGATGCCGCCCGGGCCGCCGCCGACCTGGTGCTCACCGCGCCGGGGCTGTCGGTGATCATCGCCGCCATCGAGGAGGCGCGGCGCATCTTCGAGCGCATGAACGCCTACGCCATCTACCGCATCAGTGAGACCGTCCGCATCATGTTCTTCGTGGTGCTGGCGATGATCTTCTTCAACTTCTATCCCATCACCGCAGTGATGATCATCCTGCTCGCCTTTTTCAACGACATCCCCATCATGACCATCGCCTACGACCACACCAGCCTGGAAAAGGACCCGGTGCGATGGGACATGCGACAGGTGATCACCGTCGCCACCGCCATGGGCGTCACCGGAGTCGTCGGCAGCTTCGGCATGCTGCTGATCGCGATGGACTGGCTGCACCTGAACATCGGCCAGATCCAGACCTACGTGTTCCTGAAGATGGCGGTGGCCGGCCACCTGGTCCTGTTCGTGGCGCGCAGCCGCGGCCATTTCTGGAGACGGCCCTGGCCGGCGCCGATCATGGTCTGGTCGGCCATCGTCACCAAGATCGCCGCCACCCTGCTGGCGGCCTACGGCTTCGGCCTGATCACCCCCATCAGCTGGCCGGAGATCGCCCTGATCTGGGGCTACTCGTTCGCCTCCGCCTATGTCACCGATCTGGTCAAGGTGGCCGTCTACCGCCATCTCGGGCATCGCTCACCACGACACCAGACCTTCATCAGGACCCTGAAGGCGCGGCTGGTGCACGGCGGCCGCTGATCCGGTGGTGCCACGGGCCGGCGACAATGGAACTGAAGCACAGGGGGGCCCGGGCATGGTGGCCGGTCTCCCCCGGGCCCTGGTCATCGGCGGCATCGCCGGCGTCGGCGGCGGTCTGGCCAGCCTCGGCGGCGGCACCCTGGTGATCCCGCTGCTGATGGGCTGGCTGGGAATGCAGCCCCTCGGGGCCCGCGGCACGGCGATGGCGGTGAGCCTGTTCTCGGCCGCCATGGGCAGCCTGGTCTACGCCGGCCACGACATGCTGGATCTGCCGGTGGCGGTCTGGGTGGCGGTCCCATCGTTCCTTCTCGCCCCCCTGCTGGCGGCCTGGTCCGAACGCTGGCCGGCGCAGCGGCTGAAGGCCGGTTTCGGCCTGGTGGTGGTGATCGGCGGCCTGCTGGTGATCTTCCGCGACAGCGTCACCGGCGGCATGGCCCTGCCAATCGCCTGGCAACCGGCCTACCTGGTCCTGGTCGGGGTGGTCGAGGGCGCGGTCTCCGGCATCATCGGCATCAGTGGCGGGCCGGTACTGGCGCCCCTGTTCGTGCTCGGCCTGGGAATGCCCCAGCAGCTGGCCCAGGGCTGCTCCCTGGCCGCACGTCTGCCGGCGGTGGTCAGCGGCACCTGGGAGAACGCCCGCCTGGGCAATATCCGCTGGCACCTGGTGCCGGGACTCGCCGGCGGCGCCATGGCGGGCGCCTGGGCCGGCAGCCACCTCGCCCTGTGGCTGCCGGAGCGGGGGCTGCGCATGGGATTCGGCCTGCTTCTGATCGGTATCGGGCTGCACTATCTGGCAACCGCCCGCCCACCCGCTCAGCCGGGTCGGGAGTGATCCCGGTCCGCGGGGAAACGGCCCGGGCGGCGGCCCGCCCGGGCCAGCAGAAGCACCGACAACAGGGCGATGACGGCGGAGGCGCCGAAGGCCGCTGCCGCACCCCACAGCTGCCAGATGCCCCCGAACAGCACCGCACCCGGCAACGCGGCGAGGCCGACCGTCATGTGGTACAGCCCGAAGGCGGTCCCCTGTTCCCTGCGCGCCGCCGCGTCCCCGATCAGGGCCCGTTCCGCCCCCTCGGTCGCGGCCAGGGTCGCGGCATAGGAGAGGAACAGAACCCAGGTCAGCGCCGCCCCCCGGGAGCCGCTGCTCCAGGCCAGCGCCAGCAGCAGCACGACCCGGACCGACCAGCCACCGACCAGCACCGGAAAACGTCCGAGGCGGTCCGACAGCATGCCTGCGGGTGCCGCGACCAGCGCCTTCACCGCACTGGCGGCGGCCCACAGCAGGGGCACCCAGGAGATCCGCAAACCGCGATCGCTGGCCCACAGCACCAGAAACGCCTCCGGTGCGGCGGCCAGGGCCAGGCCACCTGCTGCCAGGATCAGGGTCCTTACCCGCTGGTCGAGCACCCGCCAGCGCAACGAAGCGGGTTTCGCACAGGAGGCGACCACCGGCTGCGACTGCAGGCCAAGGCCCAGCAGCAGCACGACCAGCACTCCGGGGATCACCGACCACAGGAAGACATGCCCCATGCTGAACCCCTGGTTCAGCAGCAGAAACGCCAGCAGGGGCCCCAGCATCGCCCCGGCGTTGTCGAGGGCGCGGTGCAGGCCAAAGGCACGCCCCCGGTTGCGGTGGTCGATGCTGGTCGAGATCAGGGCATCGCGCGGCGAGGTGCGGATGCCCTTGCCCACCCGGTCGAGAAAGCGCAGCAGCAGCACCCAGCCCCAGCCCAGCGCGAGACCGATCAGGGGCCGGGCGGTATTGGAGACCCCGTAGCCCCCCAATACCATGCGCTTGAGGTTCCAGCCGCGATCGGCCAGGCGCCCCGACAGCAGCTTCAGCAGGCTCGCCGTCGCCTCGGCGACCCCCTCCACCAGGCCGACCGCGGCCGGCCCCGCCCCCAGCACGGAAGTGAGGAAGAGGGGCAACAGCGGCGTGATCATCTCGCTGGCGGTATCGTTCAGGAAGGAGACCAGGCCGAGCACGATCACGGTCCTGGGCAACGACAACACCATCGCCAGTTCTCCCTTGCTGCGACTGTTGCGTGGACCCGCGGGAAACCGGACATGGCGGCATGGAAGCGCAGCGCCACGGGGGTTGAAAAACTGCCATCCGCAACCACGTCCTTTCCGTTGCACCATACGTCGTTCGGTGCACTGAAGCCACACCTACAGGGAGGGCACCGGCAGCCTCCCCCGAACCAGGGATTCCCGACCACCCGGTGAACGCACGACGCCTGTTGCTCGACTTCGTGGCCAGGGAGTGGCTGCTGATGGCCTCCGCCGCCGGTCTGGCGATGACCTCCCTCTATCTGCAGCGCCTTCCCGCCTACGGCCGCCAGGAACTCACGCCCATTTTCCTGCTGCTCGCCCTGTTCATCGCGGTCAGGGGGATAGAGAGCAGCGGCGCGCTGTTTCGTCTCGGCCGGATCCTGGAACGGGGCAGATACCTGCCGTTCAAGCTGGTGGTGATCACCTTCCTGCTCTCCATGGTGGTGACCATCGACGTCAGCCTGGTGACCATGATCCCCCTGGTTCTCTCGCTTCGCACCAGGCTGCGCGACCCGCTGGTGATCCTGGTCGCGCTGACGGCCCATGCCGGGGCCGCCCTGACACCGTTCGGCACCCCCCAGAACCTGTTCGTCTTCTCATTCTACGGCATCGCTCCCGGCGAGTTCGTCCGGGTCATCGCGCCCTTTTCGCTCGGCATGCTGGCGCTGTTCCTGATCGCCGCCCTGTTTCTCGACCGCCTCCGGGACGGGCCGGCGGGCGAATCACCGGCCAGCCCGGCCGTCGACACCCGGATCGCGGTCGTCTATGGCGGCCTGCTGCTGCTGGTGGTCCTGTGCGTACTGAGAATCCTGCCCGCGTGGGTTGCACTGGCGGCGGTTCTCCATGGTCTGCTGCGCGATCGTTACAGCCTGCGGATCGACTACGGCCTGCTCGCCACCTTCATCCTGTTCATCGGGCTGGCGGACAACGTCCGCGGAATAGTCGCCCAGGACCTCGAACACACGGGCCATGTCTTCGTGCTCTCGGCACTGCTCAGCCAGTTCATCAGCAACGTCCCCACCACCCTGCTGCTGACCAAGTTCACCGGCGAGTGGGAGGCCCTGCTGTGGGGGGTCAACGTGGGAGGATTCGGCAGCCTGATGGGCGCACTCGCCAATCTGATCACCTACCGCCTGTACCTGAACCATGCCAATGGGGACGACGTCAGGGCGTTCACCATCCGGTTCGTCCTGTTCGGCTATGCCGCCTTCTTCGCCGGCGCGGCACTCTACCTCGCGATCGGGCCGGTTGCCTGACGGCCGGAACCGGCAGCACGCCGTGACTCAGGCCCTCCGCCCGTCTGCCGATGGAAATCGGCGGACCGCGCCCCCATCTGATTACTGTCCCCCAGTTGCGGGGGACGTCGCCCGGTACCCCGGTTGCAAAGACCGGCCGGGCACAGCCGGTGAACCAACCATCAGGAGATCGAATCATGTCCAGAATGCAGGAGAAACTGAACGATGTGGCTGCGCTGACCAAGCGCCTGCAGCAGAAGTACCCCACCGAGACCAATGCCTTCCTCGGCTTTCTGAACAGGGCCGAGGCAGGCCCCGCTCTGAGCCTGCGGGAGAAGGAGCTGATCAATGTGGGCCTGGCGGTGGCCGCCCAGTGCGAGTGGTGCATCGCCTTTCACGTGCAGCAGGCGGTGGCTGCCGGTGCCAGCCGCGACGAGATCGCCGAGGCCGGCTTCATGGCGGTGATCATGCACGGCGGCCCGGCCTATATGTATATGACCCCCCTGTTCGAGGCCCTGGACGAGTTCCTGCCCGAATCGGATTAGAGCCGCCACTTGGCTTCAGCGAGCCGTCCCCGAACGCGGTGCGTGGTCGCGCAGATAGTCCGCCGCCGCCTCACTCCCACCCCGGATCGCGGCCTCCAGCCAGTGCTTCGCCCGGGGCCAGTCGTAGGGGGTTCCAAGCGCCTCGGCATAGATGGTACCGAGGCGGTACTGGGCTTCCGGAATGCCGGCCTGGGCCGCCTTCTGTAACCAGTAGCGCGCCGCCTTGAAATCGATCCTCACCCCACCACCGCCCAGCAGATACAGCGTCCCCAGCTTCCCCCAGGCCTCGGGGTCGCCCTTTTCCGCGGCATCGAGATAGGCACTTTGCGCATCGACCTGGTCCGGCAACCGGTCGGCCGGCGGGTGCAGGTAGCGGTCTCCCAGAACCTCATCCCGGCGACCGTCACCAGTGGCGGCACCGGTTACGCAGATCGCAAGGAGCAGGACCGACCACCGGGCAAAGGTGTGACAACGTTTCTTCATCGCCCCTCCCTTCCACCACGACCGTTTCCAGCGGCCACAGGCGGAAACATTACGGAATCGTAACCAATATATGGTCAATCACCGCGGCCGTGTGTCACCCACGTGACAGTGGCCGACCGCCGCCTGGAATAGATTGACGCATACCGTCGCAGGGGGCCACGACACGGCCCCGGGCGATCGAACACCATCCTGTTTCCAGGAGGAACCGTCATGAACAGACTCGCACGAAAACTGCTTCCCCTTGCCATCTCCCTCGTACTCGGTACCGCCGCGGCCGGTGTCGCAGCAACGCCGAAACCCGCGGCCGGCCTGCAGGAGAGCGTTACCATAGAACCCGGCCGTACCATTTCACCGCACCAGGCCGATATCATCTCGCGCTCGGCGGCCAAGGTACTGGTGCACATCGCGGAGGCCCGCTCCGCCATTCAGGCCAAGGATCGCACCCGGGCGGACAAGGCCCTGGGCGAGGCCCGGGCCCTGCTCGAGATCATCAGGGCCGAAAGCCCGACCAGCAAAGTCATCGACCACATAACGGTGGCCAGGAAGCACCTGGACTACAAGGAGACAGAGACGGTGGAGGCCGATCTCGTTCCCATCTATGCCGATCTGATGGAGATCGAGGACCTGGTACCGGTGCAGTCGGCCCGGCAGAAGCTGGAGCAGGCCGGAAAGGCATTGAAGAAAGGCGACAAGAAGGCGGCCACCACCGCCCTCTCGGCAGTACAGAACGCCCTGATCTACACAGAGCTGGATCTCCCGGTCCACTCCACGGAGCGCCATGTCATCAGTGCACAGCAGAAACTCGTCGATGGCCACTTCGCCCAGGCGGACAGGGAGCTGGACGCCGCCGAGGCCGGGGTCGTGTATCTCTCCATCGATGTTGTCTCCCCGCTGGCCCAGGCCCGCAGGGGTCTCTACCTGGCGCGTCAGGACTATGCTGCCAGGCACTACGGCGAGGTGAAGCGTGACCTTGCCTCCGCCCGACGCTGGCTGGAACGCGCTGCCAGCGGTGCCGACAAGGCCACTGTAGCCGCGGCCAACGACCTGAAGCGGCAGATCGATGACATCACGGCGCGCCTCGGGAAGGCCGACAAGGGACTGGAAAAACCGATCGAGGGGGCCTGGAGAAAGGCGCAGGCAATGGCTGAACGGGAGGCGGAGAAGGCCTCCATCGGCTGGGCCGGAAAACGTCCTGACAGCGATATCCGGGCCGACCTGATCGATGCCAAACAGCACGTGGCCTTTGCCGAGAACATGCAGTTCTACGCCGAGAGCGATCCGGCCGACATCTTCCAGACCCTGGACCGGGCCAAGGCGGAACTGGACCGGGTTGCGGCCGCGGGAACGCTTGACGCCAAAGGAAGACAGGAACTGGAGCAGGCGCAGAAGGAGCTGGCCTCTATCCGCCAGGACCCGAAGCGGCACAATCTCTACGATATCGTCCGTTCCCGGCTCAGGGGGTTGATCCACCATAATTTCTGAGCCTCCTGACCGCACGGATACGGCAGTGGCCACCCGGTCCGGTTGCAAACGGGTGCGCCATGAACGATGATCCCGGCAATCGAGATCCGGCGCCGGCTTTCGCGGAGCCCGCCGGGGCACGAACCGGAGACTGGATCATGGCCACCCGTTCAGCCCAGGACGACCCGAGGGAACTGCTCTGCCGGTCCCCCCTGTTCGCCGGGCTGCCGGACGGTTTGCTGGACGCAATGCTGCCGCAGTTCCAGCGTGAGCGTTGCCGCAAGGGGCTGCACCTGGATCCCGGCATGACCAGGACCCGGTTCTTCGTCATCCTGAGGGGGCGGATGGAGGTGACGCGCAGCAATCCGGACACCGGAAAACGCATCGTCCTGTTCCTGCTCGGCCCGGGTGACGGTTTCGACGTCATCACGCTGCTGGACGGTCGCCGCCACGATACCGAGTCGGTGGTACTGGATGATATGCAGCTCCTGTCCGCCCCCATCGACCGGGTACGGAAGTGGATCGCTTCGCATCCCGAGTTCAACCAGCGCTTCCTGCCCTACCTGGGGCGTCAGTTCCGTGCCATGGAGACCCTGGCCTCCGATCTCGCCCTCCACGACACCGCGTCCCGGCTCGCCCGCCTGATCCTGCGCCATACCGATCCCGACCGCCACACCGAACGACCACACCCCCCGCTGCCGGTGCGTCTGATCTCCGATCTCAGCCACGAATCCCTGGCCCACATGGTCGGATCGGTCCGGCAGGTGGTCAACCGCCACCTGCAGGGCCTGCGCCGGGAAGGCATCATCGACGGGCGCAAGGGAAGCCTGGTTGTGCACGACCTGGAGGCACTGAAGCACCAGGCCGGCGCCCTGTTGCACCGGATTGAGCGCGGCCATGCGCCACCCCGACCGGATCCCCGGCGCTGATCAGCGTATCTGCAGCACAGGCGGTTCCGCCGCCTTGGCTTCCGGCAGACCGCACCCATATTGTTTCAGGCACTCACTAACAGATACGGCCATGCATGGTTCCGGATGCCTGAGCGACCACGAATCGCACAGCAGCTCCGGACAGTGGGCCATCGATACAGGCGGATCGGCCACGGGGTCACGAGGCATACAGAGACGACAGGAGGAGGAACCGTTGAGCGGCACCATCATCGAAATCTCCACCAACGCCCGCTCGCGCAGGCGGCTGCGGCACAGCGGGCTGTTGCTGATCGGAATCGGGCTGACAGGAATCGTCCTGCCGCAGGTCATCTCCATCACCCTCTCCCTGCTGGTGGGTGGACTGCTGCTGGCTGCCGCGGCCCTCACCGGCTACGCGGCCTGGCACGGATTCGCCCGGAGCCGGCTCGGCTGGCTGCAACCGGTGGTTCTGCTGTTCCTGGGGCTGGTGATGCTGCTGCTTCCCTCCGTCGGGGCCGCCGCCATCGGTTTGATCCTGACCGTGTTCTTCCTGCTCGACGGGATCGCCGGCATCGCCCTGGCCTATGCCGCGCGCCCGCTTCCGGGATGGGCCTGGACTCTGTTCAGCGGGCTCGTATCCCTGGCCATCGCCATCGTCTTCATCGCCGGCTGGCCGTTTCAGGCGACCTGGCTGGTCGGCCTGTTCGTCGGTATCAGCCTGCTGCTGGACGGCCTGTCACTGCTGATCCTGGCGGCGCCCGGACCATGATCCATCTCCTCCTGCCGCTCCTGCTGCTGGTATCGAGCCTGACCGGTGAGATCCAGGCGGGCGAGCTTCCCGGCGACAGTGAGACCCGTTCGCGCCTCTCCCAACTGCTGATCGCCGCAATCCGCTACGACGTCTTCAACGGCCGCTGCCGCGGCTTCGTCTCTTCCCAGCACGCGGACAACGTGGAGACCCTCACCATCGGGAAGTTCGGCATGACCCTGGCCCAGTTGTCCGATGAACTGGCGGCCAGACGCCTGCCGATTCTGGTACGTGAGGTCCGGGACAGGGTGGTGAAGGAGATACTGGATCTGGGTGGCTGCCGCAGGGCAAAGCAGCTCGGTTACCTGGAAAGGCTGCGCACAGAATACCAGCGATTGTACCGCTGGCTCTCCGACTACCCGTGACCCCGGTCACGGCGAAACGATACCGGGGAAGAGGGACGATGGCTGACCCAGATCATTAAAACGATATCGTTTCCGACGACGCTGTTTTTCCGGCGGCGCCGGGACCGTTACCATCCCCCCATCCGAACAGGAACCACGACCTGCGACCGCCTCTGTACTCATGACCATGCACCGGAAAGCAACCGACGACTACGCCAGACAGGATGCCGGCGTCACCCTGACCGAACTGGACAGCAGCCTGGAACAGGGGTTGACGACGGAGCAGGCGCGGGAACGCCTGCAGCAGTTTGGTGCCAACGAGATCAGGGAACGGGAGGAGCCCCTGTGGCATCGCATCTTCCGCCGCTTCTGGGGACCCATTCCCTGGATGATCGAGGCCGCGGCCATCCTCTCGGCACTGGTGCAGAAGTGGGAGGACTTCATCATCATCAGTATCATGCTGCTGGTCAACGGCGCCCTGGACTTCTTTCAGGAACACCGGGCGCTGAATGCACTGGCGGCCCTGAAACAGCGATTGGCGCTGGAGGTGACGGTCCTGCGCGACGGGGAATTCAGGACCGTCCCGGCGCGGGAACTGGTGCCCGGAGACATCGTCAAGCTGCGCATCGGTGACGTGGTGCCGGCCGATGTCCAGCTGCTGCAGGGCGACTACCTGGCCATCGATCAGTCGGCCCTCACCGGGGAGTCCCTGCCGGTCACCAAGCGCCGTGACGACGTCGCCTATACCAACACCATCGTCAAGCAGGGCGAGATGCTGGCGCTGGTGGTCAATACCGGTACCCGCACCCGTTTCCACTCCGTGGTCGCCCTGGTGGCGAAGGCCTCGCTGGAGGAGCGCAGCCACTTCCAGCAGATGGTCATCAACATCGGCAACTTCCTGATCATCGTCACCATCGGACTGGTGGCCCTGATCCTGATGGTGGCCCTGTTCCGCCACGAGAACTTCATCGAGATCCTGCGCTTCGCCATGGTCCTGACCGTGGCCGCCATCCCCGTGGCCCTGCCGGCAGTGCTGTCGGTGACCATGGCTGTCGGGGCGGTCAATCTTGCCCGGCGCCAGGCCATCGTCTCCCGCCTGACGGCGATCGAGGAGCTGGCCGGGGTCGATGTGTTCTGTTCCGACAAGACCGGTACCCTGACCCGGAACGAGATGGAGGTGACCGAACCGGTACTGCTGAACGGCCACAGCGAGCGGGAACTGTTCCTGTACGCGATCCTCGCCTCGCGGCGGGAGAACCGCGACCCCATCGAACTCCCCCTGTTCCACTACCTGGACCAGAAGTTTCCGCAACTGGACCTGGATTCCTACCGGCAGCGCGAGTTCATCCCCTTCGATCCGGTACGCAAGCGCACCGAGGCGCTGATCGAGGCCGGTGACGACCGCTTCCGGGTGTTCAAGGGGGCGCCCCAGGTGCTGCTGGATCTGACCGACCTGCCGGACAACGAGTCGGTAGCCATTGAGAAGAGCATCGACCTGCTGGCCAGCAAGGGCTTCCGCACCCTGGCGGTGGCCATGCAGCCGGAGGGCGGGAAGCTGGACCTGATCGGGCTGATCCCCCTGATCGACCCGCCACGGGAGGACTCCGCCGCGGTGATCCGCGCCATGCGCGACTATGGCGTGGCGGTGAAGATGGTGACCGGCGACAACATCGCCATCGCCCGCGAGATCGGTGCCATGCTGGGACTGGAGCGAAAGCTGTCGATCCGCGCCGATCAGCTCACCGGCAAGTCGGCCAACGAGCTGCTGGGCCTGTCCCGGGCCCTGGCCACCGCCGTATTCCACAAGCTCAACCCCGAAGTGTCGCTGAAAGAGGCCCGCCGTTTCGCCGACGGGGTGATCGAGGAGCTCACCGGGATCTACGACACCAGCCTGCTGGAGCGCCAGTTCGTACACATCCACGAATCGGCGCTGGTGGAGATGATCGAGTCCATGGACATCTTCGCCGAGGTGGTGCCGGAGGACAAATACGCCCTGGTCGACAACCTGCAGAAGGCGGGGCACATCGTCGGCATGACCGGTGACGGCGTCAACGACGCCCCGGCACTGAAGAAGGCGGACTGCGGTTTCGCCGTGGCCAACGCCACCGACGCTGCCCGTGCCGCGGCCGATATCATCCTCACCGCCCCCGGGCTGTCGGTGATCAACGCCGCCATGGAACAGGCGCGGATCACCTTCGAGCGCATGAAGAGCTATGCCGTCTACCGCATCGCCGAGACCATCCGCGTGCTGCTGTTCATGACCCTCTCCATCGTGGTGTTCAACTTCTACCCCATCACCGCCATCATGATCGTCATCCTGGCGCTGCTGAACGACATCCCGATCCTTGCCATCGCCTACGACAACACCCGGGTGCAGCGGGAACCGGTGCGCTGGAACATGCAGGAGCTGATGATCGTCTCCAGCATCCTCGGTGTGGCCGGAGTGATCAGCTCCTTCCTGCTGTTCTTCATCCTGCAGGAGATGAAGTTTCCGGAGCCGCTGATCCAGTCGGTCATCTTCTGCAAGCTGATCGTGGCCGGCCACACCACCATCTTCGTCACCCGCACCGAGGACTGGATGTGGAGACACCCGCTGCCGTCCGGCATCCTGCTGCACGCAAGTTTCTGGAGCGCCGTGCTGGGAACGCTGATCAGCGTCTATGGCTGGTGGGTAGAACCCATTGGCTGGACCTATGCCGGTTACATCTGGCTCTACGCCCTGGCCTGGGGTCTGTTCAACGACGCGGTGAAGAAGGGGACATTCTATCTGCTGCGGCGGGAGGGACTGTATGCCTGATTCCAGCCATCGGGCCGGTACCGGCCCAGCCACCGCCGCCAGCCGGCTGAAGCGGGAAAACCTGCTCTATCTCCTGCTCAGTGCCGTGCTGGTGGTGGGCGGCTATTTCTTTCTGCGCTACGCCTACCATATCAGCGACCGCCTGCCATTCACCCAGGAGATCATGCTGATCGTGCTCGGAACCATAGTGACGGTGATGATCACCGCCATGCTGCTCAACAAGCAGACCGAGGTGGAGCTGCGCAAAGAGGAGAACATCAAGTTCCTGGAACTGAAGACCGGGATCTATTTCGACCTCCTGCAGCGGATCGAGGAGATCCTGCTGGCCGGGCACAGTACACCGCAGGACCTGATACGGATGCGCTTCCTCACCCACCGCCTGTCGCTGGTGGCCAGTCCCGAGGTGCTGGAACAGTACGAATCCTTCGTCCGCAAGTTTCAGCAGGCGGCCAGCGACCAGGCATTCGCCATCGAGGAAGAGAACGAGATCGACCGCGAACTGGCGCGGCTGTCGGTCCATATCCGCCAGGACCTGGTCGGTGAGCTGGACGAACGCAGCACCTTCTCCCGCAAACGGATATCCGATCAGATCATGGAAAACGTCCGGCTGCAACGCATTCGCAGGAGATGACCTGGCAGCCAGGAGAGCCCCATGACCCACCTCAGCGACGACTATCAGGGAATTCCAATCGAGGAGACGCTGCGCCGCCTGGGCAGCTCGCTGGAGAAGGGACTGTCCACGGCCGAGGTCAAGGCACGCCGGCAACAGTACGGCTTCAACGAGATCCGGGAGAAGGAGGAGCCGCTCTGGCACCGGATCTTCCGCCGCTTCTGGGGGCCGATCCCCTGGATGATCGAGATCGCCGGCATCCTCTCGGCACTGGTGCAGAAATGGGAGGATTTCTTCATCATCCTGATCATGCTGCTGGTGAATGCCCTGCTCGACTTCATGCAGGAGCACCGGGCACTGAACGCGCTGAAGGCGCTGAAACAGCGACTCGCCAGCGAGATCATCGTGCTGCGTGATGGCAGCTTCAGCACGGTACCGGCCCGTGAGCTGGTTCCCGGCGACATCATCAGGCTGCGGCTGGGAGACATCATCCCGGCAGACGTACAGCTGGTTCAGGGCGACTATCTGCTGGTGGACCAGGCCGCTCTCACCGGAGAATCACTGCCGGTCAACAAGACCCCAAAGGATGTGGCCTACGCCAACACCATCGTCAAACAGGGGGAGATGCTGGCGGTGGTGGTCAATACCGCGGCCAATACCAACTTCCACACCGTGGTCTCACTGGTGGCGAAGGCATCCCTGGAGGAGCGCAGCCATTTCCAGAAGATGGTGATCAGGATCGGCAACTTCCTGATCATCATGACGGTGGTCCTGGTACTGCTGATCCTGATGGTGGCCCTGTTCCGACACGAGGACTTCCTCGAGATCATCCGCTTCTCCCTGGTCCTCACCGTGGCGGCCATACCGGTGGCCCTGCCGGCGGTGCTGTCGGTCACCATGGCGGTGGGTGCCCTGAACCTGGCGCGGCGCCAGGCCATCGTCTCCAAGCTGACTGCCATCGAGGAGCTGGCCGGTGTCGATGTCTTCTGCTCCGACAAGACCGGCACCCTGACCAAGAACCAGATGGAGGTGGCACAGCCGGTGGTACTGCCGGGGCACGCCGCGGAAGAGCTGTTCCTGGTCGCCGCCCTCGCTTCGCGGGAAGAGAACCACGACCCCATCGAACTGCCCATCTTCGACTACCTCAGGCACAACTTCGGTGACCAGCCGCCCGGTGAATACCGGCAGGAGGAGTTCACTCCCTTCGATCCCGTCCGTAAGCGCACCGAGGCCACCATCGTTCACGGCAGCGAGCGCTTCGTCGCAATAAAGGGGGCTGCCCAGGTGGTGCTGGAGCTGGCGGCCCTGCCCGAGGACGAGGCCGACCGGGTGATGCAACAGGTGGACGAACTGGCCGCCAAGGGTTACCGCACCCTGGCAGTGGCGAAGCGGCTGCAGGAGCGAACCGAACTGATCGGACTGATCCCCCTGTTCGACCCGCCGCGGGAGGACTCGGCCCAGGTCATCCGGGACATGCGCGAACACGGCCTCAAGGTCAAGATGGTGACCGGGGACAACATCGCCATCGCCCGCGAGATCGGCCGCATGCTGGGGCTCGAGGGACGCGCCATCCTGCCCGACGAACTGCGCGGTATCGGCAACCAGGAGATGCTGCTGCTGGCGGCGGTGATCAGCGAGGGGATCTACCGCAGGCTGGCACCGGACGTGAGTGAGAAGGAGGCCAGGGAGTTCGCCAGCGAGATCACCAGGGAAGTGGAGAAGGCGTTCGAGACCAGTGAACTGTCGTCCGGTTACATCAAGGCCCACGAGTCCGCCATCATCCGCACCATCGAGGAGGTGGACATCTTCGCCGAGGTGGTGCCCGAGGACAAATACCTGATCGTCGACACCCTGCAGAAGGCGGACTACATCGTCGCCATGACCGGCGACGGCGTCAACGATGCACCGGCACTGAAGAAAGCGGACTGTGGCATTGCCGTCTCCAACGCCACCGACGCAGCGCGGGCCGCCGCTGACATCATCCTCACCGCCCCCGGCCTGTCGGTGATCAACGAGGCGGTGAAACAGGCGCGGATCACCTTCGAGCGCATGAAGAGCTATTCCATCTTCCGTGTCGCCGAGACCATCCGCATCATCCTGTTCATGACCCTCTCCATCGTGGTGTTCAACTTCTATCCGATCACCGCGCTGATGATCATCATCCTGGCCCTGCTCAACGATATCCCCATCCTCGCCATCGCCTACGACAACACCAAGATCGAGAGACGCCCGGTACGCTGGAACATGCCGGAGATGCTGACCGTGGCCAGCACCCTGGGCATCGCCGGTGTGCTGTCGTCGTTCCTGCTGTTCTTCATCCTCATGGAGCTCAAGTTCTCCACTGAGATGATCCAGTCCCTGATGTTCGCCAAGCTGGTGATCGCCGGTCACGGCACCATCTACAACACCCGTATCGACGACTGGTTCTGGAAACGCCCCTATCCCTCATGGATCCTGTTCACCGCCACCTTCTCCACCCGCGTCGCCGGCACCCTGATCGCCGTCTACGGATTTCTCATCACCCCCATTGGCTGGACCTATGCCCTCTACATGTGGGCCTATGCCCTTGTCTGGTTCGTATTCAACGATGCCATCAAGATGCTGACCTACCGCAACCTCAGGAGACGGGGACTCTACGTATGATGCCGGGATGGCGAAAAGCATATGCCGCCAGCCCCATGCCCGTAGTCGGAGACACCCGCCACAGCATGGCGGGGCTCGCGGCCTGGTCGATGGCCCTGTTGCTGCTCGTCATCGCCTGGAGCACAGAAGCCGCCGATGGAGCCAATACGGCAGTGGACCCGGTTGCAGTGCTGCAGCAGACGATCCAGGCGGAAAAGGCCGCTGTCGACAAGCTGGAGAAGGATATCCAGGCGCTGCAGAAAAGAGCCGCTTCATGGTCGCCCCGGGACATCTCCCCGAAGTCACTGGAAGCAGACCTGGAGCAGGCCAGGCTGGCACTCGAGTCGGCGCAGGTGGACGCCCAGTCCGCCACACTGGACCGCACCGGCATCCAGCATCAGATAGGAAAACTGCAGTCGGCCATCACCGATCTGCAACACCGGATCGCCAATCCCGGCAACACCCCGGAGCAGGCCACCCCCGACAACAGGAAGCGACTGTCCGGGGAACTGAAACAACAGCAGTCGCTGCTGGAACTGAAACGGCAGTATCTGGAGATTCTCGACAGACGCAGTGAACTGCTGCAGCACAAGGCAGCACTCTCCCGGCAGTGGCTGGATATGCTGCAACAGGCGCTCCTGCAGCAGCAGGAGGCCAGGCGCAAAGAGAGCCTGGCCGACCTGGAGAAGAAACTGCAGCTGCAGATCCAGCAGAAGCAGGCCGATCTCGGAAGGCTGCAGCGGCAACTGGACGGACTCCCCAAAGAGGGCGGCGCAGCAGTGGCACAGCAGCGCCAGGAGCTGACCCACCGCCTCCTGGTCCTGAACGAGCAGATCGGTCTGATCGAGGGCAGACAGAAACTGGCCACCGACCGCGCGGAACTGGAGGCGATCGATCCGGCGCTGATCGATCGCGCGTCGCCCGAGATACTGAGAGAATGGACCGCCATGATCGCCGGGCTGCGACAACGCATCACTCCGGCCATCGCTCTTGCCGGCGGCAAGCTGAAACTGCTCGATCAGTATCTCAGCCTGCTGGAGAAACGCCACGCCCTGCAGGAACTGGAGGCAGGCGTCTACCGCCACCGGCGTGACGATCTGAACCGCCTGATCGAACAGTACCGGCTGCAGCAGCATGCCCTGCAACGGCTGCAGAGGGAACTGGAAGATCGCTCCAGCGCCATCGAGAAGGCCTACCAGTGGAACCTGAACCGCAGTCTGGGTGCGCGTCAGACACTGCCCCGGGATCCGGCGGTCTGGCGTTCCCTGCTGGCCGAGGCCGGTCGTTTGCCCACCACCCTGCTGCAGGCGGTCACCACCTTTGCCCGTTACCTGGCCTCCGGATGGCAGTCTGCCGATTTCGATCGCCGGGTTCTGCTGGCTTCGGTGATTCTGGTGCTGGCGCTCATCGTCCTGGGACTGGGGCGGTTGCCCCGCCCGCGCCCGCGACCGCTGGCGGAGGACCAGACCTTCAGCATGAAGGCCATGGAAGTGCTCTATGCCCTGCTGCGCGGCAGCCGCCTGGTGGTGCTCGTCGGCGGCTCCCTGGTGGCGGCGGGCTGGGTGCTGCGTGTCGAGCCGCAGCACTTCCGGTTGCTGCTGCTCATGGTTCTCATCTGGTTTGCGTTCCAGTGGATGGCCCGCCTCAGCTACTGGTTGTTCGTCTCACCGCTGGTACCGGCGGACCAGCGACAGCCGCGCATTCACCGCACCATCCTCTGGGTCATCGGGGGCGCCGCCCTGCTGACTCTGCTGGTCGGCATGGGCCACTTCGGATTCCTGTCGGACGCCATGCGCGCCGTGGTGGATCGCCTGTTCATGCTGCTGCTCCTGCCGCTGGTCTACCTGAGCCTGCGCCTGCGGGCACTGCTGGTATCGCGCATGCGAGCCGAGTGGCGCAGTACCTTCTGGCCCCGCCTGATCGCCCTGCTCAGCTTCGCCATTCCCCTGACCATCCTGGCGGCGGCCGCGGTCGGTCTCGCCGGTTACATCAATCTGGCCTGGTTCCTGGCCTGGCAGCTGGCCCAGTTCCTGGCGGTGATGATGGCCTGGGCGGTGATCCGGCACCTGCTGATGGATGCCATCACCCACTGGCAACAGCGCGCCCACAGCAGGCCGGAGGGCACCGCCCTGTGGATCCAGGGCATCATCGACCCGTTGCGGCATCTGCTCAATCTGGCCCTGTTCCTGCTTACCCTGTGGTCGCTGGCGCTGCTCTACACCTGGAGTACCGGCGCCGACCTGATCGGGATCGCCAGGAGCGAACTCGGCAGCACCCTGTTCACGATCGGCAACCGGAACGTCACCGCGCTGCACCTGTTCAGCGCCCTGGTGCTGGCCTTCTTCATCGTCTATCTCGGCATCTGGAGCCGGCGTCTCACCTACGACCTGCTCTACCTGAAGATCCGCGACCGGGGGCTTCGCAACAGCCTGTCCGTATTCACCCAGTACACCATCATCGTCGTCGGCCTGCTGGTGGCCCTGAACCTGCTGGGAATCGACCTGACCAGCCTCACCGTCTTCGCCGGGGCGCTGGGAGTGGGGATCGGTTTCGGGCTGCAGAACATCGCCAACAATTTCATCAGTGGTCTGATCCTGCTGGCGGAGCGGCCGGTGCGCACCGACGACTGGGTCTCCACCGGCGAACACCAGGGCCGCATCAAGCGCATCGGCATGCGCTCGCTGGTCCTGACCACCTGGGACAACCAGGACGTGATCATCCCCAACGCCCAGCTGATCACCAATCCGGTCACCAACTGGACCCTGTCCGACACCCTGGTGCGCACCGTGTTCGAGGTGGGTATCCGCTACCAGGACGATCCGCATCGGGCAAAACAGGTGATCGAAGAGGCAGTCTCGATGCAGCCGGCCGTCTCACTGGAACGACCACCCAGGGTACTGCTCAGCGAGTTCGGCGACTCTTCGGTCAATTTCCGGGTCGAGTTCTTCGCCACGGTCGAACGCCAGTCCGAGCGCCTGAAGATCAAGTCGGAGGTGATGCTCGCCATCTGGGATGCGCTCAAGGAGGCGGACATCGGCATCCCCTTCCCGCAACAGGACGTTTATATCAAGGAGCTGCCGGCAGCACTTGAGAGGGCCGGGCGGGACGACGGCTGACCCGCTGACGATTGTTGTGCGCGGGTCGTGGTTTCGTTGATGTATGTCAATAGGATTCCAACTCTGCTGATTGACAATGGGGCTTCCTGCAGTCCCGACTTGCACAGCATCAGGAGTATCCACGCAGGACCGGGATTTGCTTTGTCACCCTCCGCCACGGGAGCCCCGATGCCACCAGATGCCGATTCAGGATGGATCCGGACACTGGAACGTATGCGCAGAGACAACCAACGCTGGCGCCGGGAACATGCCCGCTGGCAGGACGATGTGCGCCAATGGCAGCAGGAATCCAATCGCCTGTCGGCGGTGCTGTTCCGCCTGGAGCGGGCGATTCCGGACTACGGCGATACCCTCAAGGACCACGCCTTCGCCATCCTCCAGCACGATCTGCGCTTGCGTCACCATGAGCAGAAGCTGTCCGCCTCCCTCGACAATGGCCCACCCAGGGAGATCACGCGCGAGATCCTGGTGGCAGAACACAGGGAGCAGGCGGATCATCACCGCGGCGTACGCCGGCAGCACGAGAACATGAAAAAGCTGCATCGGGAGGCGATCCGGGAGATCCGGCGGCTGACCAGCCTGGCCGACGACATCGCCCAGCAGATCAAGGACTAGGGGCAAACCGGCTTTGGTGACTCAGGCGCCTGCCTGATCCGTGAGATTCAATCGCCTGGATCCCGACCGGCGGCGGGGTGATGAATTGCTCAGGGCTTCTCCGGGGCCCGGCAGGATATCCCGTCCCTGGAACCGGATCCGGTTCAGATACCCAGTGAACTGATCTCCACCTCTCCCTGCAACCCCTCCACATCCTCCCTGGAGAACAGCTCCGTTCCCGGATGGCGGGCGGTCGCGCTGCCGCACGCCACTGCCTGACGCAAGGCAGCATCCGCAGGCAGATCCACGGCAAAGGCAGCCACCAGTCCCGCGACCATCGAGTCGCCGGCACCGACGGTGGAATCGATCTCAACCCGTGGCGCATGGGCCAGCAACGTGTCGTCCGGTCCGGTGAGTATCGCCCCCTCGGCACCCAGGGAGACACACACGTACTGCACCCCCTTTTGCTGGATCGCCCGCGCCTCGGTGGCCACCTGCTCGATCGCCGGCAGCCGCCGCCCCAGCAGTTGCTCCAGTTCGTACCGGTTGGGCTTGATCAGGAAAGGCCGCGCCTCCAGGGCGTGGGACAGCAGGCGGCCATGGCAATCGACGAAGGCCCGCCCTCCGCGCTGGCGCAGGGACCGGGTCACCCGGCCATAGACGTCATCGGGCACACCGGGCGGCACCGAGCCGGTCAGCACGCCGATCCCCTGTTCGGTGGCACACACAAAGACGTCGAGCAGCTGCTCCAGCCTGGCCGGCGGAATGCGGGGTCCGATTCCGTCGATCTCGTATTGCCTTCCTTCCCCCCGGTCCAGCAGGGTCCCGTTGATGCGGGTCTCCCCCTCCACGTGCTCACAGTGGATACCGTCGAGCTGTTGCAGCAGCAACCGCTCCAGCAGACGACCGATCTCCCCGGCGGTCACGAAGAAACTGGTGCTGCGGGCGCCGAGCCGCTTCAATCCACGACCGACATTGATACCGTTGCCGCCCGGGTCATAGCGCGTCGCCGTGGCATGCACCTTCTGGTCATCCACCAGGGCCGGGATGTCGTAGGTCATGTCCACGGCAGGATTTAGGGAGAGCACCGACAGGGTCCTGGCCCGCCCTCCTCCTTGTGGCTCGTCGTTTCGGTTCGGTATCCGCCCCCTGCCTCCCCGCTCTGACTGTCTATCCATCCGGCCCTGTTCCCCCCGTTCAATCTGTCGGAGATCATTTTCTTGCCCACTCTACTTGGTTATCCTCGGTGGGGTCCATATATTCAATAACTGTCGTCGGTCACAGGGACCGGCATCGATCCGCAAGCCTGCCCCAACTGGGGGAAGTGGCCCGTGGTGCGAGGCACAAGATGGGCGAGACATCTCTGATCCTTCTGCTGGTACTGGGAGCCGCGGCCACCGGCATCCTGTACGCCTCCTGGGCCGCCTACTGGGTACTGGGAAAACCACGCGGTGATGCGGCGCTGCAGGCACCCTACCAGGCCATCCGCGAGGGCGCCGCGGCGTTCATGCGGATCCAGTACGGCACCATTCTGGCTGCCGGATCGGTGATTTTCGTCGTGCTCTGGCTGGCACCAGGCTTCGGCTTTCTGACTGCCGTCGGCTTTCTCATCGGCGCCCTCTTCTCGGCCTTCTCCGGCATCGCCGGCATGCTGGTGTCGGTGCGCTCCAACGTACGCACCGCCGCTGCCGCGATGGAGGGCATCCGGCCTGCGCTGCTGACCGCCCAGCGGGCCGGCTCGGTAACCGGCTTCCTGGTCGGCGGACTGGCACTCGCCAGCGTCACCCTGTTCTACGCCCTGCTCGCCTGGCTGGCCCAGGGCCAGTCGGTCGATCTGCGTCCCCTGGCCGGCCTCGGTTTCGGTGCCTCCCTGGTCAGTGTCTTCGCCCGCCTGGGAGGGGGGATCTTCACCAAGGCCGCCGATGTCGGTGCCGATCTGGCAGGAAAGATCGAACAGGGAATCCCCGAAGACGATCCGCGCAACCCCGCCGTCATCGCCGACAATGTGGGCGACAACGTGGGCGATTGTGCCGGCATGGCAGCGGATATCTTCGAGAGTTATGCCATCACCCTGGTCGCTGCCATGCTGGTCGCCGCCTGGAGCATGCCCGGCGACATCAGTGCACAGCTCTATCCATTGCTGCTCGGCGGCGCCGCCATGCTGGCCAGCGTGGTGGGGATCAATGGCTTTCGTTTCGGCAGCGGTGGTTCCGCGATCGGTATTCTCAGCCGTGGCCTGCTGACGGTCATGGTCCTCTCCGGTGTCGTCTTCTATGGGGTCACCGCCTGGCTGTTCGGCAGCGGATCCGGTCATTCGGTGAACGCCCTGTCGATCACCGCCATCACCGGTCTCGTCGTCGGCGCCGGCATGCTCGCCACCACCAACTATTTCACCTCCAGCCGGTATCCCCCGGTTCGACGCATCGCCCGCGCATCCAGGTCCGGGCATGCGACCAATATCATCACCGGTCTCGCTGTCGGGATGAAGTCCGCCGTCGTCCCCACCGTCGTCATCGCCGCCGGAATCATCGTGGCCTATCAGCTCTCCGGTGTCTATGGCATCGCCGTGGCCACCTGTGGCCTGCTGGCCCTGACACCGATCATCGTCTCGGTCGATGCCTTCGGTCCGGTCACCGACAATGCCGGCGGGATCATCGAGATGGCAGGCTCCCCGGAACGGGCGAGAGACGCCACGGACGCCCTGGATGCCGCCGGCAACACCACCAAGGCGCTGACCAAGGTCTTCGCCATCGGTTCCGCCGGACTCGCCTCCCTGGTCCTGCTGGTCGCCTTCGAACTCGCCTTCGGCAGCGCCTCCGGAAGCCTCGATTTCGCGCTGGACGACCCCTATGTGCTGGCCGGGATCTTCATCGGATCCCTGCTCCCCTTCGTGTTCAGCGGTTACGCCATGGAGTCGGTCGGACGGGCCGCCTCGAATGTCGTGCTGGAGGTACGACGGCAGTTCGAAGCGGACCCCGGGATCCTGCAGGGCATCCACAAGCCCGACTATGGGCGTACGGTCGGCCAGCTCACCCGGGCGTCCCTGCGCGGGATGATCATCCCTGGTGCAATTCCCGTGGTCGTCCCGCTGATCTACGCCTTCCTCTGGCGCCCGTTCGGTCCCGCGGGTTCGGCGGCCCTGCTGATGGGCGGAACGCTGATCGGAGCCGTCGGCTCCGGCCTGATCCTGGCGCTGTTCATGAGCACGGGAGGGGCGGCATGGGACAACGCCAAGAAATACATCGAGGAGGGCCACGAGGGCGGCAAGGGCTCCCCCGCCCATCACGCGGCGATCACCGGCGACACCGTCGGTGATCCGTTCAAGGATACGGCGGGACCC
>DRKP01000049.1 GCA_011051715.1 Sedimenticola thiotaurini | reverse complement strand
CCCGGTTCGATTTCGAGCGCATGTCCCGGCTCGCCCTGGGACGCCACTGGCGGAAGGCGTCGGAACAGCAGCGTCAGGCCTTCGTCGCCGCCTTCCGCCAGCTGCTGGTGCGCACCTACGCCACCGCCCTGCTCAACTACTCGGATGAACAGATCGTCTACAAGCCCCTGCGCCAGGAGCCGACAGGGAAGGAGGCCGTCGTCAACACCCTGGTCAGCGAGCCGGGTGGGGCTCCGGTTCCCATCGACTACCGGCTGCATCTGGGCAGTGACGGGCACTGGCGCGTGTATGACGTCATCGTCGATGGCGTCAGCCTGGTCTCCAACTACCGCTCCAGCTTCGGTTCCGAGATCCGGCGCCGCGGGATGGACGGCCTGATCCGGAAGCTGGAGACCATGGGCGGACAGGAGGTGAAATGAGCGGCGCCCGCATCGTGAAACGGCAGCAGGACGAGCTGCGGGTCGAGGGCGACCTGGTGTTCGAGACCGTGGGGCCGCTGCTCTCCGAGGGGGTGTCCCTGTTTGGTGGAGGATCACGGATCACCATCGACCTGGCTGGCGTCGGGGCCATCGACAGCGCCGGAGTGGCGCTGCTGCTGGAGTGGCTGAGCAGGGCGCGCGAACGCGGCTGCAGCATCGCTTTCCGGGATGTTCCGGACGCCCTCTGGCGCATCGCCAGGCTGAGCAACCTGGACTCCCTGCTGCCGGTCGCCGACTGATCCCCCTCGCCCGGCCTCCGTACGCCCCGCGCTTTTCCGTTTGCCACCATTTTTCTATATGATACGTCCTTTCCCGGTCCGTCCGCCGGCCGCCGTTAGCGGCGCCCGCCGGCCCGTCGCCGGATACCCCTGTGCCGGTGGGTCGCCCCCTGCCACGACGAAATGCCAATGGACAAACTGATCATCAACGGCGGCGCACCCCTGGCCGGCGAGGTGCGGGTCGCCGGGGCCAAGAATGCGGCCCTGCCGATCCTCGCCGCCACCCTGCTGGCCGAGGGCACCATGGTGGTGGGCAACGTGCCCCACCTGCACGACATCACCACGACCATGGGTCTTCTCGGTCGCATGGGTGTCCACCTGACCGTGGACGAGAAGATGCGGATCGAGGTGGATTCCAGCACCATCAGGGACTTCCACGCCCCCTATGAACTGGTCAAGACCATGCGCGCGTCGATCCTGGTTCTCGGCCCGCTGCTGGCCCGCTTCGGCCACGCCGACGTCTCCCTGCCCGGCGGCTGCGCCATCGGTTCGCGGCCGGTGAACCTGCACATCGACGGTCTGCGCGCCATGGGGGCGGAGGTGGAGGTGGAGTCGGGCTACATCCGCGCCCACGCCAGGCGGCTGCGGGGGGCGCGGCTGGTGATGGACATCGTCACCGTCACCGGTACCGAGAACCTGATGATGGCCGCGGCCCTGGCCGATGGAGAAACGGTGATCGAGAATGCCGCCCGTGAGCCCGAGGTGGTGGACCTGGCCAACTGCCTCAACCGCATGGGCGCCCGCATCAGCGGCGCCGGCACCGACTCGATTCGCATCGAGGGGGTGGATCGGCTGACCGGCACCCACTACCAGGTACTGCCCGACCGCATCGAGACCGGCACCTACCTGGTGGCGGCGGCGATGACCGGTGGCAGCATCAAGGTGCGTGACACCCAGCCGTCGCTGGTGGACGCGGTGCTGCACAAGCTGCGCGAGGCCGGGGCCGCGATCGAGGTCGGTGACGACTGGATCAGCCTGGAGATGGACGGCCGGCGACCGCGGGCGGTGGATGTGCACACCGCCCCCTATCCCGCCTTCCCCACCGACATGCAGGCCCAGTTCACCGCTCTCAACGCCATCGCCGAGGGGGTGGGAACGGTGACCGAGACGGTGTTCGAGAACCGTTTCATGCATGTGCTGGAGATGCAGCGCATGGGGGCGCGGATCCGCCTGGAGGGCAACACCGCCATCTGCGAGGGGGTGGAGCGGCTGACCGGTGCGCCGGTGATGGCCACCGACCTGCGCGCCTCCGCCAGCCTGGTGCTGGCCGGCCTGGTGGCGGAGGGCGAGACCGTGGTGGAGCGGATCTACCATATCGACCGCGGTTACGAGAACATCGAAGAGAAGCTGGCCGGGCTGGGTGCCCGCATCCGGCGCATCCCGAGTTGAGCGTCATGCAGTTCGATACCCCGATCACCATTGCCCTGTCCAAGGGGCGCATCTTCAAGCAGAGCCTGCCGCTGCTGGCCCATGCCGGTATCGAGGCGGTGGACGACCCGGAGACCAGCCGCAAGCTGATCCTGGCCACCAACCATGCCCAGGTGAAGCTGCTGATCATCCGCGCCACCGATGTGCCCACCTATGTCCAGTGGGGGGCGGCGGACCTGGGGGTGGCGGGAAAGGACGTGCTGATCGAGCACGGCGGCGACGGCCTCTACGAGCCGCTGGACCTGGGCATCGCCCGCTGTCGCATGATGGTGGCGGGTCGCGAGGGGGCCAGCCTCACCGGCCAGCGTCTGCGCATCGCCACCAAGTACGTCAGGTCGGCCCGCGACCACTTCGCCGCCCGCGGCCAGCAGGTCGAGATCATCAAGTTGTACGGCTCCATGGAGCTGGCACCGCTGGTGGGGCTGTCGGATCTGATCGTCGACCTGGTCGAGAGTGGCAACACGCTGAAGGCCAACGGCCTGGTACCGCTGGAGCACATCACCGACATCAGCTCCCGGCTGGTGGTCAACAAGGCCGCCTGGAAGACCAAGCACGGCGTCGTCATGGGCTTGATCGAGGCCCTGCGCGAGGCGGTGCAGCGGGGCTGAACCGGGGTGTCCGCCGGGGATCGACACCAGGGGAGCGGCCGGGTGGAGACGACGGCGCTGCCGATCGACGGGATGGCCCCGCGTCCCCGGCCGGTGGCGTGTATTCACGTCCATTCGCGGCAACAGAGATGCTGGCCGGAGGCCGGGCCAGCCGCTTCAGGTTTCTTGGGTACTGACGGAGTCGACCGACCATGACCGGGATCAGACAGCTTTCCACCACCGATGCGGGGTTCGATCAGCAGCTGGAGCAGCTGCTGGCCTGGGAGTCCGTCTCCGACCAGGGCGTCCAGCGCACGGTGGACGAGATCATCGCCGACATCCGCCGGCGCGGCGATGCGGCACTGCTGGAATACACCCGCCGCTTCGACGGCTGGGAGGCGGCGACCGCGGCCGATCTGGAGATCCCGCGGGAGCGGCTGGCACAGGCGTGGCAGCACATCGACGCCGGCCGGCAGCGGGCACTGGAGCACGCCGCCGGCCGTATCCGCGCCTATGCCGGGAGGCAGCGGCTCGACTCCTGGAGCTACCGGGAGGAGGACGGCACCCTGCTCGGCCAGCAGGTGACGCCGCTGGACCGGGTGGGGCTGTATGTGCCCGGCGGCAAGGCGGCCTATCCGTCGTCGGTGCTGATGAACGCGGTCCCGGCCAAGGTGGCCGGGGTGCCGGAACTGATCATGGTGGTGCCCACCCCCGGTGGCGAACTCAACGAGCTGGTGCTGGCGGCGGCCCACGTCAGCGGCGTGGACCGGGTGTTCGCCGTGGGCGGGGCCCAGGCGGTGGCGGCCCTGGCCTGGGGCACCGACACCGTGCCGGCGGTGGACAAGGTGGTGGGGCCGGGCAACATCTACGTCGCCACCGCCAAGCGGGCGGTGTTCGGCCAGGTGGGCATCGACATGGTCGCGGGGCCGTCCGAGATCCTGGTGATCTGTGACGGCGGCACCGACCCCGACTGGGTGGCGATGGATCTGTTCTCCCAGGCCGAGCACGACGAGGATGCCCAGTCGATCCTGTTGTGCCCGGACCCCGGCTTCATCGAACGGGTGGCCGGGAGCATCGAACGGCTGCTGCCGACCATGGAACGGGAACCCATCATCGCCACCGCCCTGCGCGAGCGCGGTGCCCTGATCCACTGCCGCGATCTGGAGCAGGCGTGCGAGGTGGCCAACCGCATCGCCCCCGAGCACCTGGAGCTGTCGGTGGCCGACCCGGAGGCGCTGCTGCCGCAAATCCGCCATGCCGGTGCCATCTTCATGGGTCGCTACACCAGTGAGCCCCTGGGCGACTACTGCGCCGGCCCCAACCACGTGCTGCCGACGTCGCGCACGGCGCGTTTCTCGTCGCCGCTGGGGGTGTACGATTTCCAGAAGCGCTCCAGCCTGATCATGGTGTCGGAGAGCGGCTCGGCCACCCTGGGAGAGACCGCCTCAGCGCTGGCCCGGGGCGAGGGACTCACCGCCCATGCGCGGGCGGCGGAATACCGCTTCCGCAAGTAGCGGGGAACCCGTTCCGGGGAGGGCCGAGATGGCGGACAGAGACATCGACGACCTGGTGGCCGAGTGGGTGCGGGAGGAGATCCAGGCGCTCTCCGCCTACCATGTGCCGGAAGCGGAGGGGGTCATCAAGCTGGACGCGATGGAGAATCCCTACACCTGGCCGCCGGAGATGCGCCAGGCGTGGCTGGAGCGGTTGCGTCAGGTGGACGTGAACCGCTACCCCCATCCCCAGGCGCCGGCGCTGAAGGAGGCACTGCACCGGTCGATGGCGATTCCCGATGGGATGGGCCTGGTGCTGGGCAACGGCTCCGACGAGCTGATCCAGATGCTGGCCATGACCGTGGGTGGCCCGGGACGCACCATCCTGTCGCCGGAGCCGGGCTTCGTCATGTATCGCATGATCGCCGTCTTCCTGGGGATGGAGTACGTCGGCGTGCCGTTGCGGGCGGACGACTTCTCCCTCGATACCGACGCCCTGCTCGCCGCCATCGACCGGGAGCGGCCGGCGCTTCTGTTCCTGGCCTATCCCAACAATCCCACCGGCAACCTGTTCGATGCCGGCGCCCTGGAGCGGGTGCTGGATGCGGCCCCGGGGCTGGTGGTGATCGACGAGGCCTACGCCCCCTTCACCGACGCCAGTTTCCTGCCGCGGCTGGGGGAATGGCCCAACCTGGTGGTGATGCGCACCGTCTCCAAGCTGGGGCTGGCGGGGTTGCGTCTGGGCCTGCTGGCCGGGCCGGCGGCCTGGCTGGACCAGGTCGAGAAGACCCGGCTGCCCTACAACATCAACGTGCTGACCCAGGTCAGCGCCACCTTCGCCCTGGAACACGGCGGGCTGTTCCGGCGCCAGACCGCAGCGATCCGGAGCGAACGCCAGCGGCTGTTCGAGGCCCTCTCCCGCCTGCCGGGGCTCAGGGCATGGCCCAGCGAGGCCAACTTCATCCTGGTCCGGGTGACGGCGGGCGACGCGTCTGAGCTCCATCGCCGGCTGCGCGAGCGGGGCGTGCTGGTGAAGAACCTGCACGGCAGCCATCCCCTGCTGGAACAGTGCTTGCGCCTGACCGTGGGTACCCCGGAGGAGAACGACACCCTGCTGACGGCCCTCGCCGGTTCCCTCGGGGAGGCGTCCGGCTGAGAGATGGTGGCAACGTGAGCAGGCGGCGCCGGGAACCACCCAGGTCTTGATCTCCATCCCGTTCGCCTGCCCCAGGCCGGTGGGAATCCGGAAGATGCGTCCCACTGGATCCCGGCCTTCTCCGGGATGACCGGGTATTCGGCTGTTTCCGGCAAAGTTCCAGGCAAGACCCCGTCCGTCATTCCGGCGAAGGCCGGAATCCAGGGAATTCCACTGCCCGGACAACTGCCTCCCGGACAGCAGGTGACGAGGAGGTTTCCTGGGTGCACACGGCAATACTTGCTACAGTTCAAGTACCAGGCTGTCGATAGAGCGACTGATGAGATCCAGGGCACAACAACCGGAGCTGGAGAGTCCATCACGCATCAAGCAGTACGCGGTGCTGGCACTGACGGTCTGGACGCTGCTGTTCGTGCTGCTGTTTTTCTGGGACATGCAGAGGGGTGACCAGACCATACGGGAGCTGGCCATCGCCCAGGCCAGGGCCCACTATGACAAGGACGTGGCCTTCCGGCTCTGGGCTACCGACCATGGCCGCATCTACGTTCCGGTCACCGAGCGGACCCGGCCGGATCCCAACATGGCCCATATCCCGGAGCGGGATATCACCACCCCGGCGGGCAACCGCCTCACCCTGATCAATCCGGCGGCGATGGTCCGCCAGCTGAACCACGACTACGGCGACCTCTACGGTGTCGCCGGGCGCATCACCAGTCTGCAGCCACTGCGGCCGGAGAACCGGCCCGATCCCTGGGAGCGCAAGGCGCTGGAGGCGTTCCAGCAGGGCACCCGGGAGGTGATGGAGTTCACCCGCATCGATGGCGAACCCTACCTGCGGCTGATGCAGCCGTTGATGGTGAAGCCCGGCTGTCTGCTGTGCCATGCCTCCCAGGGGAGGAAGCCGGGCGAGGTGGGTGGCGGTGTCGGCGTCGCCCTGCCGATGACACGGTTGCTGGCCCGGGAGAGAAAGAGACTGCTGGGAGACGGCGTCTCGATGGCGGGCGTGTGGCTGCTCGGCACCCTGATCCTGCTGTTCGTGTTCCGCCATCTCAACGACGTGCAGCGGAAACGGGGCCTTGCCCTGGCCGCCCTGGTCTCGAGCGAGGAGCGCAAGGGCGCCATTCTGGAGGCGGCCCTGGACAGCATCATCACCATCGATCAGAACGGCTGCGTCCTGGAGTTCAACCCGGCGGCGGAGCGGACCTTCGGCTACCGGCGGCAGCAGGTGCTGGGCCGGGAGCTGGCGGAGCTGATCATCCCGCCGTCCCTGCGCGAGCTGCATCGCCACGGCCTGCGCCGCTATCTGGAGAGCGGCGAGGGGACCATCCTCGGCACCCGGGTGGAGACCACCGCCATGCGTATCGATGGCGAGGAGTTTCCCGTCGAGCTGACGGTGACCCGGGTGGCATCGCCCGACGGGGGGGTCGTGTTCACCGCCTATCTGCGTGACATGACCGAATCCCGGCGGCTGGAGGAGCGGCTGTTCTTCCAGGCGACCCACGACGATCTCACCGGTCTGTTCAACCGGACCCAGTTCGAGGAGCGGCTGGCCCGGGTGCTGGAGGGGATCGGCCTGGGCGGCGAGCAGCACGCCATGTTCTACATCGATCTCGACCAGTTCAAGGTGGTCAACGACATCAGCGGCCACGAGGCCGGCGACGCCCTGCTGTGCGAGGTGGGGCGTCTGCTGCATATCTACACCGGTGTCGGCGACACCCTGGCCAGGCTCGGCGGCGACGAGTTCGGCATGATCCTGGAGCACTGCACCCTGGAGCGTGCCGAGTCCACCGGGAGGCAGATCCTGGAAGGGCTGGAGAGCCTGCGTTTCGACTGGCAGGGCAGGGCGCTGAACGTCACCGCCAGTATCGGCATCGTACCGCTGCATACCCGCAGGCAGTCGGTCAAGGATGTGCTCAGTGCCGCCGATACCGCCTGCTACATGGCCAAGGAACAGGGCCGCAACCGGCTCCACCTGTTTCATCCGGACGACGTGGATCTGGCGCGGCGCCAGGGCGAGATGCGCTGGGTCAGCCGGATCCACGATGCCTTCGAGGAGGAGCGCTTCTTCCTCTACCAGCAGCAGCTGCGGCCGCTGCAGGGGGATGTGGAGGGACTCCACTATGAGATCCTGATCCGCATGCGTGACCGCAAGGGGGAGTTCGTGGCGCCGGACGTGTTCCTGTCGGCGGCCGAGCGCTACAGTCTGATGCAGACCATCGATCGCTGGGTGGTGCGCAGCGTCTTCTCCTGGCTGTGCAGCAACCCGGGACATCTGCGGGATCTCGCCATGTGCAGCATCAACCTGTCGGGCCACTCGGTCACCGACGATGCCTTTCTCGCCTTCCTGCTCGACGAGCTGGGGCAGGAAGGGGTGCCCGCCGACCGCATCTGCTTCGAGGTGACCGAGACTGCAGCGGTCTCCAACCTGGCCAAGGCCAGCCGCTTCATCGAGGCCCTGCGCCAGCGTGGCTGCCGCTTTGCCCTGGACGACTTCGGCAGCGGCATGTCCTCCTTCGCCTACCTGAAGAACCTGCCGGTGGACTTCCTCAAGATCGATGGCGCCTTCGTGCGCGATATCATGGAGGACGACATCGACCTTGCGATGGTCCGTTCCATCAATGACATCGGACACGTGATGGGGAAGCAGACCATCGCCGAGTTCGTCGAGGACCGGGAGATCGAGCAGCGGCTGCGGGAACTGGGGGTCGACTACGCCCAGGGATACGGCGTGGCCCGGCCGATGCCGCTGGAGCTGCTCTCCGATCACAGCGTCGGATCCGCGGGCGGGGCGGGGTAGCCGACCGGCCCGCGTCACCGGTCACCAGCCGGACCCGGGTATCCGGCGACGGATTCAGCGAGGGTCCCTGATCCTGGGGCGTTCCGAGATCTCCACCACCAGCCGCAGGGGTTCACCGTCGCGCCAGCCGCGCAACTCCACCGCCCTGCCAGGCGGCAGCCGGGAGATGATCTCCAGGATATCGCGGGCGCTGCCCGGCACCTGGTTGTCGACGTGGGTGATGATGTCGCCCGGCTCCACCCCCGCCCGGTCCGCCGGGCCGTCCTCCAGAACCCCCGATACCAGCACCCCCCGCCCGGCCTCGGCGTCGATGGCCCTGGCCAGTTCGGGGGTGATGTCCTGGCCGGCGATGCCGAGCCAGCCGCGCACCACCCGACCCTGGCGCAGGATCTGATCCATCACCCCCTTCGCCAGGGCGATCGGGATGGCGAAGCCGATGCCGTCGGAGCCGCCGTTGCTGGAGAAGATGGCGGTGTTGATGCCGACCAGTTCGCCATGGGCATTGATCAGGGCGCCGCCGGAGTTGCCCGGGTTGATGGCGGCATCGGTCTGGATGAAGTTTTCGAAGGTGTTGATCCCCAGCTGATTGCGGCCGGTGGCGCTGACGATGCCCATGGTGACGGTCTGGCCGACCCCGAACGGGTTGCCGATGGCGAGCACCACGTCCCCGACCCGGAGGTGTCGGGAATCCCCTACCGTGATCGCCGGCAGCCGCTCCCCCTCGGTCCTGATCACCGCCAGATCCGTGTCCGGATCGGTACCGGCGACCGTGGCCTCCAGGGTACGGCCGTCGCTCAGCACCACCCGGATCGCCTCGGCCCCCGAGATCACATGATGGTTGGTCAGGATGTAGCCACGCTCGTCGATCACGACGCCGGAACCGAGGTCGGTCTCCCGCTTCTCCCGGGGGCGCGTCGCCAGGCCGTCGCCGAAGAAACGCCTGAACAGGGGATCGTCGAACAGGCTCCGGCCCTGTTCCCGGGTGACCTTGCTGCTGAACACGTTGACCACCGACGGGGTGGCACGGGCCACCGCATCGGCATAGGAGACCGGACCGGAGCCGATGCCCCGGCGCAGGCGCTCCGCCAGGGAGGGGCCGGCGTCGTCGCCGGCGAGGCCGAACAGGGCCGTCACCAGCAGCGCCGCCGCCAGCCCGGCAACGGCGGAGATCAGGGCGAACAGGAGGGTGCGGGTGGGTTTCATCGGCTGATATGCTTGCGGGAAGGCCTTGTACCGGGGCCATTGTCCCATACTGATCCGAGGAATGCCCATGATCGAGCTGAGCGAACTGGTCGCCTGGTGTGACCGTCTGCTGCAGGCGGAGACCTTCAGCGACTACTGCCCCAACGGACTGCAGGTGGATGCGGGCAACGGGACGGTCCAGCGGCTGGCCACCGGCGTCAGCGCCAACCAGGCCCTGATCGATGCGGCGCTGGAGTGGGGCGCCGACCTGCTGCTGGTGCATCACGGGTTCTTCTGGAAGGGGGAGGCGGCGCCCCTCACCGGCGTCAAGGGGAACCGGATCCGGGCCCTGATGCAGGGCCGCATGGGGCTGCTGGCCTACCATCTGCCGCTGGATCTCCATCCGGAGCTGGGCAACAACCGCCAGCTCGGCCTGCTGCTGGGACTGGCCGACGGCAGTCCGCTGGACGACGGCATGATCTGGCACGCGGAACTGGCGCAGGAGATCTCCCCCGGGCGACTGGCCCGGCGGATCGGCACCGCGCTGCAGCGTGCCCCGTTGCACCTGCCGGGCGGTCCCGCCGGGGTGCGGCGTATCGGCTGGTGCAGCGGAGCGGCGGAGGGAATGATCGGGCAGGCGGCGGCAGCCGGTCTCGATGCCTTCGTTTCCGGCGAGGTGTCGGAACAGACCACCCACCTGGCCCGGGAACTCGGCATTCACTATTACGCCGCCGGCCACCATGCCACCGAGCGGGGCGGGGTCCAGGCCCTCGGGCGTCACCTGGCGGACAGGTTCGGGATCGACCACCGCTTCCTCGATGTCGACAACCCGGTGTGAGGTGTTCCTCCCGTCGTCGATAAATTTCGCTGATACCCCTGTCATCACCATGTGAATCTTGACCTCCGCCAGTGCATGTTGGAGAATGCGCCGTCAATTTGGGGTAAATTCGTATATTCTTTTTTCCTGATTCGTTGGGTCGGGTTCGTCGAAGAATGCTGGGTTCCCAGGATGTCGTGACATCCAGCCTACTCCGGGAGTCGTAGAGAAATGAGCGCAGAAGGCGTAGATCTGAAGAAGAGGCGGTTTCTCACCGCCGCAACCAGTGTGGTCGGTGCCGTGGGCGCCGGCTATGTCATTTATCCGTTCCTGGCGTCCTGGGCCCCGAGTGAGAAGGCCAAGGCAGCCGGCGCCCCGGTCGAGGCCGATATCAGCGCCCTCGAGCCGGGCCAGCTGATGCGTGTGAAGTGGCGCGGCAAGCCGGTCTGGATCGTCAATCGCACCGAGAAGAACATCGCCGATCTGCCGAGCCTGGATCCGAAACTGGTCGACCCCACCTCCGAGGTGCCCCAGCAGCCGGAGTATTGCAAGAACCCGACCCGCTCCATCAAGCCCAGGTACCTGGTGGCCATCGGCATCTGCACTCACCTGGGCTGCTCCCCCACCTACCGGCCCGATGTGGCGCCGGCCGACCTGGGTCCCGAGTGGGTCGGTGGTTTCTTCTGCCCCTGCCACGGCTCCCGATTCGATCTGGCGGCACGCGTCTTCAAGGGCGTGCCGGCACCCACCAACCTGGTCATTCCGCCGCATCAGTACCTGTCCGACAATGTGCTGCTGATCGGTGAAGATGGAGGGGCTTCCTGATGAGCGCAATGAAAAACATGGTCGCGTGGATCGATGATCGGTTCCCCCTGACCAAGGTGTGGAACGAGCATCTGGCCCAGTACTACGCACCCAAGAACTTCAACTTCTGGTACTTCATGGGTTCGCTGGCCATGCTGGTGCTGGTGAACCAGATCCTGACCGGCGTCTGGCTGGCGATGATGTACAAGCCCGACGCCACCCTGGCCTTCGGCTCCGTCGAGTACATCATGCGCGACGTGGACTGGGGCTGGCTGATCCGCTACATGCACTCCACCGGTGCCTCGGCCTTCTTCATCGTCATCTATCTGCACATGTTCCGTGGTCTGATCTACGGTTCCTACCGCAAGCCGCGTGAGCTGTTGTGGCTGATCGGCGTGGTGATCTACGTGGTGATGATGGCCACCGCCTTCATGGGCTATCTGCTGCCCTGGGGTCAGATGTCCTACTGGGGCGCCCAGGTGATCATCAACCTGTTCTCCGCCGTGCCGGTGGTGGGTGAGGAGCTGGGGGTCTGGATCCGCGGCGACTACGTCATCTCCGACGTCACCCTGAACCGCTTCTTCGCGCTGCACTTCCTGCTGCCGTTCCTGCTGGCCGCGATCGTGTTCATCCACATCGTCGCCCTGCACAAGGTGGGCTCCAACAACCCGGACGGCATCGAGATCAAGAAGGGGCCGAAGGGCAACCGCTGGAGCGACACCGCCCCGGCAGACGGCATTCCGTTCCATCCCTACTATTCGGTGAAGGACATCGTCGGCGTTGCGGGCTTCCTGTTCCTGTTCGCGGCGGTGATCTTCTACTGGCCGGAGATGGGCGGCTATTTCCTCGAACACCCCAACTTCGAGCCGGCCAACCCGCTGAAGACGCCGGAGCACATCGCGCCGGTCTGGTACTTCACCCCGTTCTACGCCATCCTGCGCGCCGTCCCCTCCATGGCCGGCTCCGCCTTCCCCGGCGTGATCGCGATGTTCGCCTCGATCATCATGTTCTTCCTGCTGCCCTGGCTGGACAGGAGCCCGGTCAAGTCGATCCGCTACAAGGGCCCGATCTTCAAGGCCTGGATCGCCATCTTCGTGGTGGTGTTCCTGGTGCTGGGCTGGCTCGGCACCCAGCCGGCCACCCCGGGCAAGACCCTGCTGGCGCAGATCTGTACCGCGCTCTACTTCGCGTTCTTCCTGCTGATGCCGATCTACAGCAAGATGGACAAGACCAAGCCCGTTCCTGAGAGGGTGACCAAATGAAAAAGCTGATCGTTGCATTTCTGCTGGCCGCGACGCCCCTGCTTGGACTGGCGTCGGGCGGGGTCCATCTGGATGACGCCGACATCGACCTGACCGACCAGGCATCGCTGCAGCGTGGCGCCCGCCTGTTCGTCAACTACTGCCTGAGCTGCCATTCGGCCAAGTACCAGCGCTTCAACCGCACCGCGCGGGACCTGGGACTGACCGATCAGGAGGTGAAGGAGAACCTGATGTTCGTCGCCGACAAGATCGGTGACACCATGACCATCGCCATGCCCCCGGCGGATGCCGGCGAATGGTTCGGTACCGCGCCGCCGGACCTGAGCGTCATCGCCCGTGCCCGCGGCTCCGACTGGCTCTACACCTACCTGCGCAGCTTCTATCTCGACGACAGCCGTCCGTTCGGCGTCAACAATGTGGTGTTCAAGGACGTCGGCATGCCGAACGTGCTGTGGAAGCTGCAGGGGCTGCAGAAGGCGGTATTCACCGAGCACGAGGGACAGCAGGTGTTCGAGAAGTTCGAGCAGGTCTCTCCCGGCAGCATGAGCCCGGAGGAGTTCGATGGCGCCATGCGTGACCTGACCGCATTCCTCACCTATGTCGGCGAGCCGATCCAGGTGGAGCGCCGCGCCATGGGCAAGTGGGTGCTGCTGTTCATCGCCATCTTCTTCGTCCTCGCCTACCTGCTGAAGAAGGAGTACTGGAAGGACGTCCACTAGCGGCGACCGCCACCGAGCGAAGGGGGTGCACGGTTTTTGTTGTATACTGTGCGCCCCCTTCGTCCGTTCCGGCCACGGTTTCTGCCATCCGGGCGGAACGGCACCCTGTCTGGAAGCGGGCGTCCGGGGCCGGTAGAGGCGTCCCCCAACTGAATCTCTGGAGTTGTCTGTATGGCGGTTGTTGCAAACAAGCGATCGGTGATGACCATGTATTCGGGCGCCAAGTGCCCCTACTGTCATCGGGTGCGGCTGGTCCTGGCGGAGAAGAACATCACCGTCGAGATCGTCGATGTGGAACCGGGCGACGTCTCGGAAGACCTGGTGGAACTGAATCCCTACGGCACCCTGCCGACCCTGGTGGACCGGGACCTCGTCCTCTACCAGTCGCGCATCATCATGGAGTACCTGGACGAGCGCTTTCCCCATCCACCGCTGCTGCCGGTGGACCCGGTCTCCAAGGCGAGTTCGCGCCTGTTCCTGCACCGTGTCGACAACGACTGGTACAGCCTGATGGAGCAGATCAGGGGGGGAGGCAAGGCCGCGACCAAGGCGCGCAAGGAGCTGCGTGAGAGCCTGACGGTGACGGCGCCGGTGTTTGCCGCCAAGCCCTATTTCATGAGTGACGAATTCACCCTGGTGGACTGCTCCATCGCCCCGCTGCTGTGGCGCCTGCCTTCCCTCGGCGTGGAGCTGCCGCCCCAGGCGAAGCCGGTGGCGGAGTATGCCGAGCGCCTGTTCGACCGGCCCTCGTTCCAGCAGAGCCTGACCGAACTGGAAAAGGAGATGCGGGGCTGACTGCCGCGCCCCTGCGATGGGCATCAGCTCCAACCGTCCCTACCTGATCCGCGCCCTCTACCAATGGCTGGTGGACAATGGCCTGACTCCCCACCTGCTGGTGGATGCGGAGCATCCCCTGGCCCAGGTTCCCGCCCAGTTCGTGGAGGAGGGGCGCATCGTCCTCAACATCGGCCCCGATGCCGTACTGGGCCTGGAGCTGGACAACGACTGGATCCGTTTCAGTGCCCGCTTCGGCGGCACCCCGATGGAGGTACTGGTGCCGCCGGCCGCGGTGCTCGGGATCTATGCCCGCGAGAACGGCCAGGGGATGCTGTTCCCGGACGAGCCGCCGGAGGGGGGCGGGCCTCCGGACGACGAGCCCGACGGGACCCCACCGCGGGAGCGGCCCAGCCTGAAGGTGGTGAAATAGCCGTCCCGGGAGGCTGGGCGGAGATCAGCGCTGCTGCCTCCTGGACGCCGCACGCTGGATCGGGATCACGTTGTCCGGCAGGCTGGGCAGGCCCAGGCTGAACTCCTCCAGGGCTGTACCCAGCATGACGATGTGGCCGCTGCGCCGGCCCACTCCCTCCTCGCTGAAGTCGAAGCGGTAGAGCCGGCGGATGCGGATGCCCTGGCCGGTCCAGCGCAGCGAGATCCGGCGCAGCGCCACGGTCTGGTCCAGGAACTGCAACCCCCGGTCGCCGCAGGCGCTGTCGCAGATGGCGGTGGCCAGTTCCCGCGCCCGCGCGCTGTCGAGCCAGAACCAGAGCAGTAGCAGCAGGAACAGGATGCCGAGGAACGTGGACATGGTGGATATGATAACCGCTGGCCAGGGTCCGGGGGCCGGTTTTTCCCGCGCCGGCTCAGCGAAGGCCCCGTGGCGGGGGCGTTGTACCGGGCCCGACCGGTGAGTGCGATGATCCACATCCTGACCGGCGATATCACCCGGCTCCAGGTCGACGCCATCGTCAATGCGGCCAACAGCAGCCTGCTCGGTGGTGGCGGTGTCGACGGGGCCATCCACCGGGCCGCCGGTCCGCAGTTGCTGGAGGCGTGCCGTCCGCTGGGCGGTTGCCCCACCGGCGAGGCCCGCATCACCCCCGGGTTCCGCCTGCCGGCGCGCTGGGTGATCCACACCGTCGGCCCGGTCTGGCAGGGCGGCGATGCCGGCGAGGCCGGCCTGCTGCGCGCCTGCTACCGCAACAGCCTGGCGCTGGCGCGGGAGCGGCGGATCCACAGCATCGCCTTTCCCGCCATCAGTACCGGCGTCTACGGCTATCCCAAGCGGGAGGCGACGATCATCGCGCTGGAGGAGATGAGGGCGGCGCCGGGACCGGAGCGGATCATCGCCTGCTGCTTCAGCGAATCCGATGCGCTATTGTACCGATCTCTCTGTCCCGACTGTTCCCACGAGGAGTGAACCCGATGGCCTGGCTGGATGATCTGCCCCTCGGCGCCCTGGTGCTCGCCGCCCTGTTGCTGGGACTGGCCCCCTTCGTCCCCGAACCCCACATCTGGGAGAAGCTGAAGATGCTGGCCGCCGGCACCCTCACCCGACCGCTCGACATCTTCGACCTGCTGCTGCACCTGGCCCCCATCGTGGTATTGGGTCTCAAGCTGGTGCGGATGAAGCAGCTGGGGTAGGGCGGCCGGCCCGGCTGGCGCCGCTACGGGCGCCGCGCCAGCCGCCGGTAGCGCAGCAGCATCAGCAGGGCCGCCAGCGACAGGCCGGCGATCAGTCCCACCCACATCCCCCTGGCGCCGAAGCCGGCCCCGATCCCCAGCCACCAGCCCAGGGGCAGCCCCACCAGCCAGTAGGCGACGACGGTGATCAGCATCGGCACCCGGGTGTCCTTGTAGCCGCGCAGGGCGCCGGCGGCGGCCGCCTGGAAACCGTCCGGCAGCTGGAAGATGGCGGCCAGGAACAGCAGCTGCACGATCAGGCCCTGGACCTCGGGGTCGCTGGTGTAGAGATGGCCGACGACGCCGGGAAAGGCGAGCATGAAGGTGGCCGACGCCAGCTGGGTGACCAGCACCACACGGAAGCCGGCCCGACCGGCGAGGCGGGCCGCGACCGGGTCGCGCCGTCCCAGGGCGTTGCCGATGCGCACCGTCATCGCCATTCCCACCCCCAGCGGGATCATGAACATCAGCCCGGACCAGTTGATCGCCGCCTGGTGGGCGGCGGTGATCACCGGGCCCAGGGCGCCCAGCAGCAGGGCCGCAGCGGCGAACAGGCTGCCCTCGACGAACACGCTGGCGCCGATCGGCAGCCCCAGCCGCAGCAACTGCCGCAGCCGTTCCGGGTGGGGAGGGGCGAGGGGGCGGAACAGACGGGTGCGGCGAAACGCCGGCTGGCGCCATGTGTAGACCAGGAATGCGGCCAGCTGCAGCCACAGGGTGAGGGCCGAGGCGTAGCCGCAGCCGACCGCCCCCAGCGGCGGGAAGCCCAGGTGACCGAAGATGAGCACGTAGTTGGCCGGGATGTTGATGGCCAGTCCCAGCAGGCCGAAGTACATCACCGGTCGCGGTCGTGACAGCCCCTCGCTGAGCATGCGCAGCAGCAGGAAACCGCACAGGCCGGGCGTGCTCCAGGAGATGGCGTCGAGGTAGCCCAGTGCCGGCGGCACGATCTGTGGATCGACACGCATCAGTCGCAGCAGCGGCTCGGCGTTGCGCAGGTAGAGGAAGAACAGCAGTGCCAGTCCCAGCGCGAGCCACGCCGCCTGGTGCATGAACGGCCCCACCTGGCGCAGGCGGCGGGCCCCGTGCAGACGGGAGACGTGGGGGGGGATCGCCATCAGCACGCCGATGATGAACAGCAGGCCGGCGGACCAGACCGCGCCGCCGATGGCCACCGCCGCCAGGGTGAGGGCGTCGAAGCGCCCGGCCATGACGGTGTCGACGAAGTTGATGGCGATGGCGGAGAGCTGGCCCAGCACCAGGGGGGCGGCCAGCAGCAGGGTGCGGCGGATGTCGCGGCCCAGGGTCACCGTGAGCGCAGCCGGTCCAGGCGCAGCCGCTGGCGTTCGTCGAACAGGCGCCGGGAGGCGATCCAGATGGCACCCATGGTGCCGAAGCCGACCCCGGCCGCCACCAGCAGCAGGATCAGGATCTGGTACTTGGCCGCCTCCAGCGGCGGGCTGCCGGCCAGGATCTGGCCGGTCATCATCCCGGGCAGGGTGACCAGGCCGGCGACGCTCATCTGGTTGATGATCGGGATCAGGCCTGAGCGCAGCGCCTCCTGGCGGATGTCGCCGATGGCCTGCTGCCAGCTCTCGCCCAGCAGCAGCCGCTGCTCGATCACCGGCCGCTGGCGCCAGGCGCTGCGGCTGAGGCCGTCGAGGGCGATGGCGATACCGGACATGGTGTTGCCCAGCAGCATGCCGAACAGGGGGATCAGGTACTGGGGAGTGAACCAGGGGTCCACCTGGATGATCACCCGGGTGGCCAGCAGCACCAGTGCCAGGGCGCTGACGAACATGGTGCCGCCGCCGATGCCGTAGCCCCACAGGCCGCGGAACGGCCGCGCCTGGCGGGCGCGGATCTCCCGTGCCGCAATCAGGGACATCAGCAGCAGCATGGCGCCGATGAACCAGGGATCGGACTGGGCGAAGATCAGCTTCAGCAGCAGGCCGAGCAGGGTCAGCTGCACCAGGCTGCGGGCGGCGGAGACCAGCAGCCGCTTTCCGACCCCGAGGTGGAGCTGCCAGGAGAGGGCGGCCAGCGCCAGGATCAGCGCGGCGGCGATGGCCAGATCCAGCGGGGTGAGGCGGATCAGCTCCATGTGGCACGCTCCACCCGTCCCTGGTGGATCCGCAGGCTGCGCCCCGACAGCCGCTGCCGCTGCTCCGGGTCGTGGCTGACCCAGAGTACCGCCAGCCCCCGCTGCCGGGCCTGTTGCCGGATCAGCTGCTCGACCCGCCCCGTGTTGTGCCGGTCCAGGTTCGCGGTGGCCTCGTCCAGCAGCAGCACCCGCGGTTCGTTCTCCAGCAGCCGGGCCAGGCCGAGGCGCTGCCGCTCGCCGCTGGAGAGGCGGCTCACCTCCCACTCCAGGCACTCCGGTGGCAGTCCCAGGGGTTCCAGAAACTGCCGTCCGCCGGCGGGAAAGTGGTCGCCGACCCGGTCGTACCACCACTGGGGCTCGGCCGGCAGCAGCCCCACCAGGCGGCGCCAGCGCGGCGGTGGCAGGGAGGACTGCAGGATGCCGTCCACCAGGCACTCCCCCTGGTGGGGATCGAGATCGGCGATGGCGCGCAGCATCAGGCTCTTGCCGGCGCCGGAGGGACCGAACAGGGTCACCAGCCAGCCGTCGGCCACGGTCAGGTCGAGGGGACTCAGCAGCGGGATATGGAAGCCCCGCAGTTGCAGGCTCATGGGCGGCGCCGGAACAGCAGGTCCCAGACGCCGTGGCCGAGGCGCTGGCCACGCTGCTCGAACCGGGTCAGCGGACGCTCCTGCGGGCGCGGGGTGTAGGCACCGGGGCCGGCGCAGTTCTCGAAGCGGTCGTCGGCACTCAGCACCCGCATCATCTGGGCGGCGTAGTCCTGCCAGTCGGTGGCGGCGTGGAACAGGCCCCCGGGCCGGATCACCCGCGCCAGCTGCTCCACCAGCGCCGGCTGCAGGATGCGCCGCTTGTGGTGCCGCTTCTTGTGCCAGGGGTCGGGAAAGAACAGACAGACGCCGGCCAGCGCGGCATCGCCGATGCCGTCGCGGATCACCTCCACCGCGTCATGGCGGAGGACGCGCAGGTTCTCCAGCCCCAGCTCCTGTGCCCGCAGCAGCAGGTGGCCGACGCCCGGCCGGTGCACCTCGATACCCAGGTAGTTGCGCCGCGGGTGGCGCCGGGCCATCTCCGCCAGCGCCTCCCCGTTGCCGAAGCCGATCTCCAGCCACACCGGCCGGTCGTTGCCGAACAGGGCGGGCAGGTCCAGGGGGCGGCCGTCGAAGTCGACGCCGAGCCGTGGCCACATCCGCTCGAAGGCGCGCTGCTGGCCCCGGGTGAGGCGCCCCTCGCGCAGCACGAAGCTGCGGACCGGGCGGTGTCCCGGGGGGGCGGGGTCGGTCACCACCGGCCCCGGGCTCAGAAGAACAGGCCGTCCAGCGGCGACGAGGCGGATGCGTAGCGCTTCGCCGGCATGCGCCCGGCCAGGAAGGCCTCGCGCCCGGCCTCGATCGCCTTCTTCATGGCGGAGGCCATCAGCACCGGTCTCTTCGCCGCGGCGATGGCGGTGTTCATCAGTACGCCGTCACAACCCAGCTCCATCGCCACCGCCGCGTCGGAGGCGGTGCCGACACCGGCATCCACCAGGATCGGCACCCCGGCGTTCTCGACGATGGTGAGGATGTTGAGCCGGTTGCGGATGCCCAGGCCGGAACCGATCGGCGCGGCCAGGGGCATCACCGCCACGCAGCCCATCTGCTCCAGCTCGCGGGCCACGATCGGGTCGTCGTTGGTGTAGACCATGACGTCGAAGCCGTCCGCGATCAGCTCCTCCGCCGCCTTCAGGGTGGCGATGACGTCCGGGAACAGGGTCTTCTCGTCGCCCAGCACCTCCAGCTTCACCAGGTTGTGGCCGTCCAGCAGCTCCCGCGCCAGGCGGCAGGTGCGCACCGCCGTCTTCACATCGTAGCAGCCGGCGGTATTGGGCAGGATGGTGTAGCGTTCCGGTGGCAGCACGTCGAGGATATTGGGCTCGTCGGCGTTCTGGCCGATGTTGGTGCGGCGCACGGCGATGGTGACGATCTCGGCGCCACTGGCCTCGATGGCCTGGCGCGTCTCCTCCATGTCCTTGTATTTGCCGGTGCCCACCAGCAGGCGGGAACGGTAGTCCCTGCCGGCGATGCTGAGGGTGTCGTTGCTGTCCTGAGGCATGTTGGTCACTGTGACTCCAGATTGGGGTAGAGGGATGGCCGTGGGATCGGAAGGGGAGAACGCCGGTTCAGCCCCCACCGATCGCCTGGACGATCTCGACCCGGTCGCCGGGCGCCAGGCGGTGCTCCGGATGGCGGCTGCGTGGCACCAGCTCCTCGTTCACCTCGATGGCGAAGCGCTGGCCTTCCAGCGCCATGCCTGCGGTCAGCCCGGCCAGGGTTAGGCCGTCCGGAACCTCGCGCGGTTCACCGTTGACGTGGATCTGCATGGGTCGTGTCGTCCTGGGGGGTGGTCCGGCGCCGCCGGCGCCGGTCCCGGGGTTCGGGAAAGATTCAAACGGGTTCGATTCTACACTAAACTGGCCCGATCAGGCAGGTCCGGCAGGAACCTGCAGTCGAACAGGCGGGGGTGGGGAGTTGGCGCAACAGTGGCGTGAAAACATCATTTCCCTGGATGACGCCCGCACCCTGGACGGGCTGTTCGCCCGGCGGGTGCGGCGTTCCGGCGAGCGGGTGGCCTATCGCAGCTTCGACCGCTCCAGCCAGGAGTGGCAGGACTACAGCTGGAGCAGGATGGCGGACGAGATCGCGCGCTGGCAGGATGCCCTGGCCGGCGAGTCCCTGGCCCCGGGGGACCGGGTCGCGGTGTTGTTGCGCAACAGCCCCGAGTGGGTGATGTTCGACCAGGCGAGCCTGGGCATGGGGCTGGTGGTGGTGCCGCTGTACACCGACGACCGCCCCGACAATATCGACTACATCCTGCGCGACGCGGCGGTGAAGCTGCTGCTGGTGCAGGACGCCGGCCGCTGGAAGCGGCTGGCGCCGGTGCTGAAGGAGAATCAGGTCCTGCAGCGGGTGCTGGTGCTGGACGGTGGCAGGGACGAGGCCGCCGTGCGCGAAAGCGACGAGCGCGTGCGCATGGTGGGGGAGTGGCTGCCGGCCGGGGGATCGGCACTGCGCCGGCGCCGCGGCGATCCCCACGAACTGGCCTCCATCATCTACACCTCCGGCACCACCGGCCGTCCCAAGGGAGTGATGCTGAGCCATCACAACATGCTGTCGGTGGCCCATGCTGCCCTCACCATGATCGATGTCTACGAGGAGGACCTGTTCCTCTCCTTCCTGCCCCTGTCCCATACCCTCGAGCGCACCGCCGGCTACTACCTGCCGGTGATGACCGGATCGACGGTCGCCTATGCCCGTTCCGTGGCCCAGCTGGCCCAGGACCTGCAGGTGGTGCGGCCGACGGCGATGATCGCGGTGCCGCGGATCTTCGAGCGGGTCTACGGCCGGCTGAAGGAGCAGATGGAGAAGAAGTCGGGACTGGCCCGCGGCCTGTTCGAGTCGGCGGTGGAGGTGGGCTGGCGCCGCTTCCTGCGCCAGCAGGGGCGCGCCCGCTGGCATCCGCTGGAGCTGGCCCATCCGCTGCTGGAGCGGCTGGTGGCTGCCAGGATCAAGGCGGCGCTGGGCGGGCGGCTGCGGCTTGCGGTCAGCGGCGGGGCACCGCTGTCGCCGGAGATCGCGAAGGTGTTCATCGGCCTCGGTGTGCCGATCCTGCAGGGGTACGGTTTGACCGAGACCAGCCCCGTGATCAGCGTCAATCCGCCGCATGACAACGAACCGGCCAGCGTCGGACCGCCGCTGCGGGGAATCGAGGTGAAGATCGGCGACAACGACGAACTGCTGGTGAAGAGCCCCGGAGTGATGATGGGCTACTGGAACAACCACGCCGCCACCACCCAGATGATCGACTCCGACGGCTGGCTCCACACCGGTGACCAAGCCCGCATCGAGAACGGCCACATCTACATCACCGGCCGCATCAAGGACATCCTGGTACTCTCCAACGGCGAGAAGATCCCGCCGGCGGACATGGAGCTGGCGATCGCCCTGGATCCGCTGATCGCCCAGGTGATGGTGGTGGGCGAGGGCCGTCCCTTCCTGACCGCACTGGTGGTCCTCGATGGCGACTTCTGGCCCGGCCTGGCCCAGGAGTGCGGCCTCGATCCGATGGCGCCGGAGAGCCTGCGCGATGCCGGGGTGATCGGCGTGGTGCAGCGCCATATCAAGGAGGCCCTGCGGGATTTTCCCGGTTACGCCAAGATCCGCCGCGTCACCCTGCTGCTGGAGCCCTGGACCGTGGACAACGGCCTGATGACGCCGACCATGAAGATCAAGCGGGCCCAGGTGCTGGAGCGCCATGCCCGGGAGGTCGATGCCATGTACGAGGGGGGACCGGCGGCCGGGGACCGGCGCTGACTGGTGACTGGCGACGATCTCGTCTAGTATACTGACCCTGCCGGTGCGCGGGTGTAGTTCAATGGTAGAACAGGAGCTTCCCAAGCTTCTAACGTGGGTTCGATTCCCATCACCCGCTCCAATTCACTTCTCCCGGTCGAAGTCCCAGCGGATACCCACCGTCATCACGTCCTCCATCGGGCTGCCGTCGGCGCGGCGGCTGTCCTCCCGCTTGTATTCCAGATAGACGAAGCGGCTGGGGCCGTCCAGCTCGTACAGCAGTCCCGGCACCAGGTAGCGGATGCGGAACCGCCTGCCCCGCGGATCGTCGTCCGGCTGCAGAGCATTCCATCCCCCGGTCAGCCACAGCCTGGGATACAACCGGTACTTGCCGTACAGCTCCGAACCGATGGCATCGATATAGTGGCCCTCGTCGGTGGTGGCGTGGTTGCGCAGCCGCGCCAGGGTGGCGCCCAGGTACCAGTCGTCGCCGAACCAGCGGCTGCCCAGCAGCAGCGCCTCCTCGTCTCCCCGCAGCCCCGCCAGCCTCAGTTCCCGGTTCAGGCTGATGGGGGCCCTGTTGTAGGCGATCCCGAGAATGAACTCGTTGCGCAGGTGCAGGATCGCGCTGCCGCCGGCATTGGTGCCGTAGCGGTAACCGTCCAGCTCCGGGATGGAGGTGCCCTGCTGAAGCTGCAGGTTCAGCCGGAACGGCTTGAACCACCAGTTGTCGGGAATCGCGTTGACCATGAAACGCAGCTGCAGCACGTTGTCGGCGCGGCCGGTTCCGGTCGGGCCGCCGTCGGTGCCGGCATTGGCGAACTGGGTGCCCTCGCCGCCGAACGAGATCAGGCGGTCGGTGAAACTGGCGATCTGATAGTAGGTGGACCAGTTCTTGCCGCCGGTCAGGGTCAGCCGCTGGGACTCCACGCCGAGATAGGCGAGCCGCGTGAAGATGGTGGTGCCGGTACCGGACTGGTTGCCCGGATTGAGCAGGGCGTCCAGTTCGTCGGCGATGTTGAAGCCCTCCTCCAGCAGGCCGAACAGGCGCACCCGGGGTGACAGGTGGTAGCTGGCATCGAAACCGACCCGTGATCCTCCGTCGCCGAACAGCCATTCGTCGCTGGACTTGCGGTAGCGCAGGCGGGCGCTGAGGTAGAGGCGCCAGTTCCACCGGTCCAGTTCCTGCTGGATCTGCCGGCGGATCAGCCCGGCCTGTTCCTGGCGCTGGGTGAGGGGATCCTCCTGGGTCTCGGCCTCGCGCTCGATCGCATTCTCCGAGGGTGCCGCCTCCAGGGCCTTGACGTTGGACTCCTCCCGCGTCTCCGGGGTCGCGTCGCCGTCGTCGCCGCGCGATGGCCCGGCCCCGGTGGCGAGAGCGGGAGGCAGGCACAGCAGCAGGATGGACAACAGCCGTCGCGGCATGGGGGCTCCAATGCGGATTTCTGGTCGTTCTTGCGGCGCCGGACTGCTGCCCAGCCCGGGGGAGCCTCCGAACAACCCGCCATCGCGGATCGCGCCGGAATGATGAAAAGGTGCTCGTTCAGGCATTCCCCGCTGGAGACTGCCGGCCCTGGCCCGGTTGCGATTGTATCGAAGATCCCTGCTGCCGTACTATTGCCCCACGACCACGATCCCCGGGTAACGGGCATGGCTCCGCCGGGGGTCCCGGCGGTGTTGCCCGGGATGGTGTCGCCACCAGGGAAGGCAGGGGTGAAGTGCCGGCGTCCGCCGGCGTGTGCCTGGACACCCCCTTCCTCCTGCCGGCGGCCCGATCGGTGGTTTCCGACTACTGCTGTGGGACAACGGTATGGCTCAGGGTATCGCGGGGATCTATTCGGAACTCTATACCGCCATCGTGTCCAACGAGTCCCTGTTCCCATCGCTGCCGGAGATCACCCTGCGACTGCGCGAGACGCTCGACGATCCCGATTGCAACGTGGCCTCCGCCGCCAAGCTGCTGAAGACCGATCCCGGGCTGTCCGCATTCATCCTGCGCATGGCCGGCAGCGCCCGCTATCTGACCCGGGTGCCGCCATCCGACATCGAGAGCGCAGTGCGCCGGATCGGCCTGCGCGCCACCGGACAGCTGGCGATGCTGTTCTTCGTCCGGGCCACCTTCCAGAGTCCGACTCCCGCCCTGCGCAGGCAGGTGATTTCCAGTTACCACCAGGCCACCCGGGTCTCGGTGATCAGTGCCTTCATCGCCAGCACGGTGAAGGGATTCGATTCCGACCGGGCGATGCTGGCCGGCCTGTTGCAGGATATCTCGGTGCCGTTGATCCTGCGTCACCTGGTGGAGCGCCGGGAGCTGTTCGAGGACGAGCGGGCACGCGATGCCGCGATCGACCGGCTGGCCCCCCTCGTCGGCGTGCTGATCCTGAAACAGTGGGGGTTCGACGAGGAGATGATCGAGGTGGCCCGCACCCGCAAGCAGTGGCAGCGGGAGGGGGGGCGAAAACCGGACCTCAGCGACGTGGTTCTGATCGCCCGGCTGCATTCCCTGCTCGGCACCCCGGAATTCGGGCAGTGCCCCTCGTTCGACGAGCTGCCGGCATTCCACAAGCTGCCGCTGGGCGAGCTGACACCGCGGCGCAGCATCCGCATGCTGGAGCAGGCGCAGGACGAGATCGCCGAACTGGGGCGCCTGCTGGCGGCGGTCTGAACGGGGGCGGATGAAGATCCTGTACCAGGCGGCGGACCGGATCGAGGCACAACTGCTGAAGGATCACCTGCGTGATCACCACATCGAGACCCTGGTCCAGGGAGAGTACCTGAGCGGCGGTGTCGGCGAACTTCCGGCATTGCAGTTTCCGCTCTTGTGGGTGATCGACGACCGTGACCTGGAACTGGCGAAGAGGCTGATCCGGGAGTGGTTCGGCGCCGCCGCGCGGCAGGCGGCGTGGGTGTGCCCGAACTGCGGCGAGAGCAACGAGGGACAGTTCCGGGTGTGCTGGAACTGTGGCCTGCCCCACGAATGAGAGGCGGTGAGCGGAACGGGGCCAGTGCCACTGCTATGATTTGACCGATGCGGTCACAGTGCCGGCCGGAGCCGGGCCGGTTGGCGGACCGCCAACGAGGGAGACGACGATGGGAAGAGTGTTCAAGGTCATTGGCTGGATAGTGGGCCTGATTCTGCTGGCGCTGGTGGTCCTGATCGCGGTACTGCCGATGGTCTTCGATCCCAACGACTACAAGGACGAGATCGTCGCCCAGGTACGCGACAGGACCGGTCGGGAGCTGCAGATCGGCGGGCCCATCAGCCTGACGGTGTTTCCCTGGCTTGGCTTCCAGGTCACCGACCTGCGGCTGGGCAACGCCAGGGGGTTCGGTGATACCCCGTTCGCGGCCGCCGACAAGGTGGCGGTCCGGATCCAGCTGACACCGCTGCTGCAGAAGCGGGTCGTGGCCGATACCCTGACCCTGCACGGCCTGCAGCTGAACCTGGCGCGTTCCGCCGACGGGCGCGGCAACTGGGAGGACCTGGCTGCCGGCAGCAGGGCGGACACCGCTGGTACGGAAGAGCCGGCAGCTGCCGAAGAGGGCGCCGGGCTGGAGGAGTTGCGTATCGGCGGCATCGACATCAGTAACGCCCGCGTCACCTGGGACGACCGCGTCAGCGGCCGGCGCCTGGTGATCGACAACCTCAACCTGGAGACCGGCGAGCTGGTCCCCGGCCGCCCGGTGGAGCTGCGGCTCGGCCTGTCGCTGGACAACGAGGACCCCCAGTTGCGGGCCGACATCGGGCTGGAAGGGGTGGTGAACCTGGACCAGGCGGCCGCGCAGGTCGACATCAGTGGCCTGAAACTGCGGCTCGATGCCAGCGGTGCGGCGCTGCCCGGGGGCAAGGCGAAGGCGGAACTGGAGGCGGCGGTGCAGGCGGCACTGGACGGCAGTCGCCTGCAGCTGAGCGATCTCCGGCTCACCTCCGGAGAGCTGCGCGTCAGTGGCGGGCTGACCGGCACCGACCTGGCCACCGGCCCGAAGATCGATGGCAACCTGGACCTGGAACCCGTGGACCTGGCGGCATGGCTGCGGGGGCTGGGAGTGGCGCTGCCGCCGATGGCCGATCCCAAGGCCCTGTCCCGGGTGGAGGCGAAACTGGCGCTGGCGGTACGGGGCGGGCAGGTGGCTCTGCCGCGCATCGACATCGGCCTGGACGACACCCGCATCACCGGCGAGGCGGGGGTCGAAGGCGGCGCCGTCCGCTTCCAGCTGGCGCTGGACCGCATCGACCTGGACCGCTACCTGCCGCCTCCGGCCTCCGAAGGGGCGACAGCCAAGGGCGGGAACGGCGCGAAGAGCGGGACGGGCGCCGGCAGCGAGCCCCCCCTGTACCCGGTCGAAACCCTGCGCAACCTGAATCTGGATGGCGTGCTGACCATCGGCCGGCTGGTGGTGAACCGGCTGGTGGCGGAGAAGATCCGCCTGACCGTGAAGGCGAAGGATGGCCGCCTGAAACTGGATCAGAAGGTCGGCGCCTTCTACCAGGGTTCCTACAAGGGGCTGTTCGATCTGAACGTGAGCGGCAAGCGGCCGGTGACCCGGGTGCGGGCCGATGCCCGGGAGATCCAGGTCGGTCCGCTGCTGAAGGACATGACCGGCAGGGACCGGCTCACCGGCAGGGGACGCTTCGGGGCCAGCCTGCAGACCACCGGCAACACCCTGCCGGCGATGAAGCGGGGCCTGGACGGAAAACTCGATTTCCGCTTCGAGGACGGGGCGGTGAAGGGGTTCAACCTGGCCCAGGTGATCCGTGAGACCAAGGCCCGGTTCAAGGGGGAGCCGCTGCCGTCCGGGAGACAGCCGCAGCAGACCGATTTCTCCGAGATCAGCGCCACCGCCACCATTGCCAGGGGGGTGCTGAGCAACCGGGACCTGCTGGCCAAGTCACCGTTCCTGCGTGTCACCGGCAAGGGTCGGGTGAACCTGGTGGACGAGACCCTGGACTACACCGCGGTGGCGGTGGTGGTGAGCACGTCGAAAGGCCAGGGTGGCGAGGGGCTGGAGGAGTTGAAGGGTGTCCAGGTACCGGTCCATCTGACCGGCTCCCTGGCCAGTCCGGACTACCGTATCGACTGGGCCAAGGTGCTGCTGGAGAGCCAGAAGGGCAGGGCGAAAGAGGAGATCCAGGAGAAGATCGACGAGAAACTGAAGGACAAGGTCCCGGAGGGGCTGCGCAACCAGTTGAAAGGGCTGTTCAACTGACCGGAGCCCGAACCCATGGAGGCGGGTTGAAAGGAGCGTGGTGGAGACCCTATTTTCGAGCCGGTGCAAAACCGGCATGGTTGATTGAGCAACACGCGACAGCGAGAGGAGAGAGAATCATGAAGACGACCACAGTGGCGAAGTTCTCGGTACTGCTGCTGACGGCGGGCCTGGTGGCCGGCTGTGCCACCACCGACCAGCTGAAACAGATGCAGGCCCAGATCGACAAGGCCCAGCAGAGCGCCGATGCGGCCATGGCAGCGGCCAACGAGGCGAAGGGAGCCGCGGCCGAGGCGGACCGCAAGGCGGGGGCCGCCATGGACGCCGCCAACGCGGCCCAGAATGCCGCCGACGAATGCTCGGAGCGCTGTGAGCGCATGATGCAGAAGGCGATGCTCAAGTAGCTTCTGAACCGGCTCACCGCAGCCGCCGCCGGGCCACTCAGCGCCCGGCGGCGGCCGCGGCAGCAGGTGCAGTACCTGGTCGGGAAGGCGCCGGAACCGGCGGCTCTCCCCCATGCGGGGGGGCTGGAAGGGCAAGGCGGGACGCCCGGGGGCCTTTCCTCAGTCGGTGGCGATCGGAACCGGGATGCCGGTATGTTCCAGCACGGCGCTGCGGATCTGTTTCCAGTCCGGCCGCAGGCGCCGTCCCTCCAGGGCCCTGGCCACAGTCTCCCGCAGGGGCGTGTGGATGTCCTCGCCCCCCTGCTGCTGTTCACTCAGGGGGCGGTGGGCCTCCAGGTAGAGCTGGCCCCCGTCCCAGCCCAGCTTGTAGGGTTCGTTGATGATCCGTACCGGCGTCCCCACCGGCACCCGCGGGAACAGGGCCCGGATGTCCTCCGGATAGAGGCGGATACAGCCGTGGCTCACCCGCATGCCCACGCCCCAGGGCTTGTTGGTGCCGTGCAGCAGGTAACCTGGCATGCCCAGATAGAGGGCGTAGTCGCCCAGGGGATTGTCCGGACCGGGGCCGATCACCGGTGGCAGGGGGCGCTCTTCCGCCTCGTATTCCCGGCGGATCGATTCCGGCGGCGTCCAGCTCGGATGCTCCTTCTTGCCCACGATCCGGGTCACGCCGGTCGGCGTCGACCAGCCCTCGCGGCCGATGCCGAGGGGATGGGTGATCACCCGGTGCTCCCCCTTGGGATAGTAGTAGAGCCGCAGTTCCGGCAGATTGATGACGATCCCCTCGCGCGGCCCCGGTGGCAGGATGAAACGGGTCGGCAGGACGATCTCGATACCTGCGCCGGGCAGCCAGGGGTCGACACCGGGGTTGGCGGCGACGATCTCCGAGTAGCCGAGGTCGTTGGCGCGGGCGATGTCCGACAGGGTGTCCTCGAAGCGGGTGGTGACGGTGCGGATCTCTCCCACCAGGTCGTTGCCCGGCAGCGGCAGCGGGTATTCCGCGGCTGCCACGCCGAGGGGCAGCAGCGCCAGCCAGACCAGGCATCCTGTTATGATGCGAGCGATGACGCACCTCCGGAACCGATGCGGGCAGGCCCCGCCGACCATCATTCCATGATCGCACACTCCTCCGCTGCGCAGAAAGAGGATCCACCCCCGGACGACGACCCGGCGTTCGCCCGCCGGGTGGTGGCCTGGTACCGCCATTCGGGGCGCCACGATCTGCCCTGGCAGCGACCGCCCACGCCCTACCGCGTGTGGGTCTCGGAGATCATGCTGCAGCAGACCCGGGTCGGCGTGGTGGTGCCCTATTTCCTGCGTTTCATGGAGCGCTTCCCGGCGCTGCCCGAGCTGGCGGCGGCCGATGTGGACGAGGTGCTCCACCTCTGGTCCGGCCTCGGCTACTACGCCCGTGGCCGCAATCTGCACGCGGCCGCGCGCATGGTTCTGGAACGCCATGGCGGAGAGATGCCGGCAACCCTGGAGGGGCTGATGCAGCTCCCCGGCATCGGCCGCTCCACCGCCGGCGCCATCCTCTCCCTCGCCCTGGGCCAGCGCCAGCCGATCCTCGACGGCAACGTCAAGCGGGTGTTGTGCCGCTGCTTCGCGGTGGAGGGATGGCCGGGGCGCAGCGCGGTGCAGCGGCGCCTGTGGCGGCTCAGCGACCGCCTGACCCCGGCCCGCCAGGTGCGCGAATTCAACCAGGCGATGATGGACCTGGGCGCGGAACTCTGCACCCGCCACAATCCCGCCTGCCCGCGCTGTCCCCTCTCCGACCGGTGTCGCGCCCGTGCCGGGGGGGACCCCACCCGGTATCCGGAGCCGAAGCCACGACGGGAACTGCCGGTACGAACGGTGCGGATGCTGATCCTGCGGCAGGATGACCAGGTACTGCTGCAGCGGCGCCCGCCCACTGGCGTCTGGGGCGGACTGTGGAGTCTCCCGGAATGCCCGCCGGAGGCGGATCCGGCACGCTGGAGCCGGGAACGGCTGGGTCTGGAGGCAGGCCGGGCGGAGGCATGGCCGACCCTGCGCCACAGCTTTTCCCACTATCATCTGGAGATCCAGCCGATGGAGCTGCAGGTGGAAAACAGCAGGGATTGTGTGATGGAAGGGGCCGATCTGGTCTGGTATAACACCGCATGCCCCGATCCGCGGGGGCTGCCGGCACCCGTGGAGCGGATGATCCGAAGAATGACCGGAGAAGAGCCATGAGCCGTACTGTACACTGCGTGAAGCTGGACAAGGAGGCGGAAGGCCTGGACCGGGTGCCCTATCCCGGCGAGTTGGGCAAACGCATCTTCGAGAACGTCTCCAGGGAGGCCTGGCAGATGTGGCTGCAGCAGCAGACCATCCTGATCAACGAGTACCGCCTGAGCCCGATGGATCCGAAGGCGCGCAAGTACCTGGAGGAGCAGATGGAGAAGTTCTTCTTCGGCGGCGGCTCCGAGATGCCGGACGCCTACAGCCCCCAGGTCACGCTTGACTAATCCAGGTGCGACCGCTTTAATACGCCTCTCTTCTGCGGCCAGGTAGCTCAGTCGGTAGAGCAGGGGACTGAAAATCCCCGTGTCGGCAGTTCGATTCTGTCCCTGGCCACCAATAACCTTCTTTGGCTCCAGCAGCGATATTTACCACCTTCGTCAGGTAATTGCGGGCTGCTTCGCGGGCTTCTTCCAAATCATGGTCGGTCTGCAACCCCATCCAGAACTTCCCGGATGTACTAAGGGCGGGGGCCAGCCGCAGAGCGGTATCAGCGGTGGTCGCCCACTTGCCGAGCACGATTTCATTGATTCGCCGGGGCGGCCGCCCATGGCGCGGGCCAGTCTGTTCTGGCTGATGCCAAGTGGCCTGGGGAACCCTTCCGGCAGCACCTCGCCAGGTGGATATTGGGTAAAGTCTTCGTTGGCTGTTCCTGGTGATGATCAACGAACTCGACATCATGCGCGTTGGATGCGGACCAGACCAAACAGGTGCGCCACTGATCGTTGATCCGGATGCTGTGTAGGCCTTTGCGTTTGCCTGTAAGCGTATCCGGCTGGTTGGTCGGCGGAGAAGGAGAAACGCAAGGCTGGGCTGATCACACAATCCATCGAGAAACCCGAAGACAAAGGAGACGACTGATCGACCTCGAGCGGCTTGGACAGCCAAGCACAAGTTATTGGAAACAGGACACCTCGAACCGGTGAAAAGCGGACATCTTGCATCGGTGTTGACACTACAAACAGCCAGCGACTCTGCGTGGTGTAACCGGTCTTCGGCCACCTGATCGAAGCGACCGGCATCAGGCGGTTCGGTCAGTGTGGCCGAGCCAAGGTGGATGACCAATGGAAACCGGTATTGACGTTGCACAACATGCTGAAGAGCCACCGCTGTGGATGGGCATGGGAGTGAGATGCAGGCCCCGGGCGCCGATAGAGTGAAGTCAACGGGCCGGTGTCCCGTTGGAGGAATGGATGAACTATTGGGTCAACAGTCTTTGACGAATCGAGAGGGAGCGGCGCTGATAATGGATTTCGGAGACGGCAGGATTATTATACAGGCTCGTTAGGAAAAACAGGGAACACTATGCAGAGTTTTAACAAACTGAATTGCTTTGTTCTAATTGTCGGCAATGCAAGAAGTGGTTCTACCTTGTTGGGTTCAATAATCAATGCACACCCAAATGCAATGGTTGCGAATGAAACGTCGGCTTCCGCTAATTTTTGGCGGAGGTTAAGCCGTAATGATATTTTGGAAGAAATATATATAAAATCAGAGAATGACGCGTCATCTGGAAGAATGTCTGAAGGATATGACTATACGATTCAGACCAATGTCACCGGCAAGCCCGACATACTTGTAATGGGTGATAAAGTATGGAATCCCGCCACTTTACTGTTGCATGGTGATTTTTCTCTTTTGACAAGATTGGAGGATCTCATAAATGCACCAGTTAAGATTATACATGCGATTCGAAATCCATTTGATGTGATTGCGACTATGCATCACAGAAGTAAGGCACCGATACCAGACAGAATCCTGTGGTATTTCATGCATTGTGATGCGGTCTGTGCCATACACGATCATTGTCAGGATTCACTCTTCATGGATATTCACCACGAAGACCTGATCATGACACCAGATGTTGTTATTTCAGATATATCCGGCTTTCTTGGAGTAGATTCTGATATAGACCATATAGAGTCATGCAAAAGAGTATTATTTGGTGAACCAAAAAGGACAAGATTCAATGTCAATTGGAATAAAGATGATATAAAGGATATTGTTCACAGAATGTCTCAATATAGATTCCTGCAAAAGTATGCTGTTGAAGACTATTCAGAGTTGCCGGTAGGTGTATAAAAGGCGAGCCTGGCAGCCTGTTGAAAAACAAGCGCCCCGTTTATCCCACCTGCCCCCTCCCGCCGATCTGATCCCAGACACTCTCTCTTTCGAACATACTTAGGAGATAGTGGGTGGAGGTACCACAGCCACGCCGTGAGTTCTGGTTCGAATACCTGCGCTGCTGCCAGGAGGAAGGGCTGACACTGTCATGCTCTACGGCTGGAGCAGGCGCCACAAACAGCGGCACGGTATGTCAGGTCGGTTTGCCCGCGTTGCCCTGTCAACTTCGATACCGCAAGCCGCTGCCGTCTGCACTTCCCCGGTGGCCTGGTACTGGAATGGGGGGCTCCGTGGGTTCAGTTCCCCCCGCCGCCGCCGCCATGTTCTGATAGATCCGGTCCGGTCGTGACCCGGCCGGTATCACGATTACACGACGCCAGGAGATGGTTGCGAGATGAGCCCACTGGAACTGCTGCTGTTCACCACCGATCCCGCTTTCGCCCGGCGCGCCGAGCAGGCGGGCATCGACGGTTTCATCGTCGACTGGGAGTGCAAGGGCAAGGGGGATCGTCAGCGCGGATTCGACATGGAGGTCAATGCGGATACGCCGGAGGATGTGGCGATGGTCGCGCAGGCGGTCGAACGGCCGGTGATCGTGCGCATCAACGGTCCCGGTGATCACACCCCGGGGGAGATCGAGCTGGCCCTCGACTGCGGCGCCGGCGGGCTGATGCTGCCAATGGCGACCGATGCCGGCCAGGTGGCCCGGTTCCTGGACCAGGTGGCCGGACGCGCCCGCACCATCGTGCAGGTTGAGACCCAGCCCCTGGTGGAGGACCTGGACCGTTTCGCCACACTGGGCTGGGACGCTGCCTATATCGGCCTGCACGACCTGATGCTCTCCCGCTCGGCCGATTCCATGTGGCGGGCGCTGCTTGACGGCACCGTGGAACGGATCTTCCGCACCCTGTCCGGGCGTGACGTCGGCTTCGCCGGCGCCACCGTGATCGGCGGCGGCCATCCCATCCGTTTCACCCAGATCCTGCAGGAGCTGTCCCGCCTCGGTGCCCGGCTCACCTTTCTCCGTCGCAGCTTCAAACGGGAGATCGAAGACCGGGAGATGGGGGCGGAGATCGCGGCGGTCAGGGCCGCCTGGGAGGCCTGCAACGCCAGGGGCGCGGCGGCAGTGGCCTCGGACCGGGAGGTGCTCTACCGCTACCTGCGGCAGCTGGTGGGCGTGTAGGGACCGGCCGGCCCGGTCCCACCCGGGGGATGCCGGCAGGGAGCGACGTGGCGCAGCGGCTGCCGGGATGGATCTTGTCGCCCGGTTGCACCGTGGTATCATCGCCTGGACCCGCGTCGGGGCAGGGATGCCGGGGTGCCCGCGAGCGGGCGTTTCGGCCGGCAGCCGGGTGCTGCCGCCCCGGGGCGATGCTCCTCGGCCTGCCCGGTGGCGGCCCATTCGAGGCGAAGCGTATACCCCAATGCAACCCGATGTCGAACCGCCCCCGGCCGCACTTCGCCGTCCCCTGCGCATCCTCCATTTCAGCGACATCCATCTCAAGCTGAACCTGTTCCACATGCCGCTGCACAAATGGTTCGGCAAGCGCTCCATCGGTGCCGTCAACCTGATGAGTGGCCGCGGCAGGCGTTTCGACGAGGCGGAGGAGAAGGTGGCGGCCCTGGCCGGATTCGCCCGGCGGCAGGAGGTGGACCTGGTGATCTGCACCGGCGACTATACCGCCCTCGGGCTGGAGCACGAGCTGGAACGTGCGCGCCGGGTGGTGGCGCCGCTGATGCGGGCGCCGTCCGGTTTCGTCACCGTGCCCGGCAATCACGACATCTATGTCACCGACGTGGTGCGTCAGCGCCGCTTCCTGCGCCACTTCGCCGATGTCCTGGTAAGCGATCTGCCCGATCTGTGCAGCGACGGCCCCTGGCCCCTGGTGCGTCTGATCGGCGACCGCCTGGCGGTGGTGGCGGTCAACAGCGCCCGCCCCAATCCGCGGCCATGGCGTTCCAACGGCAGGATCCCGGAGGCGCAGCTGCAGGCGCTGGAGCGGATCCTGGCGGACCGGCGGCTGGACGGCCGTTTCGTCTTCGTCATCACCCACTATGCCCCCCTGCTCCGGGATGGCCGGCCGGACACGCCGCTGCACGGCATGGTCAACGGCGACGAGTTTCTCGCCGCCTGCCATGGCCTGAAGCGGGGCGCCATCCTCTGCGGCCACGTGCACCGGCGCTATCACGTGGCGGTGGATGGCGTCGCCGGCGGCCTCTACTGTGCCGGTACCGCCACCATGGCCGGGCGGGAGGGCTTCTGGCTGTTCGAGCTGGACCACCAAGGGGGGCTGCGTGCCCTGCCCGGAGAGTGGGACGGCGAGGGTTACCGGGTCCTGGATCCGCAGCCGGCGGCCGCCGGCGCCTGATTCACTCCCCGCTCTTCTCGTGGTGGCCGCCGAACTGGAAGCGCATGGCGGAGAGCACCTGGTTGGCGAAGTCCGCCTCACCGCGGGAGCTGAAGCGGTCGAACAGGGCGGCGCTGAGCACGTGCAGCGGCACCCCCGCCTCGATGGCGGCGATGCTGGTCCAGCGGCCCTCGCCGGAATCGGAGACCCGGCCGGCGAAGCCGGTCAGCTGCGGATCCCGCTCGAGGGCGGTCGCGGTCAGGTCCAGCAGCCAGGAGCCGATCACGCTGCCGCGGCGCCACAGCTCGGTCACCGCCGCCAGGTCGAAGTCGTACTGGAACGCCTCCGCCTCGCGCAGCGGCGCGGTCTCGGCATCGGCCTGGTGGTCGGCGTTGCCGACGTCCGCGTGGCGCAGCAGGTTCAGCCCCTCGGCATAGGCCGCCATCAGGCCGTACTCGATGCCGTTGTGCACCATCTTGACGAAGTGGCCGGCCCCGGCCGGGCCGCAGTGCAGGTATCCCTGCTCGGCGGTGTCCGGTTCGCCGTCGCGGCCGGGGGTGCGCGGCGCCGCAGCCACCCCGGGGGCGAGCGCGGCGAACACCGGATCCAGGCGTTCGACCACCGGCCGCTCACCGCCGATCATCAGGCAGTAGCCCCGTTCCAGGCCCCAGACGCCGCCGCTGGTGCCCACGTCCAGGTAGTGGATCCCGTCGCCGGCCAGGCGCCGGCTGCGGGCGATGTCGTCCTTGTACCAGGAGTTGCCGCCGTCGATCAGGGTGTCGCCCGCCGCCACCAGGGGTTGCAGATCGTCGATCAGCGCGTCGACCCGGGCGGCCGGGATCATCATCCAGATGTGGCGCGGCGGCTGCAGTTCGCGCACCAGCTCCTCCAGCCCGGAGCAGCCGGTCGCTCCCTCCCGCGTCAGTGTCTCCACCGCCCCCTGGTCGTGGTCGAAGACGACGCAGTCGATACCGGCCGCCAGCAGCCGCCGTGCCATGTTGGCTCCCATCCGGCCAAGTCCGATGATTCCGAGTTGCATGGTGTGTGCTCCGTGAGAGTGCTGCTGATAGATCATGGGCGGGCGCCGCAAGGCCCTGGCCGCTCGGGCCCGTAACAGACGGTCAGCCGCTGCGCGTCGCGGCGTACAGGGCCGGGCCGTAGAGGGCGGTGCGGTCGTTGAGGATAACACGCACCGGCATCCGTTCGAGCAGCGGCCGCATCCGTCCCTTGGCGAAGAAGGCGTCGAGGAAAGGACCCCGTTGCAGCCGGGGCAGGATCTTCGGCGCGATGCCGCCGCCCAGGTAGAGGCCGCCCAGGGCCATCTGCTTCAGCGCCAGGTTGCCCGCCTCGACGCCGTACAGGTGCACGAACAGCTCCAGCGCCTGGCCGCACACCGGGTCGTCGTCGGCCGCGGCGGAGATGGCGGCGGCCGGGTCGCCCTGCTCCATCGCCCGGGCCACCGCTGCCGCTGGCGGCTGGCCGCTGCGGCTGGTGAGGAAACGGTGGATGGCGACCAGCCCCGGCCCGGAGACGACCCGCTCCCAGCTGACGTGATCGTAGTCGCGCTGGAGGAAGCGCAGCAGTTCGATCTCGAGTTCAGTGGCGGGGGCGAAACCGGTATGCCCCCCCTCGGTGGCGAACGGGTGCAGCCGGTCACCGTCCCAGTACATCCCCGCCTCCCCGAGGCCGGTGCCGGCGGCGATCACCGCCGCATTGCCCGCCGCCCCGGGGGCGCCCGGATGCAGTTCGTGGATGTCGGCGGGGGAGAGCGCCGGGATCCCCCAGGCGTTGGCCTCCAGATCGTTCAGCAGGTCGACCCGGGGGATGCGGAAACGGCGCGCCAGTTCGGCGGCGTCGATGCGCCAGGGCAGGTTGGTGGCCGCAGCCCGGCCGCCGTCCACCGGACCGGCGATGCCGAAGCAGGCGGCATGCGGTGGTTCCGTCTTGTGCCGCTCCCGGAAAATACGGATGATGGCCGCCAGCGAATCGTGGTCGCGGCTGGCGAAGCGCTCCTCGGCCAGGCTTTCCAGGGCGGTTCCACGGACGCTGAACAGGGCCAGGCGGGTCTTGGTGCCGCCGATGTCTCCGGCGAGGATGCGCAGGGGGCGGGGATCGGTCATGGGACGGGGCTGCGTGGCGATGACGACCCATTATATCCCGATTGATCCCCGGTGCCCGTGACGGGGCCCGGGACCGACTGCAAAGGGGGAGGGCGGCAATGGCGCAGGACCATTCCAACGGCGGGCTGAGCCTGGCGGAGCTGGCCCGCGACACCGGTTCCGAGCTGCGGGGCGATCCGTCGTACCGTGTCTTCGCAGTTGCCGCCATCGACCAGGCGGGGCCGCGTGAGCTCAGCTTCGTGCACGACGGCCGCTACCGCTCGTTCCTGGCCGGCAGCGACGCCGGCGCGGTGATCCTGCCCCCGGCGATGGCGGACCTGTTCGGGGGCAACCGGCTGCTCAACGAGGATCCCTATCTTGCCTATGCCCGGGCGGTGGAGCTGCTCCATCCGCCGCCGCCGGCGCGGGCGTCGATCCACCCCAGCGCCGTGATCGGCGACGGTGTGGAGCTGGGGGAACGGGTGCGCATCGATGCCCACGCGGTGATCGGCAACGGCTGCCGGCTGCAGGACCGGGTCTGGATCGGCCCCGGCTGTTCCCTCGGAGACCGCTGCCGGCTGGGCGAGGGGACGGTGCTGGAGGCCGGCGTCGCTCTTGGCGAGGGGACCCGGATCGGCGCCCGCTGCCTGCTCCATTCCGGCGCCGTGATCGGCGCCGACGGCTTTGGTTTCGCCGCCCGTCCCGACGGCAGCTGGCACAAGATCCGCCAGATCGGTGACGTGCGCATCGGCGACGACGTGGAGGTCGGGGCCAACACCTGCATCGACCGGGCGGCGCTGGGGTCGACCCTGATCGAGCAGGGGGTGAAGCTGGACAACCTGATCCAGATCGGCCACAACTGCCACATCGGCGCCGATACCATCGTCGCCGCCCATACCGCCATCGCCGGCACCGCCCGCATCGGCCGGCGCTGCCGCATCGGCGGCGCGGTGGCCATCGCCGGCCACCTGGAGGTGGCGGACGACGTCACCATCACCGGCAACTCGATGGTCACCCACAGCCTGCGCCAGCCGGGGACCTACTCCTCCGGCATCACCGCCGAGGGCAACCGCAGCTGGCGCCGCAACACGGCGCGGTTCCACCACCTGGACGAACTGTTCCGCCGCGTCATCCGTCTCGAGCGGAGGCTGGGCAAGGAGTGACCGCCCGCTACTGGCCGGCCGGGACCAGCGGGCCGGCCGGCGCGGGAGGAGGCGCCGTCCCCTTCTCCACCCCTTCCACCAGGCCGCGCAGCGGTCTGGTGGTGGTCTCCTCCAGCTCCTGGCGCAGGTCCCGTGGCATCTTCAGTGTACCGCTGAGCACCGCCTCGCACGGATTCTCCACCGTGTTGCCGAGGGAGCCGAACAGCACTACCAGGGCCGCCGGATTGCTGATTCCCACAGCCAGCTTGCCGACCGCCACCAGGGCATCGGTGGCGGCCGGTCCGGCCACGGGCCGGGCCAGGGTGCCGGAGAGGGAGATCGGTGTGTCCATGGTCACCAGCCGGCTCTCCTTGGGCTGGGGGCGGAAGACCCCGGAGAGCCGCTCCGACGGCAGCTTCAGTTCAACTGCACCGCTGATCAGCACCTTCTCCAGGTTCAGCACGATGCCGTCGCTGACCCAGCGGCCGGGAGTGAGCCGGTAGCGGGCGGCCAGGCACTCCAGCCGGTCCGTCCTCTTTCCCAGCAGCGCGGATGGCAGCAGCAGGTCCACCGGCGAACCGCCCCACAGGCGCAGGGCCTCGAAATCGAGTCTGCCCTCGCCGCCGCTGAGCACCACCTCACCCTCGCCGGCGGCCAGCAGGCTGCGCAGATCGCGGCCGCCGCCGCGGAAGCGGAGCTCCAGATCGAGCCGACCCTCGATCCGGTCGGAGATATCGAAGATGCGGAACAGGGCACCGTAGTCCAGATCCTTCACCTCGGTGCGGAAGTCGATCTCGCTGCTGTCGCCGCGATTGCTGACCGAGGCGGTCAGGTCGATGGAGGGGATGTACTTCGAGCGGATGCCGACCCTGGTGCTGAGGGTGCCGTCGGCGACGCTGGCGTGGATGCGATACTCGCCCAGGTCGTCTTTTCCCTCCAGCAGATGGCGTACATCCACCTCCAGGTCCAGCGTCAGCCGCTGCAGCCAGCGGGTGTCGATCGCCAGGGCGGGGATCAAACGGGTGTCCGCGCCCGTCGCCGGAGCCGGGGGCGGCGCCTGGCTCCCCTCATCGGGGATGAAATCGTCCAGCTGCAGCTGCTCCATCAGCAGATCGCCCTCGAACCGGTTCCCGTTGGGGCCATGGAGCATGGCGCCGGATCCGCTCAGGCGGGTGCTGCCGATGTCCAGGCGGGAGAGCCGGTAGTCGATCCGGTCGGCCCCCCCCGACAACTCCACCTCGCCCCGCAGCGGCCGGTCCGCGGCCCCGGCGAAGCCGAACAGGGAGCGCAGCAGCCGGGTGTCCCGGCCCTGCAGGGTGGCCTGGAGGCGGTAGTTCAGCGGCGCATAGTGCAGTTCTCCGGATCCGTCCAGGCGGCCGCCGTCCAGCTCCATCCGGGTATTGCTCCAGGTCAGCCCGGCCGGGTCACCCCCGATCTCCGTTTCCAGGGTCACGGCTCCGAGGTCCGGGAGTCGCAGGCCGAACGGGACGCCGGCCTGTCCCAGGGAGTCGGTGCGGGCGGTCATTCTGCCGTCGTAGCGCAGGCCGGAATCGACGATGCGGTAGCTGCCCTCCAGCTCCGCCAGCAGCCGGGTGTCCGGATCGGCCCGCAGCTTCAACCACAGCGGCTGTGCCGACCGGCCGGCCAGCCCGCCCAGGGTGCCGAGGCGGTAAGCCAGGGTCAGGGGGCTGCCGCCGACACTTCCGGTCGCCTCACCGGCAATACGGGCGTCGCGATTCCCGGCCCGGGCAGCGGCGTGCTGCAGTCGCAACCGGATCCGCCCGCCCCTGCCGGCAGGGAGATCCAGCCGGGCATCCCGGAGGGTCGCCTCCAGCCGGGTGAGGCCGGCCGTGACCGGGCCGGGGTGGAGGCGCCCGGCCAGTTCCAGTCCGGCCTGGCCGATGTCTCCCTCCAGGTCCCGTTTCTCCCCGGGCTGCAGCAGGGCGCTGAGCCGCTGCAGGTCGAGGTCGCGGCCGCTCAGGGTCAGCCGGTAGGGGAGGGAGGCGTCGTCCAGCGTCAGTTGCAGCCGCGCGGCCACCCTGCCGGCAAAGGCGGGGCGGCCCTGGAGCCCGGCCTCCAGCCGCCCACCGGCCAGACGTCCGTTGGTGCGGATGTCGCGGACCGGCTGACCATGCCAGTCGAGCCGCCCCAGGGTGAGAGAGAAGCGGGCGTCCGGTAGCGATGCCGGGAGCTGGCCGCCGTCGCCGCCGCGGGGCCACTGCAGCAGCCGCTGCAGCAGCTCTTCCGGGATCCGGTCCACGGCCAGGGTGGTGCGCAGCTGCGGCGGGTCGGTGCTGCTGTCCAGGGTGAGGTCGCCGCTGACGGTGGTCTGTTCCAGCTGCAGCCGCAGCTTCTCCAGCCGCAGCTTCCCGGCGCTCAGGTGCAGCCGGGTGTCGACGGCGAACTCCTTCAGCGGCGGCAGGGGCTGGGCCAGCAGGGCGGCACTGCGGGCCAGGTCCTTCCCCTGTGCCCGGATTCGAAGCTCCGTCGCCACCGTTTCCAGCAGCGGCCAGCCGAGGCTGCCGCCGATGTCCAGGGTTGCGTCGGCACCCTGCAGAGCGGCCTGCAACGGGAAGCCCCCCTCACCGCGGGATCCACTGGTCGCCTCCAGCCGGTAGGGGGTACCGTCCACCTCCATGGCGAGGCGGGCCTGAATGCCGCGCTCCGGGTCGATACTGGCCTCCATGGTCTCGATGCGGGCTTCCAGGGGGGGAGTCCCGGGCTGACGGTAGGAGAGCCGGATGCGGGACAGGGAGAGGTGATCTACCATGGGCAGCGCAGTGGCGCCATCCGGGCCACCCCCCGTCTCCCAGTTCCCCTGCCACGCCTGGTCCCTGGCCAGATGGATGGAGGCGTCGGTCAGCACCACGCGCGGCAGGCGGATCCGATCCCCGAGCAGGGAGGAGAGGTCCAGTTGCAGCTCCAGCAACCCCAGTTCGGCCAGGGACGGCTGTTCCGCAAAGGCCGGGTTGCGCAGGGTCACCCGGCCCGCCCGCAGTACCGGGGTCGGGGACGGTCGCAGCGAGAGGTCGCCGTCGATGCGGATCTCCAGCCCGGTCAGCCAGCCCGCCACCATGCCGAGCGGTGCCCGGAGCAGGGACGGCTGCAGCAGGAGCAGGGCCAGCAGCAGCAACGGCAGCCCTGCCACCAGGGCCAGAGTACTCAGCAGCGCGGTCTTGATCTTCACACGATTGCCTGTCCCGGATCGGTTGGCACGGGTCACCAGGGGAACGGACGAAGACCGGAACTCTAGCATGAACGGCATGCACGATCAGCGCGCCCGATCCGGTAGAATCGGGGCCATGACGCCCGTCGAACCTCCTGTCTCCGATCCATGCGCCTGCTGAGGCGGCTGCTTCGTCTCTCCCTGTGCCTGGTGCTGG
>DRKP01000048.1 GCA_011051715.1 Sedimenticola thiotaurini | reverse complement strand
GTGTGCTGCCTGTCGGAGATGATGAACTGGCCCGGGGTGCTGCGGCGTGATCCCGGGGTGATGGAGAAGATCGGCCTGGCGACGCGCCTCGGTCGCCCGGTGGACGGACACGCCCCCGGGCTGCAGGGGGCGGAGGCGGCGGCCTATGCCGGCGCCGGCATCAGCACCGACCACGAGTGTGTCTCCCTGGCGGAGGCGCGGGACAAGATCGCCGCGGGCATGCACGTGCTGATCCGGGAGGGCTCGGCGGCGCGCAACTTCGACACCCTGCATCCCCTGATCGCGGAGGCGCCGGACCGGGTGATGTTCTGCAGCGACGACAAGCACCCGGACGACCTGCTGCGGGGGCATGTCAACCAGATGGTGAGACGGGCGGTGGCGGCAGGGCACGACCTGTTCGACGTGCTCGACTGCGCCTGGAGCAATCCCATCGCCCACTACCGGCTGCCGCTGGGGCGGCTGCGCCCCGGTGATCCCATGGATGCGGTCCAGGTTCCGGACCTGCGCGGCTTCGAGCCGGCCAGGGTCTGGCTGGGCGGGGAGCTGGTGGCACGCGACGGCGGGCCGCTGCTGCCGCACCGGGCGGCGCCGCCGGTGAACCGGTTTCACGCCCGCCCCCTCGTGCCGGAGGATCTGCGACTGCCGCCGGTGCGGGGGGCGGTGCGGGTGATCGGGGTGGAGGATGGCTCCCTGGTGACCAGGGAGCTGCGGTTGCAGCCGCGGCGGCAGCAGGGCCGGCCGCTGGCCGATCCGGAACGGGACCAGCTGCTCATCTGCGTGGTCAACCGCTACCGGCCGGAGCCGCCGGCGGTGGCCCTGGTGCAGGGATTCGGCCTGCGCCGCGGGGCCATCGCCTCAAGCGTCGCCCACGATTCCCACAATATCGTCGGCGTCGGTGCCGATCCGGCCGCCTTGTGTGCGGCGGTCAACCGCATCATCGAGTGCCGGGGCGGGGTGGCGGTGGCCACCGGCGCGGACGTGGAGATCCTGCCGTTGCCGGTCGCCGGCATCATGAGTGATGGCGACGGCCGCCGGGTCGGTCACGAGTACGCCCGCCTGGACCGGCTCGCCCGGGACCTCGGGTCACCGCTGGCCGCACCCTTCATGACCCTCTCCTTCATGGCGCTGCTGGTCATTCCGGAGCTGAAGCTCAGCGACCGGGGGCTGTTCGACGGACGCGCATTCCGCCTGGTGGAGCTGGCGGTATAAAGTCTCGTCCCCTTCAGACGATAGCAGTTCTGGCGGTGCCGGTTTTACCGCCATGATCGAAATCTGGAGGTGACGAGTCATGATCGAGAGGATACTGGTGGCGGCCGTCGTGCTGCTTGCGGCGTTTACGGCCCGGGCGGGCAGCGAAGTTCCGTTCCCGGCCGACTGGAAGGGGTGGACCGCGGTGGATACCCCCCTTACCGGAATCGGCGCCCTGCCGGGATGCGAGGCGGACGTCAGTGCCCTGCCGCCGATCTACCAGGAGACGGTGGAGACCTACTGCGCGGTGCGTCCGGAAGGGCCGGGCGCGGTGGCGGTGCTGGTGGAACCCGGCAGCGTGGAGAAATACCGGACGCGCAGTGGCGGCTTCGCCGATGGCAGCCGCATGGTCCTGCACCTGAAGGACCTGGGCCTGCTGTTCGTCACCGGCTACAACGGCGGGAAGGCGGGATACGGGGTGTTCAAGGAGGATGGCACCGACGTCACCGATGCGAACCCCGACGGCATCCTCGGCCCCAACACCTGCCGCGTCTGTCACAGCGGCTATTCCGCCTTCTGCGTCGACGGCCAGTGCGGCGCGGTACAGTGATCCCGTGATGCCGGAGAAGCCCCCATGCGTCTGAAGATCAGCAGTTTTCGCGCCCAGATCCTGCTCGCCATGCTGGCGGTGGGCCTGGTGGTGTCGGTGGCCTACAGCCTGGTCCTGTACCGGATGCAGTCCGAGGGCGGCCACATGAAACTGATGCACACATCGGCGGCGGTGATGCGTCCCATCATCGCCCTCGCCACCCGTGGCGTGGATGGGGGCAACCTCATGAAGCTGCGCGGGAAGGATGCCACCTCCCTGTACCGGGCATCGGGCATGCTCTACCTGGACATCCAGGGTACCTCCCGCGGGACGCCGAAGAGCGCCTTCTCCAGGGCGCTGCCACCGAAGCCGATCCGTCACACCTATGTCGCCGACGGTGTCGACCGCAAGGCGGTGGAACAGAGTATCGCCCGGCTCGGCGGCGACGGCGGCCTGGACGAACAGAACTGGTTCTATGTGGTGCGGGCGCCGCTGCCGGAGGTGAAGAACGGTGGCGAGGTGGTCGCCGTGTTCCCCGCCGACGAGATGAAAGGCGCGGTCTGGCGGACGCTGAAGTCGGTCGCCCTGGTCTCCCTGCTGGTACTGATCGGCGTGGTGGTCACCGCGGTGCTGATCGGGCGCCATGTCTCGCGTCCGGTGGCCGCCGTCGCCGGCGGGATCCGGCAGATCAGCGAGGACCTGGACCTGAGCCGCCGGATCCCGGTGGACAGCGGCAACGAGATCGGCGAGATGGCGAAGGCGTTCAACGGCCTGGTGGAGCGGCTGCAGGAGCTGATCGGCCAGGTGGAGACCTCGGCCACGGAACTGGACGGCTCGGTGGAAAGCATCAACCAGGCCAGTCACCGGGTCAGCACACGGGTACGGGAGCAGGAGAACGAGACCGGACAGGTGGCCTCCGCCATGGCCAGCATGGTGGCGGTGGTGGAGAAGGTGGCGGCGAACGCGGACGATGCCAACCACTGTGCCCGCAATGCCGACCAGGAGGCGTCGAAGGGACAGCAGGTGGTCACCGAGACGGTGCAGGTGGTCCGGGACCTGGCCGGGGAGATCGAGCAGACCTCCACCGTGGTCAAGCGCCTGTCGGACGAAGCGGTCAGCATCGGCGGGGTGCTGGAGGTGATCCGGGGCATCGCCGAGCAGACCAACCTGCTGGCACTGAACGCCGCCATCGAGGCGGCCCGGGCCGGCGAGAGCGGGCGCGGCTTCGCGGTGGTGGCGGACGAGGTCCGGAGCCTGGCTGGCCGCACCCAGGAGGCGACCGAGGAGATCCATGCCATGATCGAACGGTTGCAGCAGGGCGCCGGCGACGCCGAGCGGGCCATCGGGCAGGGGCTGAGCAAGGTGAATTCAGCGGTGGAACAGGCCAACCTGGCCGGCGAGTCGCTGCAGGCGATCACCGGCGCCGCCAACCGCATCAGCGAGATGAACGCCGACATCGCCGGCAGCGTGAAGGAACAGGCCCGGGTGGCGGAAGAGATCAACCGCAACCTGATCCGCATCAACGAGCTGACCGAAGAGGCGAGCCTGGAAGTGACGCGTACCGCCGAGTCGTCCGATGCACTGACCCGGGTGGCGGAACGGCTGACCGGTCTGGTGCGGCAGTTCCGGGTGTGATTTTCTGTGACTGGTGACTGGTGACTGGTGACTGGTGACTGGTGACTGGTGACTGGTGACTGGTGACTGGTGACCGGGGTGTGTCGGAACCGGTCACTTTCATCCGTCATTACGGCGCAGGCCGGAATCCAGGAGTCCCAAACACAGGAACCTTGACCCGCACTTCACAGGCTCACTGAAGCATTCGTCCCCTCTGTGCCCTCTGTGTCCTCTGTGGTTGACCCTGTTTTCATCGGATCGGACGGGCCGGCAACGGGGTCATTCCTGCCGCCCCGCGAAGTCGCGGGCGAACTGCCAGGCCACCCGGCCGCTGCGCGAACCCCGCTTCAGGGCCCAGCGCAGGGCCTCCTGCCGGACCGCAGGGTCGCCGGTGGTGGCGCCTCCCAGCCGCCGCAGCCAGTGGTCGACGATCGCCAGGTACTGCTCCTGGTCGTAGGGGTAGAACGACAGCCACAGGCCGAAACGCTCCGACAGGGAGATCTTCTCCTCCACCCCCTCGCCGTGGTGGATCTCGCCGTTCACCACCCGGCTCTCCCGGTTCTCGCTCATGTACTCCGGCAGCAGGTGGCGGCGGTTGGAGGTGGCGTAGATCAGCAGGTTCTCCGGCGGCGCGGCGATGGAGCCGTCCAGGGTCGCCTTCAGTGATTTGTAGCTGGGGTCGTCGGCCTCGAACGACAGGTCGTCGCTGTAGAGGATGAACCGCTCCGGCCGGTCGTACACCAGATCGACGATCCGGGGCAGGTCGGCGAGATGGGCCTTGTCCACCTCGATCAGCCGCAACCCGTCGGCGGCGAAGCGGTTCAGCACCGCCTTGATCAGGGTCGACTTGCCGGTGCCGCGCGAGCCCCACAGCAGCACGTTGTTGGCGCTGCGCCCGGCCACGAACTGGGCCGTGTTGCGCACGATCTCCGCCTTCTGCGCCTCCATGCAGAGCAGATCGTCGAGCTCCACCCGGTGGGGATGGCGGACCGGCTCCAGGCCCGGGCCGCCCCGCCAGCGGAAGGCAATGTGATCCCAGTCCGGCTCCTGCGTCCGGTCGTCGAACAACCGCTCCAGTCGTTCGATCAGGGATTCGGCGCGTCGGTAGAGGTCGTCTTGCATGATCGGTACGGTCTGTCGGTTCGGATCGTTTTCCGTGAAGGAACGCGGGGGCCCCTTCCGTCCCCGCCTGTTCCGGTGCCGGCGCGGCGGCCCAGCGCGCCGGCTGCCTAGCGGTCGATCCGCTTGTAGTGGATCCGGTGCGGCTGGTCCGCCTCCGCTCCCAGCCGGCGCCGGCGATCGGCCTCGTAGTCGGCGTAGTTGCCCTCGAACCAGACCGTCTTCGAGTCCCCCTCGAAGGCGAGGATGTGGGTGGCGATGCGGTCCAGGAACCAGCGGTCGTGGGAGATCACCACCACGCAGCCGGGGAAGGCGAGCAGGGCCTCCTCCAGGGCGCGCAGGGTCTCCACATCGAGGTCGTTGGTGGGCTCGTCCAGCAGCAGCAGGTTGCCGCCGCTCTTCAGCAGCTTGGCCAGGTGCACCCGGTTGCGCTCGCCGCCGGAGAGGTCGCCGATGCGCTTCTGCTGGTCGCTGCCGCGGAAGTTGAAGCGGCTGACGTAGGCGCGGGAGTTGAACTCGTGGCGCCCGACGGTGATGACCTCGGCGCCACCGGAGATCTCCTCCCACACGGTGTGGTCGTCGTCCAGGCTGTCGCGGGACTGGTCGACGCAGGCCACCTGCACCGTCTCGCCGATGCGGATCTCACCGCCGTCCGGTTTCTCCTCCCCGGTGATGATGCGGAACAGGGTGGTCTTACCGGCGCCGTTGGGGCCGATGATGCCGACGATGCCGCCGCGCGGCAGGTTGAAGCTGAGGTCGTCGTACAGGACCCGGTCGCCGTAGGCCTTCTTCAGCCCCTTCGCCTCGATCACCAGTTCCCCCAGACGTTCTCCCGGCGGGATGTAGAGTTCGTTGGTCTCGTTGCGCTTCTGGAACTCCTGGCTCTGCAGCTCCTCGAACCGCTGCAGCCGCGCCTTGCTCTTGGCATGGCGTCCCCTGGGGTTGGAACGGACCCACTCCAGTTCGTGCTTCATCGCCTTGATGCGGGCCGCCTCGGCGCGCTGCTCCTGCTCCAGCCGCTGCTCCTTCTGCTCCAGCCAGGAGGAGTAGTTGCCCTCCCAGGGGATACCGTGGCCGCGGTCCAGTTCCAGGATCCAGCCGGCCACGTTGTCCAGGAAATAGCGGTCGTGGGTCACCGCCACCACGGTGCCCGGATAGTCGTGCAGGAACCGCTCCAGCCAGGCCACCGATTCGGCGTCGAGATGGTTGGTGGGCTCGTCCAGCAGCAGCATGTCCGGCTTCTCCAGCAGCAGCCGGCACAGCGCCACCCGGCGTCGCTCGCCGCCGGACAGCCGCTCGACGTCGGCATCCCAGGGTGGCAGCCGCAGGGCGTCGGCGGCGATCTCCAGCGTCCGTTCCAGGTTGTGCCCGTCCTTGGCCTGGATCAGGTTCTCCAGCTCCGCCTGGCGTGCGGCCAGGGCGTCGAAGTCGGCATCCGGCTCGGCGTAGGCGGCATAGACCCGGTCCAGCTCCGCCAGCGCCTCCTTGACGTCAGCCAGGGCCTCCTCCACGTTGCCGCGCACGTCCTTGTCCGGATCCAGCCGCGGTTCCTGGGGCAGATAGCCGATCCGGATCCCGGGCTGGGGCCGGGCCTCGCCCTCGATCTCGGTGTCGATGCCGGCCATGATGCGCAGCAGAGTCGACTTGCCGGCGCCGTTGAGGCCGAGCACGCCGATCTTGGCGCCGGGGAAGAAGGAGAGGGAGATGTCGCGCAGGATCACCCGCTTGGGGGGAACTATCTTGCCGACGCGGTTCATGGTGAAGATGTACTGGGCCATTGAATACTCGTGATGATGGAAGTTGGCGCGGACCGGTATCCGTGTTAAAGATTGTTATTTTCGCACAACCGGCCGCCCAGGGAATCCCATGCGCATCCGCTCCGCCGCTTTTCTCACCCTCACCCTATCCGTCCCGCTGCTGCTGGCCGGATGCAGCGGCCATCCGGGCGCCGGGACCTGGCAGTTTCCACAGGGCGCCGAATACCGGCGCCTGGTGGTGCAGTTCGACGGTCGCGCCGAGTTCTTCCGCCCCGGCCGGGAACAGCCGGCCCAGCGCTGCTTCTGGGCCGGCGACAGCGCCCGCTCCATCGTGCTGCAGTGCCAGGACGCCGAAAGGGCCGACATCGAGCGCGAGTACCGGCTGAAGGTGAATGCCGCCGGTGACGCTGAGTTGATGCTGGGGCAGCGCCTGGTGGCGCAGCTCCGGCGGCAATCGTAGGGACCGCGCGTCGTCGCGGGAGATTCGCAGCGCCGTTCGCGACGCGGTCACCGCGGCGCCCCGTGGGCCCCGCTGACCGGTGTGATCTGCTGCGGTGTCCGCTGGCGCGGCGGCGCCCCTGCAGTCCGGTTGCCGCGGCGTGGTGCGACCCGGCTGCGGGAGCGGCCTCCGGCAGTGCCGCTCAGAGCAGTTCCAGCTCGGTGACCGGTCCCTCGTTCTTCGCCTCCACCTTGTGGTACAGGTCGTAGAGGGCCGCCTGCAGCGCCTCCTCGATCACCGGGTGGTAGAAGGGCATGCGCAGCAGTTCGCCCACGGTCTGGCCGCGCTCGATGCACCAGGCCAGCAGGTGGGCCAGGTTCTCGCCCTTGACGCAGGCCATCTCCGCCCCCAGCAGGCGGCCGCTGGCCCGGTCGCCGTAGACCCGGATGATGCCCCGGTTCTTGCCCATGATCATGGCGCGGCCCACCGGCGCGAAACGCACCTCGCCGATGGCGCTGGTGTCGGGATCCAGCTCCTGGAAGCGCATGCCGACATGACAGATGTTGGGATCGCAGAAATTGATGGAGAGGGGCACCTTGCGGCGGAACGCCAGCACCCGCTCGCTCACCGCGTTGCGACCGGCGATGCGGCCCTCGTCACCAGCCTCGTGCAGCAGGGGGCGCTCGCCGTTGACGTCGCCGGCGATGAAGATGTGGCTGTCGCCGCACTGCATGGTGTTGCGGTCGTACAGCGGGATGCCGCGCTCGTCCAGCTCCAGGCCGCTGTTGCCGATCTCCAGGCTGTCCAGGTTGGGGCGGCGGCCGAGGCTGGCCAGCACCCTGTCCACCAGCACCGACTGGTCGCCGGCGGTGACCCGCAGCCGGCCCTCCTCCTCGGTGATCTCCGCGGCGTGGCCCAGGTGGATGGGAAGGTCGCGGCCGATCGCCTCGATCGCCACCCTGGCCACCGCCTCGTCGTCGAGGGCGCCGATGGTGTCGAGCTGGTCGAATCCGGTCACCTCCACCCCCAGCCGGGCCAGGGACTGGCCGATCTCCAGGCCGATGACGCCGAGGCCGATCACCGCCATGGATGCGGGCAGCTCCTCCAGTTCGAACACGCTGTCGGTGGTGACGATGCGGTCGCCGAACCGCTGCCACGGCTCCGGCACGATGGGTCGCGAGCCGGTGGCGATGATGATCCGTTCCGCCCGGATACGCCGGCCATCCACTTCCAGGGTGTGGGGATCGACGAAGCGGGCATACCCCTCGATGAAGGCATCCTCCGGCAGCCGGTCGGTGCTGTTGGCGATGACCCGGTCGACGAAGGTGTCACGCAGGTCGCGCACGTGGTCCAGGGTCTCCTCCTGGTCCAGCTCCAGCTCGTCGTACCCTTCCACTCCGTAGCGGCTGAGAATGTTGCGCCGGTGGAAGTCCTCCGCCACCTGGATCAGGGCCTTGGAGGGCATGCAGCCCACCCGGGCGCAGGTGGTGCCCAGGTGGCCGCCGTTGATGAGGACGAAGCTCTTCCCCGACGGACGTACCTGTCCCAGTGCATAGAGGCCGGCACTGCCGGCCCCGATGATGGCGACGTCGACGGTTCTTTGTTCCACGTATCTCGCTCCTCGCAGCTTGGACCGGCCGGGGCCGGTCGGGATCGGTATCAGAGGGGGGATTGTAAACGCTGGGGAGCAATACAGAAACCACCGGGTGGCCGGTGCCATGCCGATGCCCGGCCGATCGGCCGTCACCGCTCAATTCTGGCACCGCCCTGCCGCTATCTGCTGCGACCGTAATGATCCCGATTCGTGAAGCAGTGATGATGATGTCAACCTGGCAACCAAATGTATCGTCCTCGGCCGCCCTGTCTGCGCGGGTGGCAAGGCATCAACGCGCCGCGGTAGTCACTCTACAGCAAGTGTTGATAACGCAGTCCACCCGCGCAGACAGGCCGGCCTTGCCTTTTAGTATCAATTTGTCAGGTGCTTCAAACAGGGCGCGTCTCGGCGTTGCGGCTTTTGACAGGGGCTTGCCATTGCCTGCAAGCCGCGCCTTGATACGCGCCCTGTTTGAAGCACTGAGGGCGACATATTTAGTCGCCAGGTTGATAAAACCGGTCACAACCCGATTTTCGCATTCAGGTCAGCATCCGGCGTCGCGGGTCGGTATCGCGCTGGGGCTGCTTTGCACCCTGCTGCTGTCCGCCCCTGTCCAGGCTGGAGATCCGGTGGAAGAGTACCTGGATATGCCGCTGGAAGACCTGCTGTCGATGGAAGTGACCTCGGTCTCGAAAAAGAAGCAGCATCTCAACGAGGTTGCCTCTGCGGTGTACGTGATCACCCAGGAGGATATCCGGCGATCGGGCGTCACCAGCATTGCCGATGCCCTGCGCATGGCTCCCGGCATCCAGGTGTCCCGCATCGATGCCAACAAGTGGGTGGTCTCCAGCCGTGGCTTCGCCAGCCAGTTCACCAATATGCTGCTGGTGATGATCGATGGCCGCACGGTCTACGATCCCTCCTTTTCCGGCGTGTTCTGGGATATGCAGGACACGATGCTGGCCGATATCGAACGCATCGAGGTGATCCGGGGCCCCGGCGCCACCATCTGGGGGGCGAATGCGGTGAACGGGGTGATCAACATCATCACCAAGCATGCCGCCGATACCCAGGGCGGCCTGCTGGTGGCCGGGGCGGGTAACGAGGAGAAGGCCCTGATGTCCCTGCGCTACGGAGTGGAACTGGGGGATCGTGCCTTCGGGCGGGCCTACCTCAAATACAACGACCGGGACAGCTTCTATTCGCCCGATCTGGATACCGAGGCCGGCGACGACTGGCGGAGCCTGCGTGGTGGATTCCGCGTCGATGGCACGGCACTGGCGGCCGACAGCTGGACGCTGCAGGGCGACATCTATCACAACGACGGCAATCAACGGGTCAATATATGGAAGGATCCGTCGGATCCGGAGAACGGGATCTATGCCCCCTTCTATCTGGATCCCTATGTGGACAGTACCTACGATTCTTCGGGTTGGAACCTGATGGGCCGCTGGAACCACCAGGTCAGCGAAACCGCCAGCGCCACCCTGCAGGTCTACTATGATCACACCCAACGGGACGAGGCGATCATCGCCATGTCCCACGACACCCTGGACCTGGATTTCAATTACCGGTTCCGTCCCCTGGCATCCCACGAGGTGATCCTGGGGCTGGGTTACCGCAATATCAGTGACGATTTCGATAACACCTTCATGGTCCAGTTCATCCCGGACCATGCCAGCCGCAGTCTGTACAGTGCCTATATTCAGGACGAGATCGAACTGCTGCCCCGGACCCTGAACCTGACCCTGGGTTCGAAATTCGAACACAATGACTATACCGGGATGGAGATTCAGCCCTCGGCCCGGCTGTTGTGGCTGCCCGATGACCGTTCCACGCTCTGGGGGGCGGTCTCCAGGGCGGTGCGAACCCCGTCGCGAATGGAGGCCGGTTCCAGCATCATCAGTGCCATCGTGCCGGTTCCACCGACCTTCGATCCCGCGGTGATACGGGTACACGGAAGTGACCGGTACCGGTCCGAGGATGTCATCGCCTACGAGCTGGGGTACCGCCTGCAGGCGCGGGACAACCTCTCCATGGACCTGGCCCTGTTCTACAACGACTATGACAATCTGCAGACGTTCGAGGCCTCCGATCCGTCCAACCCGCTTTCCTCCACGGTGTTCGGCAATGGCAACAATGCCCACAGCTATGGTGCGGAGCTGTCCCTGGAATGGAGGCCGCTGGAATGGTGGCGGCTGCAGCCGAACTACAGTTATCTCAAGGTCGAGGGCTGGCTCGATGCGGACAGTACCGACCGGACCGGATCCGAGGTGGTGATCGACGCCGCCAGTCCCCGGCACCAGGTCTCCGTACGTTCGATGATGGATCTTCCACACAACCTCTTTTTCGATGCCTGGGTGTACTACATGTCACCCCTGGAGGAGACCAACTATTTCGGGCACGAGGGGGTCGATGGGTTCACCAGTGTCAATCTGCGGCTGGCCTGGCGGCCGTCCGACCGGGTGGAGCTGTCGGTGACAGGGCAGAACCTGCTGGACGCACGGCATACCGAGTTCATAGGCGAGAACCTCTACAACGAGACCCAGGTGGAGCGCTCCATCTATGGTCGTGTTCGCTGGGATTTCTAGCGGTAGGGATCTTCGTTTCATATGCAAAACCGCTGGATCAGTTTCCGGGCCTGTCGCCGGCGACGCCGTTGCGGTGTCGTGTTGCTGTTGTTGTGCGGCCTGTTGTTGTGGCTGCCGCAGGCCAGCACCGAAGGCCTCTCGCCGGAATACCGGTTGAAGGCGGCGCTGGTCTACAAACTGACCCGTTTCGTCGACTGGCCGCAGCTGCCACGGGATCACTTCGGGATCTGTGTGCTCGGCAGGGGTGAACTGGGCCATCTGCTCAATGCAGTCGAAGGACGGGAAGTGGCGAACCGGCGGATCGAGGTGCTGCATCTCAATCGTTCCGACGACATCGGGGCCCAGTGCCAGGTGGTGTTCATCGATGACAGCAAGCGGGCATTTCTGCGACCCATCATTCAGGGGCTTGGTCACCGGCCACTGCTGACCGTCGGTGACAGCCCGGGATTCGCGGAGAAGGGGGGGATGATCCAGTTCATCATGAAGGGCAAGCGGATCGGCCTCAAGATCAACCAGCGGCAGGTGGAGTCGGCCGGACTCCGGATCGCGGCCCCTCTGCTGGGGTTGGCCACGATCGTGGACAACGGACAGAAGGATCGGATGAGATGAAGACCTTCGGGAAGCTGAACGTGGCGGAGAAGCTGCGATGGATGATACTCCTGACCAGCGGTATCGCCCTGCTGGTGGCATCGCTGATCTCACTGAGCATCGACTATTTCAGCTACCGGAAGCTGCTGCTGGAGCGGGCGGTGGTGCTGTCCGATCTCATCGCCACCAACTCGACCGCAGCGCTGACCTTCGATGACCGGAAGACGGCCGGCAAGCTCCTGCAGTCGCTCCGTTCGGAGCCCTCCGTCAACAGCGCCACCCTGTATCTGCCGGATGGCGACCGGTTCGCTTCCTACGTCCGCGGGACACGGGAGCAGCACCCCACCGATCGCGACGACCGGCAGTGGCTGGACAGCATGCGTCAGGCGGATTCGCTGCGCTACCGCTACGACGAAGACGATATAGACGTTGTCCGTCCGGTCGTCATGCAGGGTGAACAGCTCGGCTTCATCCACATCGATACCAGTCTGGATGCGCTGTACGAGCGGATCGTCGACTATCTGGCAGTCACCTTGCTGTTGTGGCTGCTGATCATGGGTGGGGTCTATCTGCTCTCGAATCGCCTGCAGCGGCGTATATCCGCGCCGATCCAGCACCTGGTGGAGGGCATTCGGAAGGTCTCGGACCAGCAGGACTTCAGTCTGCGCCTGCAGGGTGGGGGCGAAGACGAGATCGGAACCATCATCAGCAACTTCAACACCATGCTGGGCCAGATACAGGAGCGGGACGACAAACTGGCCTCCTATCGCAAGGGCCTGGAACTGAAGGTCGAGGAGCGTACCCGCCATCTCAGGGAGGCGATGGAGGTCGCCGAACAGGCGCGGGAGGACGCCGAGGCGGCGAGCCGGGCCAAGAGCGAGTTCCTGGCCACCATGAGCCATGAGATCCGTACCCCGATGAACGGGGTGATCGGCATGACCGAGCTGTTGCTGGACAGCAATCTGGACGTGCGGGCCCATCGGCTCGCGGACACGGCCCACCGTTCGGCGGAGAGCCTGCTGGGGGTGATCAACGATATTCTCGATATATCCAAGATCGAGGCCAACAAACTGCAGCTCAATCCCGAGGACTTCGACCTGCGGGCGTTGCTGGAGGATACCCTGGAGATGATCGCCGGCCAGGCTCATCGCAAGGGGCTGGAGGTGGTTCCCAATCTGCCCCCGGACCTGCCCATGATGGTGCGGGGGGATCCGGTGCGGATCCGCCAGATCCTGGTGAATCTGCTGGGAAATGCGATCAAGTTCACCGAGCGGGGGGAGGTGCGGCTCTGGGTCCGGCCCGGCGAGTGCGACGGCAGACGGCAGACGCTGGCGTTCGAGGTCTCCGATACCGGTCCCGGCATCCCGGTGGAGCAGCAGGAACGGATATTCGATGCCTTCAGCCAGGCCGACAGTTCCACCACCAGGCGCCACAACGGCACCGGCCTCGGCCTGGCCATCGCCAGGAGCCTGGTGGAGAAGATGGACGGTAGGATCGAACTGGAGAGTTCCCCGGGTAAGGGCGCCCATTTCCGGTTCACGATCCAGGTCGGGCTGGTCCACCAGGATACCGAGATTCCGAAGCCTGCGGCGGCGTTGCAGGGGGTACGGATACTGATCGTGGACGATCACGCCGTGAACCGGGAGATCGTGCAGAATCAGATGGTGGCACACGGCCTTCGCAGTACCAGTGCCAGCTGTGGCAGCGAGGCGCTGGAGCTGTTGCGTCAGGCCGATACGGCGGGCGATCCCTACCGGATCGCATTGCTGGACTGGCACATGCCGGAGATGGATGGTCTGGAACTGGCCCAGGCGATCCAGTCGGACGACCAGCTGAAGACGCCGCAGCTGGTGATACTCAGTTCCACCGGTGCGGATATCGACGAAGCCATGGCGGCGGCCCTGGGGATCAGCTGTTTTCTGCAGAAACCGGTGCGCCAGCGGCAGCTGTTCGAGTGTCTGGGCAACGTGCTGGGGCAGCGGCCGCGGGATCCGCTGCCAGTGGCGCAGAACCATACCGGCCTGGCCGGAAAGCGGATCCTGCTGGCCGAGGACAATCCGGTCAACCAGGAGGTGGCCGTCGGCATGCTGACGGTCCTGGGCTGTGAGGTGGACCTGGCCGCGGACGGTGTCGAGGCCGTGGCCACCTGGTCCGAGAACCGCTACGACCTGGTGCTGATGGATTGCCACATGCCGGAGATGGATGGTTTCGGTGCCACCGAGGAGCTGCGTCGCCTGGAGCGCGAGCAGGGACGTCCGATGACGCCGGTGATCGCATTGACGGCGGATGTGCAGAAGGGGATAGAGCAGCAGTGTGCGGTGGCGGGAATGAACGGCTACCTCAGCAAACCGTTCAATATGAACCAGCTGCTGGCGACCCTGCAGCAGCACCTGCAGATCGTCGACCCCGGGTCGGGCTCCCCGGACCGGCGCCAGCGCATGCTGCCGCTACTACGGCTGGAGGCACCCCTCGACCCCGACACTCTGCAGCAGTTGCGGGATCTCGACCAGGCCAGCGGCCGGAACGTGATGGGGCGGGCGATACAACACTTCATCGAGCAGATGCCGGTGGAGCTGGAGGCCCTGAAGCAGGCACTGGCAGAACAGGATGCAGAGACCCTGAGGGGCGTTGCCCACCGGATGAAGTCCAGTAGTGCCAGCCTGGGTGCACAGGCGTTGTCGCGGCATTGTGCGCGGCTGGAGAATACTGCCCGGAACGGCGATCTGGCACCGGTGGCGGGGCTGCTGGACGGGATCGAGGCGGCCCTGCCCGCGGTCCTC
>DRKP01000047.1 GCA_011051715.1 Sedimenticola thiotaurini | reverse complement strand
GGGCCGCCAGCGACTCCTCCCCATCCCGGACGCGTCCCTCCAGCTCCTGGCGCTGCCGCTCCAGCGCTTCGTCGGCCGATTGCCTGCCGGCCTCGGCCTGCTCCTTCTCTGCCGCCAGCCGTGCCACTTCGGCCGCCAGCTCCTGCTCCCGCTGCTGCCACTGCTCCCTCTGCCGCTGCCAGTCGGCGGAACGCTGCTCGTCCGCCGCCAGCTGCGACTCCAGCTCTTCCATCCGTTCCACCGAGGCCTGCAACTGCTGCTCGATCCGGGCGAGTCGCTGCAGCTCCTCCTGTTGCCGCTCCAGGGTACGCTTCAGCTCCTGTTGCTCCGCCACGGCCTGCGCCGCCTCGGCCTGCTGCCGTTCCAGGGCCGTTTCCAGCTCGCGGATGCGGTCCGTCGCCTCGCTCAGCGCCTGCTCCGCGGCACGCCGGTCGCTCTCCTGTGCCGCTTCCCGTTCCCGCAGCCGTTCCGCCTCCTGTTGCGCCTGCTGCAGCTGATCCTGCAGCCGTTCCGCTGCTTCGGCTGCCTGGTCCCGCTCCCGTTCCAGGGACTGATGCGCGGCGACGGCGGCCTCGCGCTCCTGGCACGCCCGCTGCAACGACTGTCGCAGCTCCCCGGCCTCCCCGTCCCGCTCCGCCGCCGCCCGCTCGGCCTCTGCCAGACGCTGCTGCAGTTCCTCCGCCCGCTGTTCCGCTGCCGCCAGCTCGCGCCCGGTCCGCGCCTGTTCCTGCTCCAGGCGTTCGGCCTGCTGCGCCGCCCGCTGTCGTTTCTCCTGCTCCTGCTCCAGCGCCTGCTGCAGTCGCTTCAGCTCCTTCCCCTGCCCCCTGCCCTCGGCAAGCTGGCCCTGCAGATCCTCGATGGTCTGCTCCAGGTCCGCCAGGCAGGCCTCTGCGGTCTCCTTTTCCGCATTCAGTCCCTTCAGGGTCTCCGCCCGGCGCTGCAGTTCGGCCTGCAGCGCCTCGTTCTCGCGCAATGCCGCCGCCAGTTGCTCCCTGCTGTCGTCCGCCGTTCGCTCCTGTTCCAGCTGTTGCAGCCGTTCCCGGGCCTGCCCCAGCTCCTGTTCCAGCTCCTCCAGGGATCGGCTCTCCCCGCCGGCCGGGGCCTGCGACCGGTCCGGCTGCTGCTGCGGTGGCTGTTCCGGCTCCTCCTTTCTGTCTGCCCCGTTCGCCCCTGTCCCGTGGAGCGGCACCACGTCACCACCGCCCGTGGTCTTCGCATCCGGCCCGTCGGTGGCGGGGACTCCCCCCTCCAGCAGCGAGACCTTCAGGCCCTGCCCCAGCAGCAGGTAGGCGGCGACCACATCGTCCCCGCCGGCGTCACCACAGACGATGTAACTGCGCTCAGGATCCAGGCTCGATGCCTGGTAGCGCAATGACGACAATGGCAGGTTGAGACTGGAAGGCAGATGGGACTGCTCGAAGCGCGAGGGGGGGCGCACATCCAGCCACAGCGCCCCCTGATCCACCTGTCCGAGGGCTTCCCGGTAGCCGACCCGGCGGAACAGGGGTTCGACGACGTACTCCATGAACCGCCCTTTCTGCAACCGCACCAGCACGCCGTCGCTGAGCATGGTCGCGGTGCCGGCACGGGGCCTGCCGGAGAGCAGGGACTCCTCGCCGAAACTGTCTCCCGGACCGAGCCGGGCGAGCTCCTCCTCGCCATCGATCCCGACCCGGGTGATGCGACACTGTCCCCTGTTGATCATGTAGAAGGAGTCACCGGGATCGCCCTGGTGGAAGATCTCGTCGTCCTGTTCCAGCTCCACCTCTTCCATGCCCATGATGACGCGCTGGATGTTGGCCGGTGGCAGCTGCTGGAACACCGGCAGCTGCAGCAGCTGGCTCATCCAGTCGTCCGGCGCATCGCTGTCGACCGCCGAAACTTCATAGGAGGATTGGGAGGCGCGGGCGATGAGTTCGCCCAGCCTGCGGTTGTCTATCCGCACCATCTCGACCCGGGTGCGGGCGATGGCGGTGAACTTGCGGGGCAGCTGGTGGGCCAGGGGGAAACGGGCGGTGTCGTCACGGGCATCGACCACGTCCATCTCCTGCTTTCCGGCCAGCAGGGCCACCTTGCCGGACAGGAGATAGATGTTCAGGCTGGCGGTATCACCCTCCTCGAACAGGACCGCTCCCTTTTTCAGCTTGTCGAATTCCGCGCTGTCGAGCAGCTCTTTCAGCTCCCCCTCGCCCAGGGTGTTGAGCGGGACCAGTCGCGCAAGTATCTCCAGTGCATTTCGTTTCGGCGCCACCGCCATCGGTGTATTCCTTTATCAAAGGCGTGCTAGGGCTCCCATCGGTGCCCGCACCGGCCCCCGTCTCGCTTGCCGCCGGAATCTCTCCGACCCGGTTCCGCTTTCGGGGTAACATAAGGCCTTTCTCGGGGGAGAACATTGAGCCTATCGGCACCTCCAGAACGCACTTGAGGAGAACGGAGCTTGTTTGTTAAGGGGATCACAGCCGCCGGTCACAGCGCCACGGCACAGGCGGCCGCCGACATCCTGCAGGCCGGTGGCAACGCCTTCGACGCGGTACTGGCCGCCCTGTTCGCCAGCTGTGTCGCCGAGCCGGTGCTCGCCTCCCTGGGCGGCGGCGGCTTTCTGCTGGCCCGTCCCCACGGGGGCAGGCCGGTGCTGTACGATTTCTTCACCCAGACCCCGGGACGCAAGCGGCCGGCCGGACAGGTGGACTTCTATCCCATCGTCGCCGATTTCGGCACGGCCCAGCAGGAGTTCCATATCGGCATGGGTTCGATTGCGACTCCCGGCGTGGTCCGCGGCCTGTTCCGCATCCACCGCGACCTGTGCCGCCTGCCGCTGCGCAGCATCGTCGAGCCGGCGCTGGACCTGGCCCGTGCGGGGGTGCCGGTGAACCCGTTCCAGCACTATATCGCCGAGATCGTCTCTCCCATCCTGCTCTCGACACCGGCTGCCCTGGCGCTGCACCGGAGTCCGGGCGGCACCGGTCTGGCGGCACCGGGCGAACGAGTGCCCCAGCCGCAGATGGCCGATGCCTTCGATGCACTGACGCGGGAGGGGGAGGGACTCTTCTATCAGGGTGAGATCGGCCGGCGTCTGGTCGACGACTGCGACACCGGCGGCGGTCATCTGCGGATGCAGGACCTGGAGGGATACCGGGTGCGGATACGCGAACCACTGCATCGTCGCTACCACGGCTTCGAGCTGTTCACCAACCCGCCCCCATCCATCGGCGGCACCCTGATCGCGTTCACCCTGGCGCTGCTGGAACAGGAGTCTGCCGGAGGAATGAGCGCCGACAGCGCCATGCACCTGGCGCAGGTGGCCGATGCCCAGCGACTGACCCAGAGAATGCGGCGTGATCAGCGGGTCGAGCAGGATCTGGACGAGAGGACCGCGGAGCGACTCCTCGGCCATGCACTGGTGCAGCAGTATCGCCGGCAGACACGGGACCGCCATCGCTTTGCGCGCGGCACCACCCAGATCAGCATCGCCGACCGCGCCGGCAACCTGGCCAGCATGACCCTCTCCAATGGCGAGGGTTCCGGCTACGTGATCCCCGAAACCGGCATCATGATGAACAACATGCTGGGCGAGGAGGACATCAATCCCCACGGTTTCCACCACTGGCCGGAGAACCGCCGCATCGCCTCCATGATGTCACCGACCCTGCTGCTGGCGGACGACGGCCGCGCCTGGGCCACCGGGTCCGGTGGATCCAACCGCATCCGCAGCGCCATTCTGCAGGTCCTGCTGAACCTGGTGGATTTCGACATGGACATCGAACAGGCGGTGGAACACCCGCGGATCCACTACGAGAACGGACTGCTGAACATCGAGTCCGGCTTTCCCAATGAGACGCTGGAAGAGCTGTTCCGGCTGTTTCCCGAACACCGCCTGTGGCCAGAGAAGAATCTCTTCTTCGGTGGCGCCCATACCGTATCGATCGATACGCACGGGACGCTTTCCGGCCAGGGTGACAGCCGTCGTGGCGGTGTCGCCGTTACCGTGTAAACGGACCGCACGGGGGGGCGTTGAGGCGGTAAAACAGGGGATTTTTTGCGATCACAGGCCTTTTTTCCCGGAAAACCTTGTATTTCAGCCGATTTTCTGTTGGAAAAAACCCATTCTATGCTATGTTTACGGCGCACTGTTCCACCTTATCCCGGGAGTAACCGATGGCCGTAAAAAAGAAAACTGCGAAAAAGACTGCAAAGAAGTCCGCCGTGAAGAAGGCGCCCGCAACGAGGAAGACCGCCAGCAAGAAGAAGGTGGCGGCGAAGAAGAAGGCGACCACCAAGAAGACGGCGGCGAAAAAGGCCCCCGCGCGCAAGAAGGCGGCCGCCAAGGCGGCGCCGGTCAGACTCAAGTCCATTACCACCCGCCAGACCAAGACCCAGATCATTCAGCACATCGCAGAGGATGTCGGCCTGGCCAAGAAGGAGGTCGCCGAGGTGTTCGCCTCGCTCGGCTCCCTGATCAGGCGCCACATGCAGCGCCGCGGCTCCGGTGAGATCGCCATCCCCGAGACCGGCGTCAAAATCCGCCGGGTGAAGAAACCGGCACGCAAGGCGCGGATGGGGCGCAACCCCGCCACCGGCGAAGCGATCAAGATCCCGGCCAAGCCGGCGACCACGGTGGTCAAGGTCTCTGCCCTGAAGGCACTGAAAGACACCCTGAAGTAACCATCTGCCGGCGGCGCCCTTGCACGGGCGCCGCCTGCCCATCCGCATCAGCCACCGCTGCGGTACTGGCGCAGAATCAGTTCCCTCCCCCGCTGCACCAGTTCCAGGTGCTTGAGAAAACTCATTCCCAGCAACACCTCGTTCCCCTTCATGCCGGGCAGGATCGACGCCCGCACGTCACGCAGCCGGATCGGTCCCAGGCGCACCTCGTCGAGCCTGGTGCTCCATGTCCTGACGTTGCCGTTGGCGGTACGGCTGATGGTGGGGAGGCCACGCGGCAGACCCAGGCGCTCCGCCAGGGCCAGCGGCACCGCCACGTCGGTGGCACCGGTGTCCAGCAGGAAGGTGACGCGGCTGCCATTGATCGAGCCATCCGCCACGTAGTGCCCGGCCCGGTTGCGCAGCAGCACCACCTGGCGCACCCCCCCGGCGGTCACGCTTCCTGCCGGATCCCGGTTCGGGTTGTCCCGGTGTTCCAGGTAACGGGAGAAGAACAGGGTGAGTAGCAGCAGCAGCGCCAGCCACGCCGCCACCATCATCCAGCGGCCGATGCGCCCGACCGCCGCCCCGTCGCCGTCAGCCGGCATCACCGCTCTCCTTCACCGTTGCTGCGACAGGGCGGGTCGGTCAACGGCGTCCGTAATACCCGGGCCGGGGGGCCCGCTGGCGCTGCTGCTGGCGAAAATACTGGCGATAGTACATGAGCGCGCTGTTGCCGTTGGCTGCCACGTCGAACACCTTCCAGCCATCCTCGGAACGATAGAAGCGGAAGTTGAGCTTCGCCGGATAGCCCCGCGGATTCTGCACCGCAACACCGACATCGACCTCGTTGTTGCGGCCCGCCCTGGGCCGCAGGACGCGGAACTGCTGCCCGCCGTAGCCGGTGAGCCGCTGGGCCAGGGCGCCCAGGAACAGGCGCTGCAGCCGGCCCTCGAAGTCCCTGCGCTGCTGCGGCGTCATCCGCGACCACATGCGGCCGGCGGCCCAGCGCGCCATGTAGGCGAAATCGAAGTAGGGCGCGATCTCCCGGTCCAGGAAGGCAGCCAGGTCCGCTTCGCCCGGCCGTGGGTCACGGTCGACGAAGGCGATCAGCCGCTCCAGTCCCTGCTGCAGGATCGCCGCGGGCCCCGGCTGCACCGCCTGCTGCGGCGGTCGGAAGTAGGGCGCGTAGCCTCCCCCGTAGTTGCCCGGGTAGTAGGGTTGCGCGGTCACCGTCGATACCAGGCCGGCGGTGAGCAGCGCCCCGGCCAGCAGATAGATCTTCATCGTTCCACCTCCTCGGTTGTAGTTATTGCCCGGTCCCATCCGGAACCAGGGTGATCGTTTCAGCCCCACCGGGGCCGAGTGGCTATCCAATCATGGATATGGGGAACCACGCCACTGTTCGCGTATAAAAAGGGATCCCCGTGGCACATATATCAACTCTATGCGCACATTGGAAACTTCGATTGAACGAGGCCGGCTTTCTTCTAGCCGAGGGAACAGAAGAAGGGTATCTTATCGAACTCTAATATTTGGGGCGTGCGCCCACAGCCCAATGGTGGAATAACCCAGCGCCAAGGTCAAGTTAAGTCCGGAGCTGGATTCGACTGAGAGAGCCTTTTCCGCAACGGAGGACAATCCATGACGGAAGTAATCGCAACCAACCAGACCATTCTCGTGGTCGGTGGCGGAATCAGCGGCCTGACCGCCGCCCTGGAGGCCGCCGAAACCGGAAAGCAGGTGGTGCTGGTTGAGAAACGCCCCTTCGTCGGGGGGCGGGTGACCCAGCTGTACAAATATTTCCCCAAGCTCTGTTTTCCGACCTGCGGTCTGGAGATCAATCAGCGCCGGGCCAAGATGAACCCCAACCTGACCATCATCACCATGGCCGAGGTGACCGACATCCAGGGCGAGGCCGGCAACTACACGGCTACGGTCCGAATCAGCCCCCGCTACGTCAACGACAAGTGCACCGCCTGCGGCGACTGCGGCAGGGCAGTGGAGAGCGAATTCGACAACGAGTTCAACTACGGTCTCGGCGGTCTGGCCAAGCGCAAGGGGGCCTACCTGCCCCACACCATGGCCCATCCCCAGCAGTACGTGCTGGATCCGCGCATCATCGGCACCGACGACGCCCAGAAGGCGAAGGAGGCCTGCAAGTACGACGCCATCGACCTGGAGATGCAGGAGGAGACGGTGGAGTTCAAGGCCGGCGCGGTGATCTGGGCCACCGGCTGGCGCCCCTACGACGCCAACCGGATCCAGCCCTACGGCTACGACCGCTTCGACAACGTCATCACCAATGTCGAATTCGAGCGCATGGCCGACCCCAAGGGCCCCACCGGCGGCAAGCTGCTGCGCCCCTCCGACGGCAAGGAGGCGAAGAACATCGCCTTCATCCAGTGCGCCGGCTCGCGTGACAAGAACCACCTGCTGCACTGCTCGCGCATCTGCTGCATGGCGACCCTGAAGCAGACCCACTTCGTGCAGGACGCCTGGGGCGACGAGGGCAAGTCCACGGTCTACTACATCGACATCCGCGCCATCGACCGGTTCGAGGACTTCTACCAGAACGTGAAGGCCAATCCGAACGTGAAGTTCATCAAGTCCAAGGTGGCCTCCATCACCCTGAACAGGGAGAACGGCAACCCGATCCTGAACGGGGTCGACGTGGAGAGCTACAACCGCGACGGCAACGGCGGCTACGACCGCTACTCCACCGAGTACGACCTGGTGGTGCTGGCCATCGGCATGGAGCCGAGTGTCGACAAGGAGAGCTTCCCGGTGGATATCAGCATCAACGAGGAGGGCTTCATCGAGCCCGCGCCCGAGAATGGCGGCGTCTTCGCCGCCGGATGTGCTTCCGACGCTCTGGATGTGAACCGCGCCGTACAGCAGGCCACCGGGGCCGCGCTGCGCGCCATCCAGGTTGTCAACCGCGTCGCCGGAACGGAGGGTTAATACAGTGGCAGACGAAAAGAAATTTGCCGGATACATCTGCACCGGGTGCGGCATCGGCGAGCGGCTCGATGCCGGCCAGCTGGAGACCACGGCCACCCGCGACGGCAAGATGCAGCTGTGCAGGCAGCACGAGATGCTGTGCAGCGCCGAGGGCGTCCAGATGATCCGTGACGACATCGCCAACGAGGACGTCACCCACATCATGATCGCCGCCTGCTCGCGGCGGGCCAAGGTGGAGGCGTTCCACTTCCCCGAGGTGGCCATGTCCCGCGCCAATCTGCGCGAAGGGGTGATCTGGGTCCGTCCCGACACGGACGAGAACCGGGAGACCACCCAGGAGATGGCGGACGACTACATCCGCATGGCCTGCGCCGAGGTGAAGTTCATGACCAAGCCGTCCATGGCGGGCGAGCGGAAACTGAACAAGAACATCATGGTGGTCGGTGGCGGCGTCACCGGCATGAGCGCGGCCCTGGAGGCGGCGGCGGCCGGCTATCCGGTCCATATCGTCGAGAAGAGTGGCGCCCTGGGCGGCCACGCGGCCCAGTTCTACAAGGCGATCCCGACCCGCGCCCCCTACAGTGAGCCGCAGGATCCCGGCGTCGCGCAGATGATCGCCGATGTCGAGGCCAACGACCTGATCACCGTCCACCTGAACAGCAAGGTGGCGAAGACCGAGGGCGCTCCCGGCCGCTTCCAGGTGCAGATCGCCACCGAGTCCGGTGACACCACCGAGGTGAGCTTCGGTGCCATCGTCCAGGCCACCGGGTTCGAGCTGTACGATCCCAGCGAACTGTCCCAGTTCAACTATGGCAACAGTCCGGACATCGTCACCAACCTGGAGCTGGAGAAGCTGGCGAAGGAGGCCGATGGCGGCCCGATCAAGCGCCCCTCCGACGGCCGGGAAGTGCAGGCGGTGGCATTCGTGCAGAACGTGGGCCAGAACTCCACCGAGGAGGGGCAGCTGCCCTACCACTCCGGCATCGGCGACCTGGTGGCGATCAAGCAGGCGATGTACTTCAAGGAGCTGAACCCGGGCTGCGACACCACCGTCCTGTTCGACAACCTGCGCACCCCCGGCGCCCCCGGCGAGGACTTCTACCGCGCCGGCCAGGAGAAGATGATCACCTTCGCCAAGGGGCGGGTGAACGAAGTGGTCCCCGGTGACACCCTGGAGGTGAAGTTCAAGGACCTGATCCTGAACGACGACGCCAGCATGAAGTGCGACCTGGTGGTACTGGACGTGGGCATGGTCCCCAAGGTGGGCCCGGACCCCTATGCCATTCCCCTGACCGCAGAGGAGGAGGAGGAGAACGCGGCGGCTGCAGAGGCGGCCGAGGCCGCCGGCGAGGAGGCCCCCCAGGTCGACGTCGAGTCGATCCTCAACCTGGACTATCGCCAGGGCACCGACCTGCCGCAGCTGAAGTACGGCTTCACCGACTCCCACTTCATCTGCTTCCCCTATGAGACCCGCCGCACCGGCATCTACGCGGCCGGCCCGGTACGCCGCCCGATGGACATCCGCCAGGCCCGTGACGACGCCACCGGCGCCGCCATGAAGGCGATCCAGGCGGCCGAGCACGCGGCCGTCGGCCAGGCGGTGCACCCCCGCTCCGGCGACCTCTCCTATCCGAGCTTCCGCCGCGAGGGCTGCACCCAGTGCAAGCGCTGCACCGTGGAGTGTCCGTTCGGCGCCATCAACGAGGACGAGGAGCGCTACCCGGTGTTCAACGAGGAGCGCTGCCGCCGCTGTGGCACCTGCATGGGCGCCTGCCCGGTACGCGTGATCTCGTTCGAGAACTACTCGGTGGACACCGTCGGTCAGCAGATCAAGAACGTGGACATCCCGGAGGAGTGGGACGAGAAACCGCGCATCCTGGTGCTGGCATGCGAGAACGATGCCTACCCGGCGCTGGACCAGGCGGCCATGAACGGGGTCGAGATCAACCCCTGGGCCCGGGTCATCCCGGTCCGCTGCCTCGGCTCGGTGAGCCTCTCCTGGATCACCGACTCCCTCAACAACGGTTTCGACGGCATCGTGCTGATGGGCTGCCAGAAGGGCGACGACTACCAGTGCCATTTCGTCAAGGGTTCCGAGATGGGCCTGGAGCGGATGAGCAAGGTGGGCGACACCCTGGAGACCCTCAACCTCGAGCCGGAACGCGTGGCCTCCTACGAGGTTGCGATCACCGACGTCGAGCGCGCGCCGAAGCTGATCAACGACATGGCCGAGACCGTCGAGAAGATCGGCTTGAGCCCGTTCAAGTTCTAAGGAGAGCCACCCGATGAGTGATCTCAATACCGCAATGATCGAAAAGTACCGCAGCAGCTTCCTGCAGGAGGTTGAGGCGAACGTGGAAGAGGGCGAATGGGTCAAGATGTGCATGCAGTGCGGCGTCTGCGCCGGCTCCTGCCCGCTCGGCAACGCCTGGGAGTATCCGCCGCAGGAGATCTTCATGATGATCCGGGCGGGCAAGCGTGACGACGTGCTGTCGTCCGACTCCATGTGGATGTGCACCTCCTGCTACAACTGCATCGCCCGTTGCCCGCGCGGCCTGCCCATCACCCACATCATGCACGGCCTCGCCCACTACGCGAAGCGTCTGGGCCTGGTACCCCAGAACCAGCCGACGCAGAAGTTCGCCCAGCTGTTCTGGGACAACCTGACCAGGAAGGGGCGGGTGAACGAGCTCAAGCTGGGTATCAGCCTGTACTTCATGAACGGCTTCAGCGAGGGCATCAAGACCTCCCTGAAGATGAAGGACATCGGCCTCGGGATGCTGAAGACCAAGCGCATGGCGGTCGGGGAGTTCTTCGGCGGTCACAGCGTCAAGGATGTCTCGGGCTTCCACAAGATGATCAAGAAGGCGCAGGAACTGGAAGACGCCCGCATTCAGAAGAGCAGCAACTGAGGAAACACCCACCATGGCCAAGAAAGAGTACTCCTTCTACCCCGGATGTTCCTCACAGAAAGGGGCATCTTCATCCAACTACCTCAAGTCCGTGGAGACCATGTGCGAGGAGCTGGACGTGCAGCTCAACCACATCCCGGACTGGAACTGCTGCGCCGCCTCGATCGGCTATGCCGGCGGTGGCGAGCTGCCGCGGCTGGCGCTGTCGGCGCGCAACATCGCCCTGTCCCAGGAGCACAACTCCGGACAGGACATCGTCGCCACCTGTGCCGCCTGCTGGCTCGCCACCCGCGAGACCGCCGAGCGCCTGGGCGAGGACGACGAGCTGATGGCGGAGGCCAACCAGGCCCTCTCCGAGGCCGGCCTGAACCTGAAGCCGGAGACGCCGCCGATCCGCCACATGGTGGAGGTGTTGATCGAGGACATCGGCTACGACGCCATCGGCGAGAAGGTGAAGCGGCCGCTGGAGGGGATCCGGATCGCCGGCTACGTCGGCTGCCAGACCAACCGGCCGTTCGGCATCCACGGCGAGTCGTTCGAGAACCCGATGTACCTGGACAACCTGGTCGAGACCCTGGGCGGCGATGCCATCAAGGACTACGACAAGAAGGTCCAGTGCTGCGGTGGCGCCCTGGCCTTCTCCGAGCCGGAGAAGTCCCAGGACATGATCAAGGGCATCATCGAGTCCGCCTACGACAGCAACGCCGACCTGATCGTCACCCCCTGCCCGGTGTGCCAGATGAACGTCGAGGTCTACCAGGACCAGATCAACGAGCGTCACGGCACCAAGTTCCAGATGCCGGTGGTCTACTACAGCCAGCTGATGGACGTGGCCTTCGGCCGCTCGGCCCAGGAGTCGGCCCTGGATGGACAGGTGATCAAGGCGAAGAAGCTGGAGGAGATCGCCGGGAAGTAACCGGCAGCGCCAGCGGTACCGGGAACGAGGCCCTCTTCGGAGGGCCTTTTCCTTGGGCCTGTGAACACGAACCCGTCGGGATCCTGTTCACAGGCCCCGGTTCAGGCACTGATGGCCCCGCCGCCACGCACCGACAGCAGCTGGATGAACGCCTCCTCGTCCAGGGGGCGGCTGAAGTAGAAGCCCTGGAACACCCGGCAGCCACGGCGATCCAGATACTCCAGCTCCTCCCTCGATTCCACCCCCTCCGCCACCACCGTCAGTCGGAAGTGGGAGGCCATGGCCAGGATGGTGTCGACGATGAGGCGGTTGTCCTCGTCTGCGTGGACACCCTCGACGAAGGAGCGGTCGATCTTGATCTCGTCCAGGGGCAGGCGCTTGAGGTAGGCCAGGGAGGAGTAGCCGGTGCCGAAGTCGTCGATGGAGAGCTGTACGCCCAGTTCCTTCAGCCGGCCCATGGTCTCGATCACCTGCCCGCTCTTCTGCAGCAGGACCCCTTCGGTCACCTCCAGCACCAGACGCACTCCGGCGCCCTCCAGAACGTCGACCACGCGGGCGATCTCGTCGACGAAGGCCGGCTGGTGGAACTGATTGGGGCTGATATTGATGGCAATCTCGGCCGGTGCCGACACCGGCAGCCGCCGTGACCAGCCGGAGATGCGCCGGCACAGATCGTCCAGCAGCCAGCGCCCCAGATCGATGATCAGGCCGCTCTCCTCGGCGATGGGGATGAATTCCGCGGGAGAGAGCCACCCCTGCTGATGATGCTCCCAGCGCAGCAGCACCTCGGCCCCCACCACATTGCCGGCGACATCGAACTTGGGCTGGAAATGGGGTTCGAACTCGCCCTGCTCGATCGCCCGCCGCATATCCTGTTCCAGGAACAGCCGGCGGTCGGCCTGCTCCTGCATATCACTGGAGAACAGGGCGATGCCATTGCGGCCATCGGCCTTGGCCTTGTACATGGCGGTATCTGCGCGCCGGAACAACTCCTCGCCACTGGCGTCGCCATCGGGAAACAGGGTGATGCCGAAGGAGGCGGTGAGATGGAACTCGTGGCCGTTGAGGTCGAACGGCCGGCTCACCACCTCTCTCATCTTCTCCGCCACGCTGCCGGCCCGCAGGAAGGCCGCATCGGCGCTCTCCGACAGGGAGGGCAGCAGGATCAGGAACTCGTCGCCCCCGACCCGCACCAGGATGTCTTCGTCCCGGATCTCGCCACGCAGGCGTTCGGCCAGCTGTACCAGCAGCCGGTCGCCCAGATCGTGGCCGAGGGAGTCGTTCAGCACCTTGAAGTTGTCCAGGTCGAAGAACACCAGGGCCCCCCTCTGGTGGTGGCGCCGCGCCATCGCCAGCTCATGGCCCATGCGTTCCTGCAGCAGATGGCGGTTCGGCAGCCCGGTGAGGGCGTCGTGATAGGCCTGGAACTCGATGCGCTGTTCCGACTGGCGCTGCACGATGCCGAGCCCGAACACGTCGGCCACGCGCTTCAGAAAGCGGGCCTCGTCGTCGGAGTAGGCATGACCTTCGGAGAGATAGAGGGTCAGTACGCCCAACAGGTCCTTTTCCTGCATGATCGGCAGGCAGTAGTGGCCGTGGGGTGCCATCCCGTCGATGCGCACCTCGTGACGTTCGTCGACATGGCTGGCATGGACCAGCTCCCGGCTCCGGGCGGCCTGTCCGCACAGACATTGCCCCGGATCGACCCGGGCACAGCGGATCTTCAGTTCCGGCGCCATGCGCAGGCTCACCGCCAGGCGCAGTCCACCCTCCCGTTCGCCGTCTCCATCACTGAGGAACACCGCCCCCTGCGCCTGCAAGCTGAGCCAGGAGACCGACTCCAGCAGCGTCTCCAGCATGGCCTGCAGATAGGCCTCCATCGGCTGCCGCCGCAGGGCGATCTGGGCCAGCTGGCTGAGGACCTTCTCTTCCTGTGCCTTGTGGAACACCCGCTGCTGCTCCCGGCGCAGGGATTCCATGGTATCGGACTGGCGCTGCTCACCGCTCTCCAGCCGCGTCATCATCTGGTTGAAGATCATCCCGACATGGCCGATCTCGTCCCGCCCCCGCAGCTGCAGCCGTACCGTCAGGTCTCCCTGCCCCAGGCGACGGACACCGCTCTCCAGGCTGCTGAAGTGGCGCCTGAGCCGGACGATCAACGCCAGCGCGGCCGACGCGATCACCAGGAACACCAGCAGCAGGGCGAGCAGGGCCCAGCGCAGATTCTGATCGGCGATCCGGGCGTTGTTCTGCTGCTCGATATCATGCAGGCGCAGCGTCTCACCGATCAGATACTGGTAGCGGATCAGCAGCTGGGAGACCAGCCGCCCGTCGAGCGCCGCGGACAGCCCCTCGCGGTCGTCCGGTATCCGGCCGGAGCCGGCCGCCTGCTCGTTCCGGTGCAGGCGCTCCACCAGCGACATCAGGCCGCGGGTCTCGCGCTGCAGAAAGCGCAGCAGCCGGCGGCGCTCGTCATCGGAAAACAGTGTCAGTGCCCGCTCGAGCCGTTGGTCGAGGCGCCCGACGAGACCGCGGTACTGACCGAGGAACCGCTGGTCGCGGCTCCAGATGTAACTGCCGACCAGGGTCTGCATCCGCACCTCGTCCTGGAGCAGGGTGCTGACCAGTCGATTGCGCTCCAGACTCTGCTCGAGTGCCGCCTGCTGCCGGTAGAGCAGGATACCGGAGAGCAGATTCAGCGCCAGTACCACCAGCACCACCAGGATAAGGTTGCGCTGCATGCTCATCCTTCGGCGATGATCCCGTTGCGCTCGGGGGCCACCCGACGCATCGGCTCCTGGTCCACATAGCTGCTCAGCGGACGCCTTTGGCGGGGGATTCCCAGCTCGCTCTCCAGCCACTGCTCCTCCTGCTGAAGTTGCAGCAACAGGTCCTGATCCAGCAGCACGGAAAAGGTGTAACTGTCCCATACCGCCGCCACCTCGCCCGGGGTGAGGCCACGGATACGGGCCAGGATCCGTTGCGCCCTTTCCGGATGCCGGTAGACGAAGTTCTCGGCCTGCAGCAGGCCGGCGAGGAATCGCCGCAGCAACTCCGGGTTGGCGGCGGCGAACTCCCGGGTGGCCACCAGGTTGAAGGTCTTGCGATAGAGTCCGGGCTCGGAAAACAGCACCAGCCGCTCGCCCAGCAGCTGCCGAGCCTGATGGATATAGGGCTCGCGCATGGAGAAGGCATCGATCTCGCCGGCGGCCAGGGCCCCGGGAAGCTGCTCCGCCCGCATGAAACGCAGCTCCACCGCAGATGCGGGAATATAGTGCTGCAGCAGGAAGCTGCTGAGGAAGAAGTGTACCGCCGATGCCCTCTGGGTGCCGATTCGCCTGCCCACCAGGTCCTTTGGCTCACTGATTCCGCGGTCACGCCTGGCAACGACATGGATCTCGTTGTCGGTGGTGCCCACGGTCGCCAGCAGGCGCAGGTCCGGATGCTCCTGCAGTGCCTTCATGAATGGCACCTCGGAGGTGGTGACCAGCTCGACCCGCCCCTCCAGCAGCCCCCGCAGGGCACGCTTGCCGCTCCGATACTCCTGGAGACGGACGTCCACTCCCCGGGCCTCGAAAAAACCCTGGTCGGCGGCAATCCAGACCAGCGAATTGATCAGGTCCTCCGCCGCCCCGAGGCGGACCGACAGGCGGTCGTCGTCGTTCCCCTCCCGGATCAGGGGATACCCGATCACCAGGAGCAGCAGAAGCGCCAGCACCCCCGCCCCGATCCACTTGTCACGCATCCGACCCATCGTTTCCAAATACCTGTCTCCTCCATGGCAACTGTAGCGGCACCCATACGCCGATACTGATGCCGGTCCGCTGGCAGCGCGCCGCCGTTGCCGAAGATCCTGCCATGGGGGAAGGCTATGTCCCCGCCTCGATGAACTCCAGCGCGTTGCCGTCGGGGTCGCGACAGAACAGGGCCGCCCGCCCGGAGCTGCTCGGGGTGCAGGGGACCCCGGCCTGCTCCAGACGGCGGCGCAGCCGGTCGAGGTCGTGAACCAGGAGGGCGAGATGACGGTCGCGGCCGCCATGCCCGGGACGTCCGTCCCGGGGATCCGGTGACGGCAGCTCCAGCAGATGGATCTGCTGTCCACCGACCTGCAGCCAGGCGCCCGGATAGCCCAGGTCCGGCCTGGCAGGGTCGCAGCCCAGCCCCAGCAGATCCCGGTAGAAGGTCAGCGCCCGCGCGGTATCGGCCACCAGCAGGCTGACGTGGTGGATGCCGGAGATGCCCCCGCCCCGCCCTGTTCCTGCCCCTGGCAGTGGCTGGTCGCCCGACGCCATGGCGCTCAGCCGCCGCGGTAGGCGTCGAAGAAGAGCACCAGGATGGCGCTGGCGACGAGCAGGGTGACCAGCATCACCGGTGTCCCCTTCTTCAGCCACAGCAGCGGGGAGATGCGGTATTCGGGCACCTCGCAACGTTCCGCCTCGGCCACGCAGATGACGTTGGCGGTGGAACCGATATGGGTGCCATTGCCACCGAGGCCGACCCCCAGGGCCAATGCCCACCACAGGGGCATGATGTCGACCCCCTGGGTCTCCAGGTGGGCGATGATCGGGATCATGGTGACGGTGAAGGGGATGTTGTCGACGATCGCGCTCATCAGCGCCGCCACCCACATCAGCACCAGCGCCGTCAGCAGCAGGTCGTCGGGGTCCTGCGCGATCTCCCCCAGCTGCTGCCCCACCAGGTCGAGCAGCCCGGAGGCTTCCACCCCGCCGACGATGATGAACAGGCCGGCGAAGAACAGCAGCACCGGCCAGTCGATCTGGGCCAGGAAGACGTCCGGATCGGGGCGCACCAGTGCCAGGGCCACGGCGACACCGACCCAGGCCACGTAGCCGGGAAACAGGCCGAAATGGTGGTGAATGAAGAACAGCAGGATGACCACTGCCATGGAGATCAGGATCGAACGCAACGCCTTGGGATCGGTGATCGCCTTCGATTCGTCCAGGTCCACCGTCTCCTCGATCGGTTGGGACAGGTGGGAGCGGAACAGGTACAGCATCAGCACCACGGTGACCAGCCACACCACCAGGATGATGGGGCCCATGTGGAACAGGAACTGGTTGAAGTCGATATTGGCCGCGCTGCCGATCATCACGTTGGGTGGATCGCCGACCAGGGTCGCCACGCCGCCGGTGTCCGACAGCAGCGCCTCGGACATCAGGTAGGGGACCGGGTTGAGGGCCAGCATCCGGGTGATCACCACCGTCAGGGGGGCGAATACCAGCACCGTGGTGACGTTGTCCAGGAACAGGCTGATCACGGTGACCACGGTGGAGAGGTAGATCAGCAGCAGGCGCGGGCTGCCGTGGGCCAGCTTGGCCATGCGGATGGCCAGGTATTCGAAGCCGCCGGTGGGACGCAGCAGCACCACCAGGGTCATCATGCCGGTGAGCAGGAACATGGTGTTGGCGTCGATGGCGGCCACCGCATCGGCCTGGGTGTAGAAGCCGCCGATGGAGCCGGCCATCACCATCACCACCGAGCCGATGATGCCGGCCAGGGTGCGGTGGATCCATTCGCTGAAGATCAGCACATAGGCCGCCACCATGATGCCGCCAGCGATCCACATGTTCGCCGTCACGCCCGTCGTCATCGGCTCCATGCTAGCTCTCCGCTCCCTGTTCGCCTGCCTGCCCCTCCAGCTCCTCCTGGTGGCGGACGCACTCCAGCATCCTCTTGGCGATCAGCATTCGGGTCACCACTCCGCGGTAGCCTTCGTCGTCCACCAGAAAGACATAGCCCGAATTGAACAACTCCATGATGGCGAGGGCCTTGACGATGGAGGAACGGGGCGAGACACAGGGCATGGTCTCGAGCAGGTAGGTCTCCACCGGCAGCGCCAGGGTCTCCCGGACCTTCATCTCGGGCAGGTCGAGACGGTCGGTCTGGTCGCCGAGCATGCGTGCCACGCGCAGCATGTAGTCGGGAATCGCCATGTGCTTGTAGACGTCGCGGATGGAGATGCGGCCCAACATCCGGCCGCTGTCATCCACGTAGGGAAGGCCCGGCACGTTCCTCTCGGCGCACTCCTCGAAAAAGTCCCGCAGGGTCATTCCCTTGCGCATCACCGCGGTGGGGATCGACATGTGTTCCAGTTTCATGCTGCTTGCTCCCGCTGCAACGGCGACCGGCCGCATGGCCAGTCGTCCGGAGGCAGCAAGGGTAGCAGGTATGCCAGGGTGGTAGAATGAGGTGCGGCAAGAAAAATACGGCCCGGGTCCGGCCGATCAACGGTCGGGGCGGACCGCCTGCCACTGCTCACGCTGCTTGAAGCTGAGGCGCACCGCCTCGAGGTAGGGAACCACGCCGTTGGCGCGGATGATCTCGCGCCCCTTGCGACTGTGGCTGAAGGCGAGGAAGCGTGCGATCTCGTCCGCGTGCTCGCCCTGGGGACGGGTGACCAGGTAGAGTGGCCGGTAGAGCAGGTAGTTGCCCGACTTGATGTTCTCGTAGCTGGGACGCCTGCCCTCCAGGGAGAGGATCTTCACCTTGCGCTTGCGGGCGCTGCTGATACCGGTAATGGCAATCGCCGCCGGATCCTTCTCCACCGCCTTCTCCAGGGGGCCGGACGAGGGATAGAAGCGATCGGCGGCGAATGACATGTCCAGGTCACCGAAGACCAGCTGGCGGATGGAGAGCCCGACGCCGGAGATCTTCCCCTTCCTGGCGAACAGCTTGAGGGGCCGGTCCTCGCCGCCGAGTTCCTTCCAGTTGTTGATCTCCCCCCGGTAGAGACGCTTGATCTGCTCCATACTGATCGATTCGACCGGATTCCCGGGGTGGGTGATCACCACCAGTGCGTCCCAGGCCACCGGATTGAACACCACGCCCTCCTCTTTTTCGTTGTTTTCCAGGCGATAGCGGCAGGATCCGCCGAGATCCGCCCCGATGGCCGCCACTTTGCGTATTCCCTTGGTGGCGCCGCCGCCCTCGATGGTGATCTCGGTCCCGGTCTCCTTGCGGTAGGCCTCGGCCAGTTCCGCCATGAACGCCTTCTTGGTGATGCCACAGCCGACCCAGCTCAGGGTCACCGCCCCGGCGGTGCCGGACAACAGCAGAAGGCCGGCCAGAAGCAGAGGCAGCGGCCAGCGGTTGCAATGTATCGGATTCATGTTCAGCCCTCTTGGCAGGGGGGACCCGTGGTTGGATTCGGGCTCCGTATCCACATGTGTCGGCCCCTTGCCGCGGGACTTGAAACAGCGGCGGCGGATCAGCGGTCGGCCAGCTCCTGCAGACGCTGGCCGAGGCGGGCGATCTGGGCCCAGTCGTGGGTGGCGATATCCTGGGCGTGGGCCAGATTGTTGCGCAGGGATTCCAGGTCGCGCATCACCCGTCGCGCCGAGCGCCGGGACTCGAAGCCCAGGCCCTTCAGCGCCTCCGGGTGCCCGATCAGGACATAGCCCTTGTCCGACAGCTGCAGGCACTCCTCCAGCGCGCAGTGCTGGTTGCGACGCAACCGCTCCTCCCGGAAGGCCTGCGCCTTCTGCAGCCGGCCGGGCGAGATCTGCTCCTGCCAGCCACCATCGGGGAAATAGTGGCGCAGCTGACGGGTCAGGTTCATCTCGATCAGGGTGATGATGCCGAACAGCCACATGCGGACCATCGGCTTGTTGATGTCGTCGCGCCGGATCACGCCGACCACCTCCCCGAGCAGGGTGACGAAACAGTAGTCGTGCCGCGTCAGCACATGCACCACCTCGGCCAGGGTGGCGCTGCCGCTGACCACCTGGTCGACCTTGAAGTGGCGCAGCGTCCCCCCGCAGTGGCCGGCATCCAGCTCCTGGCGCAGCAGGAACCCCTTGACCCGCCCCAGGATACGGACACTCGCCACCTCTTCCCGCTGCTCGTCCAGGATGGCGGCGACCTCGCCGGCCGGCTGCTCGAAATCGAACGACAGCAGCGGTTCGGCGATGTCCCGGGCGGTAAAGATATCGGAGAACATGCGCCGGAACTGCCCCTCCGACAGGTCGCCGAAGGGATTGGGGGCGTCGTCGCCGGGGGGTGCCGTCTCCTGCTCCTGCCGCGCCAGCCGCTCGAGACTGCGGGCATGCACCTTGCGCGCCCGCTTCAGCAGGACCGGATCCCCCTCTGTCAGCACCTCCAGCAGGGATGCCATCTCCTTCAGGTAGACGCGGGCGAAGCGGGGGTCGTGACGGGTGATGTCGGTGCAGTTGTCGATCAGGTCGGCCAGCTTCACCGTCTTGGCCCGGGGCGAGGCGGCGGCCAGGTGCTCCCGGTCGATCGCCTTGCGCGCCGCCCGGTTGCCGTCCCCCGGGCGGCTGACGTCGGTCAGCTGCTCCACCAGAGCGGCCACCGCCGGGCCGAACTCCTGTTCGATCTGCCCCAGGGTGGCAGGGGTATCCTCCACCGTGTCGTGCAGCCAGGCGGCGGCGATCATCTCCGGGTCGCCGCCGACCGAGGCGACCAGGTCGGCCACCGCCTTCAGGTGCTCCTGATAGGGTTTGCCACTGTATTTGCGGCGGTGGTCGATGCGCTCATGCGCCTGGGTGGCGTAGATCTCCGCCCGACGGACCAGGTCGGCGTCCGGGCTCATCCCCCTTCTCCGGGGCAGGCGGCGCCGGGCATGGCGGTCAGTCCAGGTCCCGGTACTTGGCGTCCTCTTCCGCCTGCTGGCGGGCGATCTCGGCCTGGCGCCGGGCCTCCCAGACCTCCTTGCGCTTCTTCACCCGCTCCTCCCAGGCCCCCTCCCGCTCCGGGATGGTGCGCTCACCGAAAAAGGCCTGTTTCATGAAGCGGACACCGAACTGCATCAGCGAGAGATCCTCCTTCTCCAGCACCTCGTACACCGAGTCCTCCAGGTCGTAGGTGGTCTGGAAGTTCTCACTCAGCACGAAACGGCGGAAGCGGTCCATGTCGAACGAGCACATGAAGAAGAGCTGCAGGGTCGCCTCCGGCGGCCGGCCCACGGTGGGTCCCATGGAGCGGCGCTTCAGCATCAGCTGCAGCCACTCCCGGTTCATCTCGTCGTAGTCGGCCGTCTCCTGCTCCTTCAGGTACTCACCGATGGTCTGCTCCTTCTCTTCCTCGTGACCCTTGCAATGATCCTCCTTGACCAGGAAATAGTGGGTCTCGTCCTTCTTCGAGCCGGAGGCCACCATGGCCATGTGACCGAGCGGATAGTAGCGGCAGGCGGTTGGACGGTCGGAGTAGACGCTGCACCCCTCCTCGGTCATGAACAGGCAGGCCCCTTCATCGTCGGTGCGCAGTTTCACCCCCGGCAGTCCCTCCTTGTCCATCCGGAAGGGCACCGTGTGATCGCGCAGGAAGTCGGTGGAGCTCTTACCCAGCCGATCCTTCAGGCGGATGATGTCGTACGGAGTGAGGGTGATGTCCGCCTGTCTGCAGCAGGCATTGAAGCAGGAGATCCCCTTGTGGCAGTTGAACTTCAGCCGTGAGCCGAGATTGAGCATCTTCGGCACCAGGCTGCTGTCGAACGGGATATCGAATTTTTCGTTCATGTACGACCTCTTGAATTGGATGGTACAGCTCGGATTGCCGCAACCAAACGCAACTGAAGGCAAATATTGCCATTTTACCCCGATGACCGAAAGCCGGGGGGTGATCCCCCAGGCGGCGGACGGATGGGGCGCAGCCGCGTCCGGATTCCCGGACCGGCCGCACCCCGCTCTCTTGCGGGTACCCGCGGTGCGGCGGCAGTCCGGTGGGACCGGAGACAAAAAAGCCCGGGCACCTCGCGGTGCCCGGACTTCGTCACGTCTTCAGCTGTCGGGTATTACTTGAACAGCTTGGACTTGTCGACCAGATCGACATGGGCGCGCTTGAAGCAGGTCCAGGTCTTGGTCTTCCGGTCATAGATGGAGTTCACGAAGCAGTGCCAGTTCTCCTCGTCCACGAAGTTCTTGTCGGAACGATAGTAGAAGCCCGGGTAGCGGGACTCCTGGCGGAACTGGATGTGCTTCATGTGGGCCTCGGCGGTGAGGATGCGGTGATAGTTCTCCCACGCGCGCAGCAGCTCGTGGAGATCCTTGGCCCGCATCTTCAGGGCGTCTTCCTTCAGCATCTCCAGCTTCTGCTCGGCCAGCTCCAGCATGTGCTCGTTGGTGGTGTAGTAGGTGGCCACACCGGCAACGTACTCGTCCATGATCTTCTGGAGACGGAACTGCAGCATCCGCGGGGTGATGTAGTTGGGGTTGACATCGATCGCGGTGGAGTAGTCCTTGAACTCCATGAAGTTCTTCACCGGACGGTAGATCTCGTCGATCAGCTCGTCCACGCTGGTGTCCAGCTCAGGGGTGTGGTCCTTGTTGTCCATCACGAACTTGACCATGGACTTGGCACACATGCGACCCTCGGCATGGGAGCCGGAGGAGAACTTGTGGCCGGAGGCGCCGACGCCGTCGGCGGCGGTGAACAGACCCTGAACCGTGGTCATGCCACGATAGCCCCAGTTCCAGCCCTTGGGCAGGTGCTCGGGCACGCCGGCCTCGGACTCGTCGGTGGGCGCACCCACGTCTTCCGGACCGGAGACCCAGATGCCGCAGCAGCCGGAGTGGGAACCCAGCAGGTAGGGTTCGGTGGGCATCAGCT
>DRKP01000046.1 GCA_011051715.1 Sedimenticola thiotaurini | reverse complement strand
GCGGCTGCTGGTGGTGGAGCAGACCGAGGGGGCCCAGTTCCACCACTACCTGAAGTCCTGCTACACCCTGCCCGCGGACACCCGCTCCATGGCCATCCCCGGCCCCCTGCCGATCCGTCCGCTGGAGGTGTATCTCCGGCTCAGACACTGGGAGGAATCCTGATGAAGGGCAGCGGCACCCCGGCCCCCCTCACCCACAAGGACTACCGCTCCGACACCAAGCCGGTCTGGTGCCCCGGCTGCGGTGATTTCGGCATCCTGCTCGCCTTCGCCAAGGCGATGGCGGAGCTGGAGCTGGCGCCGGAACGGGTGGCGGTCGTCTCCGGCATCGGCTGCTCGTCACGCCTGCCGGCCTACCTCAACGTCTACGGCTTCCACGCGGTGCATGGCCGCGCCCTGCCGGTGGCCACCGGGCTCAAGCTGGCGCGCCCCGAGCTGACGGTGCTGGCCGCCGGTGGCGACGGCGACGGCTTCTCCATCGGCGGCAACCACTTCCTGCACGCCTGCAGGCGCAACCTGGACATCACCTACGTGGTGATGGACAACCAGGTCTATGGCATGACCAAGGGCCAGGCCTCGCCCACCACGGCACCCAACTGGGACCAGAGCAAGCTCACGCCGGGAGGCCCCCAGATCAATCCCTTCACGCCGCTGGTGATCGCCCTCGCCTCGGGCGCCAACTTCATCGCCCGCGCCTCCAGCACCGATACCAACGGTACCGCCCGCACCCTGGTGGAGGCGATCCGCCACCCCGGCTTCTCCTTCGTCCAGATCCTCAGCCCCTGCGTCACCTTCCGGCCGGAGCAGCGGGGCTGGAAGAAGCTGGTGCGACCGGCGCCGGTGGAGGCCACCGACGATCCGGCACGGGCGGCGCACCGCCTGATGAGCGACGACAACTTCTATCTGGGAACCCTCTACAAGGGGACGCGCGCCCCGTTCCTGCCCACCGTCACCGGTGGTCAGGAGCAGGTGCAGGAACTGGCCGCCGGGTTTCGGCTGTGACCTGCCGCCACCCTGCCCGGCCCGGGAGGGCGGCCTCCGGACCACGACGACACAGGAGTCCACGAAGACCATGAAACAGACCCTGCAACCAGGCATCAGTCGCACCGCCCGCATCGACATCGACCGTGACCGCACCATCGACTTCATGGGCGACGAGTGCCGGGTCTACTCCACCCCGGACCTGGTCCGCGACATCGAGATGACCGCCCGCGACCTGCTGCTGGAGCACTCGGATCCCGGCGAGGACTCGGTCGGCACCCGCGTCGCCATCGACCACCTGGCCGCCACCCTGCTCGGCATGTGGGTGGAGATCGAGGTCACCGTCACCGGGGTGAAGGGGCGCATGGTGGAACTGGAGGTGGGCGCCCGCGACGCCCTCGACCAGGTCGCCCGCGGCAGCCACAACCGCTTCGTGGTCGACGTCACCACCACCGCCGGGCGACTGCGGGCGAAGGCGGAGAAGGCGGCCGGGGCGGAGTGAGCATGACCGACGCACCTCCCACCGGCGCCAACCGGATTCCCACCTACTGCTACCAGTGTGTGGCCGGGCCGGACCTGCTCAAGGTGCGGGTGGAGGACGGCGTCGCCACCGAGGTACAACCCAATTTCGATGCCCGCGACCAGGCCCCGTCCGGCGGCAAGGTGTGCGTCAAGGCGTTCGGCCTGATCCAGAAGCTGTACAACCCCCATCGCATCACCACGCCGATGAAGCGGACCAATCCGCGCAAGGGCCGCGACCAGGATCCGGGCTTCGTCCCCATCGACTGGGACGAGGCCCTGGACATCATCGCCGGGAAGATCCGCCAGATCCACGCCGAGGAACCGCTGGACGGATCCGGTTATCCACGTATCGCCGCCAGCTTCGGCGGTGGCGGCACCCCGACCTACTACATGGGCACCCTGCCCGCCTTCCTCGGTGCCATCGCCCCCATCGACTTCGGCTTCGGCAGTGGCCAGGGGGTGAAGTGCTATCACTCGGAGCACCTCTACGGCGAGTTCTGGCACCGCGCCTTCACCGTCGCCCCGGACACCCCGGAGTGCGACTACGTGCTCTCGTTCGGCTTCAACGTCGAGGCCTCGGGTGGTGTCTGCGGCGTGAAGCGGCATGCCGACGCCCGCGACCGCGGTATCCGGCGGGTGCAGATCGAGCCCCATCTCTCGATCACCGCCGCCTGCTCGGCGGAGTGGGTGCCGATCCGGCCCAAGACCGACGCCGCCTTCCTGTTCGCCCTGATCCACGTGCTGCTGCACGAGCAGCGCCAGCGCCTCGACCTGGAATTCCTGAAGACGCGCACCGGTGCCCCCTATCTGGTGGCCCCCAACGGCTTCTACCTGCGCGATCCGGAGACGGAGAAACCGCTGCTGTTCGACCTGAAGCGGAAGCGGGCGGTGCCCTTCGACACCCCCGACATCGATCCGGCGCTGGAGGGGAGCTTCGATCTCGACGGCCTGGAGATCGGCGCCGACGACGACCGCTGGCTGCATCGGGGGGCCCGGGTCACCACCGCGTTCGGGAAACTGCTGGACCACATGAAGCCGTTCACCCCGCTCTGGGCCGGGCGCTACTGCGACGTCCACCACAAGATCATCCGCCGCATCGCGCTGGAGTTCCTGGACCACGCCCGGGTGGGGGAGACGGTGGAGATCGAGGGCCGCACCCTGCCCTACCGGCCGGTGGCCATCGTCCTGGGCAAGACCGTCAACAACGGCTGGGGCGGCTACCAGTGCTGCTGGGCCCGCACCCTGATGGCCTGCCTGGTGGGGGCGCTGGAGGTGCCCGGCGGGACCCTCGGCACCACGGTGCGGCTGAACCGCCCGGCCACCGACCGCAACCTCAGCGTCCGGCCGTCGCCGGACGGCTTCATCGACTATCCGATGAACCCCACCGACCGGGACAACTGGCTGGCCGAACCGGACGTGCGCAACGCCAACCGCACCCTGGTGCCGCTGGTGGCCAACTCCCCCTGGAGCCAGGCCCTGGGCCCCACCCATCTGGCCTGGATGCAGCAGCAGCAGGGCCCCGAGCACTGGCCCCAGGCGACCCCGCCGGACCTCTGGTTCGTCTACCGCACCAACCCGGCCATCTCGTTCTGGGACACCAACGGCATCGTCGACACCATCGCCCGGTTCCCGTTCACCGTCTGCTTCGCCTATACCCGGGACGAGACCAACCACATGGCCGACCTGCTGCTGCCGGAGCGCACCGATCTGGAGGGACTGCAGCTGATCCGCATCGGCGGCACCAAGTTCATCGAGCAGTTCTGGCACTATCAGGGGTTCGCCCTGCGCCAGCCGGTGGTGGAGCCGGAGGGCGATACCCGCGACTTCACCTGGATCGCCACCGAGCTGGCGCGCCGCTGCGGCGTACTGGAGAAGTACAACAGGGCGATCAACCGCGGCGCCGCCGGGGTGCCGCTGCGGGGAGAGCACTACGACTTCAGCCTGGCGACCGACCGGGTCCACGACGTGGAGACCATCTGGGACGCCTGCTGCCGCGCCGCCAGCGCCGAACTCACCGACGGGCAGGAGCAGCAGGGGCTCGACTACTACCGGGAGAAGGGCTTCCGCCTCAGTCCGTTCCCGCGGCTCAAGTGGTATCTCACCGCCACCATGGAGGATCTGGGCCTGCGCTACGAGCTGCCCTACCAGGAGCGGCTGTTCCGCATCGGCACCGAGTTGGGACGACGGCTGCACGAGCGCGGCATCAGCTGGTGGGACGAGCAGCTGGAGGAGTACAACCCGCTGCCGGCGATGGAGGACCTGCCGGGGATCTGGGAGGGGGCGCTGGAGCGCAATTTCCACATCGACATCGACGACTACCCGTTCTGGCTGGTCACCTCGCGCAGCATGCAGTACGCCTGGGGCGGCAACGTCTCGATCCAGCTGATCCGCGAGGTGGCCGGCAACATCCGCGGCCACGGCGGCCTGGTGATCAACGCCGGCAAGGCCCGCGAGCTGGGACTGAAGGACGGCGACCGGGTGGAGATCCGCTCTCCCCTCAGCGCCACCCGCGGCTATGTGGTCACCCGCGAGGGGATCCGCCCCGACACCCTGCTGCTGATGGGCCAGTTCGACCACTGGGCGACGCCGCTGGCGAAGGAGTTCGGGATGCCGAGCATGAACGCCCTCACCCCCATGCTGCTGGACCTGACCGACGCCAGCGGCTCCGGCGCCGACCTGGCGCGGGTGCAGATCACGCGGCTGGAGGAGACGCCGTGAGCCGCTGGGTGATGCTGGTGGACCTGAACCGCTGCGTCGGCTGCCAGACCTGCACCGCCGCCTGCAAGCAGACCAATGCCACCGCCCCCGGGGTACAGTGGCGCCGGGTGCTGGACATGGAGTCCGGCAGCTACCCGGAGGTGCGCCGCACCTTCGTGCCGGTGGGCTGCATGCACTGCGAGGACCCCCCCTGCGCCGATGTCTGCCCGACACTGGCGACGCAGCAGCGCGACGACGGCATCGTCACCATCGACTACGACCTCTGTATCGGCTGCGCCTACTGCATCGTCGCCTGCCCCTACCAGGCCCGCTCCCGGGTCGACTATCCCAACCAGGCCTACCCCGGCAGGCCGCGCATGAAACACGAGCAGCGCACCGAGCACTTCGAACGCCGGCGGGTGGCCCAGAAGTGCACCTTCTGCGTCGACCGCATCGACTATGGCCTGGCCAACGGCCTCACCCCCGGTGTCGATCCGGATGCGACACCCGGCTGCGTCAACGCCTGTATCGCCGACGCCCTGGTGTTCGGTGACCTGGAGCAGGCCGACGGGCGGGTGGCGGAACTGCTCGCCAGTCACCACCACTTCCGCATGCACGAGGAGCTGGATACCGGACCCGGCCTCTATTACCTGACGGGGCCCCGCTCGTGAACATCGGTCCGCAGCGGCAGCACAACTGGGACTGGCGCGCCGCCGGCAACTTCATCGGCGGCGGTTCCGGCAGCGGCCTGCTGCTGGCCGCCGCCGTCTCCGCGCCCACCGGCATCGACATCCGCCTGGCGGCCACCGTCGCCCTGCTGCTGGTGGCCGGCGGCCTCGGCCTGGTCTGGTTCGAGACCGGCCGGCCGGCCCGCTTCATCAACGTGTTTCGCAACCGCCGCACCTCGTGGATGACGCGCGAGGCCTTCACCGCCCTGGCGCTGCTGCCCCTGGCCGCCGCCACCGCCGTCACCGGCTGGCTGCCGCTGCTGCTGCTCACCGCCGCGCCCGCCGCCCTGTTCCTCTATACCCAGGCGCGCATCCTCCGGGCGGCGCGGGGCATCCCCGCCTGGCGGCCGGCCGAGATCGTCCCCCTGGTCGTGACCACCGGCCTGGCCGAAGGGACGGGCCTGTTGCTGATCCTGCTCTCCCTGGGGGAATCACCGCATCCGCCGGCCGCCTTCCCCGGCACCCTGGCGCTGGCCCTGGTGCTGGTGCGCTGGTTCGCCTGGCACTGCTACTGGAAGGGCCTGCAGCGGGGCGCACCCGAGGGCACGCTGCGGGCGCTCGCCCCGGTGCAGCCGCTGCTGCTGACCGGTGGCACCCTGCTGCCCGGCCTGCTCGCCCTCCTCCTCACCCTGGAGCCGCCGGCCCAGGCGCTGCTGATGGGGCTCGCCGGTGCCGCCATGACCGCCACCGGCTGGCTCACCAAGCTGCTGATCGTCACCCGGGCCGGATTCAACCAGGGCTACGCCATCCCCATCGCCCCGGCCCGTGGCGGCGGCCGCACCGGCCCCGGCAGCCGGCCCGGCTGGCACCTCCCGCCCGGCGGAGAGCGTCCATGAGCAGGCCGGACAGCGCCAAGGCCACCGCCGGAGCCGAGCGCTCCTTCGCCGCCCAGGTGGAGAAGCTCACCCTGGGGGCGGGCGAACCGTTCCACGGCGAGGCCATCCTCGCCATCACCAAGGCCCTGCTGCAGGCGGGGGTGGCCTATGTCGGCGGCTACCCCGGGGCCCCGGTCTCCCACCTGATGGACGTGCTGGCGGATGCCCGTGACCGGGTGCTGACGCCCCTGGGGGTCCAGTTCGAGGCCTCCGCCAGCGAGGCGGGTGCGGCCGCCCTGCTCGGCGCCTCCATCCACTACCCCCTGCGCGGGGCGGTCACCTGGAAGTCCATCGTCGGCACCAACGTCGCCTCCGACGGCCTCTCCAATCTCGCCTCCGCCGGCGTCACCGGCGGCGCCCTGGTGATCGTCGGCGAGGACTACGGCGAGGGGGCCAGCGTGATCCAGGAGCGCACCCTGGCCACCGCCATGAAATCCTCCATGCCGCTGCTGGATCCGCGCTGCAACCTGCCGCGGCTGGTGGCACTGACGGAGCAGGCCTTCGACCTCTCCGAGGCCTGCCAGCTGCCGGTGATCCTCTCCCTGCGCATCCGCGCCGCCCACATGACCGGCCGCTTCGTCTGCAAGGACAACCGGCCGCCCCGCTACGGCCTGCGCCACCCCCTGCCCGGGGCCCGCTTCGACTACGGCCGCATCGTGCTGCCCCCCTCCACCTACGCCCAGGAGAGGGCCAAGGTGGAGGAGCGGCTGCCCCGGGCCCGGCGCTTCATCCTGGAACAGGGGATCAATGAACTGGTGCCGGGGGAAGCGGATCACCTGGGCATCATCCTCCAGGGCGGCACCTGGGGCGCGGTGCTGCGCGGCCTGCGGCTGCTGGGGCTGGCCGACGCCCTGGGCAACAGCCGCATCCCGCTGCTGATCCTCAACGCCCTGCACCCGCTGGTGCCGGAACAGATCGACGGCTTCCTCGCCGGCAAGCGGGAGCTGCTGGTGGTCGAGGAGGGCAATCCGGCCTTCATCGAGGAGCAGATCCGTGCCCTGGCCCAGCGCAGCGACAGCGGCTGCCGCATCCACGGCAAGGGGTTCCTGCCGGAGGCCGGCGAGTACACCGCCGACGTGGTGCGCGAGGGGCTGGCGCGCTGGCTGGAGCGGGTGGATGCGCCGGCAACCGGCGCCGGCGCCGCCGCCCGGCAGAGGGAGATCGACGCCCGGGTGGAACAGGCGCGGGCGCGGCTGCCGGCAGCGGCGCCGCCACGCCCCCCGGGCTTCTGTACCGGCTGTCCCGAGCGCCCCCTGTTCACCGCCCTCAAGCTGCTGATGCGCGAGCGCGGACCGATCCACGTCTCCTCCGACATCGGCTGCAACACCTTCGCCACCCTGCCGCCGTTCCAGGTCGGCAGTACCGTGCTCGGCTACGGCATGAGCCTGGCCAGCGGCGGCGCGGTGGGGCCGGCCCTGGGGCAGCCGACGGTGGCGGTGATGGGGGACGGCGGCTTCTGGCACAACGGCCTGACCACCGGTGCCGCCAACGCCCGCTGGAACGAACACGACGCGGTACTGATCATCATCGACAACGGCTACGCCTCCGCCACCGGACAGCAGCACATCCCCTCCACCGGTTCCACCCCCTGGGGCGCCCCGGTACGGCTCTCCATCGAGCAGACCCTGCGCGGCATGGGGATCGACTGGATCCGGCGGGTGAACGCCTACCGCGTCGCCGACACCCTGGCGGTGCTGCGCGAGGCGCTGGACGCGGATGGCGGCCTGCGGGTGGTGATCAGCGACCAGGAGTGCAGGCTCGCCCGCCAGCGGCGTCAGCGCCGGGAGCAGGCCCAGCGGCGTCAGCGGGGCCGGCCACGACGCCAGGCCCGTTTCGGTGTCGACGCCGAGGTATGCAGCGGCGACCACTCCTGCATGCGCCTCTCCGGCTGCCCCTCCCTCACCCTGCAGGCCGCCGACGACCCGCTGCGGACGGCGCCGACCGCCCGCATCGACGGCGGCTGCCTGGACTGCGGCCTGTGCGGGGAGGCGGCCCACGCCGCCGCCCTCTGCCCCTCCTTCTACCGCGCCGAGCGGCTGATCGACGCACCGGGGTGGCGACGGCTGCTGCACCGCTCGGCCAGGCCGCTGCTGCGGCTGCTGGGGGCCCGGTGAACGGGCTGCGCCCCCTCTGCGTACTGATCGGGGCCCTCGGCGGCCAGGGCGGCGGCCTGCTGCTGGAGTGGCTGACCGGGGCCGCCCGCATCGCCGGCTATCCGGCCCAGGGCACCTCCATCCCCGGAGTGGCCCAGCGCACCGGCGCCACCACCTACTATTTCGAGCTGTTTCCCCGGCAGCGGGAGAGCGACGACGTGGTGTTCAGCCTGTTCCCCAGCAGCGGTGACGTCGACCTGGTGGCGAGCCTGGAACCGACCGAGGCGGGGCGGGCGATGCAGAACGGCTGGATCACCGCGACCACCTCCGTCATCACCACCACCGGCCGGATCTACAGCACCGCGGAAAAGGTCGCCGCCGGCGACGGCCGCATCGACCCGGGGCCGCTGCTGGCGGCCCTCCAGGGGCTGGCGCAGGGCCTGTACCTGATCGATCCGGACGCCACCACCCTGCCCCTGAACGCCCGCCTGCTCGGCGCCATCGCCGCCAGCGGTGTCCTGCCCCTGGAGCCGGACACCCTGCGCCGGTCGATCCGGGAGACCGGCGTGGCTGTGGAGGCCAACCTGTCCGGGTTCGGAGACGGCCTGACCCGCGGCAGCGCCTCCCCCCCGGTGGAGAGGCAGCCGGCCTTCGACCCGGCACCGGCCGGGTTCGAGGCGGAGCTGGAGGGCTTCCCCCGCCCCCTGCGTCCGCTGCTCGGGCACGCCCTGGCGCGGCTGCTGGACTACCAGGACCGGGACTACGCCCGGCTCTATCTGCGCCGGCTGGAGCCGCTGCGGCCGGGAGCGGACGGGGAAACCGGACTGCTGCAGGAGAGCGCCCGCCAGCTGGCCCGCTGGATGTGCGTGGAGGACGTGATCCGCGTCGCCCAGCTCAAGACCCGGCCACAGCGGCTGCGGCGGATCCGGCGCGAACTGGGGGCCGGTGACGACGAACCGGTGGTCGTGCACGACTATCTGAGTCCCCGGCTGGCGGAGCTGACCGCCCTGCTGCCGGGCAGCGTCGCGGCGCCCCGCCCCGGCAGCGGCCTGGCCCTGCGCTGGCCCACCTCCTCCCCCCTCGGCTATGGTGTCCTGAAGGCGGTCGCCGGCATGCGCCGGCTGCGCCGGTCCGGGCGCGGCTTCCGCCGCGAGCAGGCGACCATCGAGCTCTGGCTGGCGGCGCTGGCCGGTTGCGCCGGCCGCGACCGGGAGCTGGCCCTCACCATCGCCCGGCTGGCGGTCTGGGCCCGCGGCTACGGTCCGGTGCGTGAGCGCGGCCTGGCGGAGCTGGAGCGGCTGCTCAGCGGCTGGCGGCAGCGGCTGGAACGGAATGCCACCGGCTACCGGGCCGATCTGCAGGCCTCGCTGCAGCGGGCCCTGAACGATCCCGACGCGATCCCCTGCGGCGGCGACCAAGGAGAACAGCAATGACCATCCACCAGCGCATTGCGGCCCTGCTGGCGCGCATGTCCCCCACCCCCGTCTATCCCACCCAGGGCGAGACCCTGTTCATCGACCTGGCCCGGCGGTCGGTACGACGCGGCTACCTGCCGCGCGCGGTGTTCGACACCTTCATCGGCGGCCGCGGCGCCAACATGTTCCTGCTCTACAACCTGATGCAGGACGGCGTCGAGCCGCTCGATCCGGAGATCCCCCTGATCTTCGGCAGCGGCCTGTTCACCGGCTACATGGGCACCGCCACCCGCGGCAACGTCACCAGCCTGGCGCCGGACTCGGACGCCATCCTCGACAGCAGCGTCGGCGACTATTTCCCCGCCTTCATGCGCCAGCAGGGCATCGACCACCTGGTGCTGCACGGCCGCCACCGCCAGTGGACCCTGCTGCGGATCCATGACGGCGAGGTCCGGTTCGACGACGCCACCCCCTACCTGGGCCTGGACAACATCGACCTGACCGCCGCCATCGAACGCGACTACGGGCTGCGTGAGCGCAGGGAGATGGCCCTGGCCCGCATCACCAGCGCCGGCGAGAACCGGGTGCTCTGCGCCGGCATCATGGGCGGTCCCAAGGCGATCTGGGCCCGTGGCGGCCCCGGCGCCAAGATGGGAGCCCTGGGTCTGAAGGCGATCATGATCGAGGGGCGGCCGGGCCGGATCGACGCCTCCAGCGAATTCAAGCGCAATACCAAGGCGATCAACCAGCGCATCCTCGCCACCAGCGTGATCCGCAACGCCCTGCAGACCGTGGGCACCCCCTTCCTCTACAAGCCGAGCCGGGTGCTGGGGGCCATGGGCACCCGCAACAACCAGGAGACCAGCTGGAGCGACCGGCTCGACGCCGACAACCTGGACCCCTACCGCAACCGCATGGACGGCTGCTTCAAGTGCCCGGTGAAGTGCAGGCCGCTGAACGACATGACCCCGGATGCCGGGAGCGGGGACGGTGCCGGCGCCCTGGAGGAGGCGTCCCCGGGCCGCCAGCAGGATGGTGTCCGGGGCGATGGCGTGTTCGACCGCTACCAGCGTGGCGATGGACCCGAATATGTCACCCTGGGCAAGTTCGGCCCCAACCTGGGCATCCGCGATCCGGAACAGGTGCTGCGGCTGAACAACATCCTCAACGACCTGGGACTGGACTCGGCCAGCACCGGTGGCGCCATCGGCTGGGCCATGGAGCTGTACCAGCGCGGCATCATCGACCGGGAGCGCTGTGGCGGGCTGGAGCTGGAGTGGGGCAACCACGAGGCGGTGGAACAGCTGCTGTTCCTGACCGCCCGGCGCGAGGGCTTCGGCGACGTCATCGCCGACTCCGGCAAGGCGGTGGCGCGAGGCCACTACCCCGCCGCGGCGCTGTGCTACCGGATGGCGGTAAAGGGGCTGTTCCAGTCCGATCCCCACGACAGCCGCATCCTCAAGGCCTTCGCCCTCGGCCTGGCGGTCGCCACCCGCGGCATGGACCACCTGCGCAACCGCGCCACCCTGGAGATCAACGCCCGCATCAACGACGACCCGGAGTTCAAGAGCGCCCTCTACGGCGGGGCGGTGGCGGCCGAGCCCAACAGCTACCGGGGCAAGGAGTACGCGGTGCTGCGTTGCGAGGATACCTTCGCCGTCGGCGACGCCGTCGGCATGTGCCGCTTCGACACCAAGTTGTTCAACTCCCCCAGCCTGCCCGGTTGCGACGACTTCGCGCTCCAGATCGAGGCCCTCACCGGGATCCGGGTTGGGGCCGACGATCTGCTCGCCCGCGGCCGCAACATCACCGCCCTGGAACGCATGATCAACGCCCGCCGCGGCCTGGGGCCGGCCGATGACACCCTGCCCCGGCGCTGGTTCGAGGAGGGGACCAGCGCCGGGCCGTTCCGTGGCGAGCGGATCGACCGGGAGGAGTTCGCGGCACTGCTGCGGCGCTATTACGCCATCGCCGGCTTCGACCACGACGGCCTGCCGGCGGCGGAGTGGCGCCAGCGGCTGATCCGCGTCCTCACCGGCTTCGGCCTCAGCGTCGCCCTGCCGGCGATGCCGGGAATCCAGCCCCACACCCTGGTGATCGACCACCCGGTCACCAGCCTGGCCCAGCTGCGCGCCGAGCTGGAGCGACGTTACCCCGCCGCCGCCGGACCGCTGGATGACCACTCCCTCGGCGTGGCGGTCAATGGTGAAGTGGTGGTGGCCTCGGAGAACACCGTCACCCTGCGCGACGGCGACCGGGTGGAGCTGCTGCCGCAGCTGGCGGGGGGATGATCGATGTCCGCACCGAAGGCGCTGCGGTGACTCCGTGCCCCGGCGCGAACTGCGGGTCCGGCGGCCGGTTCGTTCGCGCCGGGGGCGGCGCTCCTGCGGGTTGTCCCCGCCACAGCAACGTCCCTCCCGCCGCCAACCGGCGGATCATCCCGGCGCATGTCTTCTAAAGAGGCGCACCATGATGGCGGACACCCGGCGAGCGGTGGGATAATGAATGCAGAGGTGACCAGCCGGCCGGTCATTCACCCGACCCGCCGGACCGACGAAACGATGACACCAGCCACATGACCAGAACCACCGAAGCAACGAAGGAATCCACCGATGGCGCCGGCCTGACCGTGGACGACCTGGCCCGTGAGGTGGGCCGCAACGTCCGCTCCATCCGCTCCCGCCGCGGCCTCACGCGCAAGAACCTGGCCCACCATTCCGAAGTGTCGGAGCGCTACCTGGCGCAGCTGGAGCAGGGTACCGCCAACATCTCCCTGGCCCTGCTGTGGCGCATCGCCCAGGCGCTGGGGGTGCGCATCGGGGCGTTGCTGCCGGCCCAGGAGAAGGCGTGCATCAAGTATCCCCCCCTGGGGGAGCTGATCGAGACCTTCCCGCTCGAGATCCAGCGTCAGGCCCACCAGCTGCTCAGCAGCACCTTCGCCAAGGAGCGGGCACCGTGCAAGGGGGTGGCCCTGATCGGCCTGCGCGGTGGCGGCAAGAGCACCCTGGGGCGGCGTCTGGCACGGCACTTCGGCCTCCCCTTCGTCAGCCTGCACGAGCGCATCACCGAGCTGGCCGGCATGGAGATGGACGAGCTGTTCTCGCTCACCGGCCAGGGCAGCTACCGGCGCCTGGAGCTGGAGGCCCTGCGCCAGACCATGGAGCGTCATCCCCAGGTGGTGCTGGAGACCGGCGGCAGCCTGGTCTCCGAGGCGGAGACCTACCGCATCCTGCGCGACAACTTCTTCACCGTCTGGATCCGGGCCCTGCCGGAGGACCACATGGCCCGGGTCATCGGCCAGGGCGACATGCGGCCGATGGCCGACAGCCCCCGGGCGATGGAGGACCTGAAGCTGATCCTGAAGGAGCGGGAACCCGACTACCGCCTGGCCGACTACCAGCTGATGACCTCGGGCCACAGCGAGGAGGAGAGCTTCGGGGAGCTGCTGCGGGCCTGCGCATCCTGCCTGCAGACCGGGAAATGAGTTGCACGAAGGTTCGCGGCGGGGGCGCCGCTGCCACGGGGATGTTGCTTATGGCAGCGATAACTCGTAGGAGATTCTATGTCTCTACGCAAGCGGATTTTGTAATTCTTGACTGATAATTGCTTCCGTTACGGAGAATAGCAAAAGCCACTCGGGCGAGCTTTCTGGCGAGGATGACCAGCGCCTGGACAGGGGCCAACCCCCGTTCGAGGTGGCGCTGGTAGAAGTCTCTCCAGGCAGGTGTCCGGCAGGCCTGCATGGCAGCCAGATACAACAGGCGCCGCAGCTCGGCATGGCCTTTCTTTGTCAACGTTCTTCGTCCCTGCCTTTGCCCGGAGTCACGCACACGGACATCCAGGCCAAGGAAGGCGATGAAGGCATCAGAGGAGCGGAACCGCCCCCGATGGTAAGCCATGACCAGGGCGGCGCCGGTGAGGGGGCCGATGCCTTCGATGGCCTGTACGCGCTGAACCTTCTCTTTCCACTCGACCTTTTCGAGCAGTTGCTGGATCTGC
>DRKP01000045.1 GCA_011051715.1 Sedimenticola thiotaurini | reverse complement strand
TTCGTATCTTGCCCGGACCCGTGGCGTCCTGTTTCTCGCCGCGATGACCATCCCGGCCGCGGCCATCGGCTGCGGCTGGTGGGGCGACGGCGAGAGTGATGCCGACGGTGACGCGGTCACCATCGATATCCGGGGCCGCGTGACAGGAGACAGTCCGTCGTCCGACGAGTCTCCCGAAGCACTGACGCGGGAAGCAAACCGGCTGCGAAGCTATGGTGTCGCCGGTCATGCCGGTGCCTTCCGGCTGTACCGGAGAGCAGCGGAATCGGGATACGCCCCGGCCCAGAACAATCTCGGCGTCGCCTACGAAGAGGGCATCGGCGTGGCGCCCGATCCAGTGAAGGCCGCCTACTGGTACCGGCTCGCCGCCCGCCAGGGTATCCCCCATGCGCAGCACAGCCTCGGCACCATGCTGCTCACCGGGCGCGGCGTGGACAGGGACATCGCCGCAGGCATCCGCTGGATCGAATCGGCCGCCGCCCAGGGTCATGCCGCGGCATGCGCCGACCTGGGCCGCATCTATGCGGAGGGACGGCTGGTGAAGAAGGATCCCGACAAGGCCGCCTACTGGCGGCGAAAGGCCCGGAACCTCGGCTATTCGGGGACGGAGGCCACGACGCAGTCCCCGGATACCGGGCAGACCGGCAACTGACCCGTTCCTGCAGACGCAAGCGGTATGACGGACAGCCGCAGGCCGAGCGCAATGCATACGGTGTCGAATCAACCTCGAGGAGAACAGCAATGAACCTGAAGCCCCTGGTCGTGACGATATCCATCCTTGCCTTTCCGGCTTCCACGCTGGCGGCGGACACCGGCTTCCTGGAGGGCGAGGCCCAGGAGGTGATCGTCAAGGTGCGCACCGCGGATGGTAAGTACAAGTGGTACCGGGTGATGCCCGATGGGACGCGCAAGGAGATGGAGATGAAGCCGGGCGACCGCTTCGAATTCCTCTATGAAGACAGCGTCGACCTGGATGCCATTACGGTCAGGCCGAAGAAGGAGTAAGTATCAAGCCCCTGTTCGTCATTCCGGCGCAGGGCGGGACGACGGATTCTGCATCTCCTGACGGGTGGCGGTCGGAGCGGCCGCCCCCCACCCGACACGCCCTCGCTGGGGCCACCTGTTGCGGCCACGGCGGGGGGGGGGTGACCCGCATTCGATCAGACCCTGAAACTGCCCACCGCCTGCTGCAGTTCCGCCGCCGTTCTGGACATCATGTCGGCGGTCTCGCTGATCTTGCCGACCTCCGTGGTGCTGCATTCGGCGACCTCGGAGATCTGCCGGATATTGTGACTGATCTCCCCCACCACCGCCGTCTGCTCCTCGGCGGCAGTGGCGATCTGGGCGTTCATCTCGTTTACACCCGCGACCGACTGGGTGATCTTGCCCAGTACCGAACGTACCTCCTCGGTCTGCTCGACACTCTTCCCGGCACGGTCGCTTCCGTTGGTCATCACGGCGACCGCCTCCCGGGTACCCTGCTGGAGCTTCTCGATCATGGCATTGATCTCTTCCGTCGACTCCTGGGTCCTGCTCGCCAGGGTACGCACCTCGTCCGCGACGACCGCGAATCCACGGCCCTGCTCCCCCGCCCGCGCCGCCTCGATCGCTGCGTTCAGGGCCAGCAGGTTGGTCTGCTCCGCGATACCGCGGATCACGTCCAGTATGCTGCCGATGTTGCGGCTCTCCGTTTCGAGCTGGAGAATCACACCCGAGGCCTTCTCCACCTCTGTGGCCAGCCCGTTGATCGATTCCATCGCCCTGCCGACGACCTCGTGCCCGGAGGCCGATTCCTCGGCCGCATGATGCGTACCTTGCGCCGCCTCCTGTGCACTCTCCGCGACGCTGGATACCGTGGTATCCATCTCGGCCATGGCAGTCGCCATCTGTTCGATGGCCTGGCGCTGCTTCGTCACCGATTCCCTGGTTTCCTCCGTATTGCGGGTCAGCCTGCCAGCGGCCTCTCCCACGGCGGTACTGCTCTGCTGGATCCGCAGCACCAGCCCCCGCAGATTTTCAGCCATCCGGTTGACCCCTTTGGAGAGGCGATCGATCTCGTCGTCACCCTTCAGGGCGAGCGGCTCGACCGACAGGTCACCACCGGCGACCGCCTGGACGATTCCGTCGATACCCTGCACCCGCCGCATGAGCCGGGTGAACATGAAGAACGAGATACCGATCAGCAGTGACACCACCAGCAGCGCACCGAGAAGCAGCCGGTTGCGAACCGAAAACAGGGGGGAGAGGATCTCGTCCGCCTCCTGCTCCACCACGATGGTCCAGTTGGAGTCGTAGAATGGCATGGACACACCCAGCATCCGGGTTCCGTCGGCCCGGTCATAGAAGCCCATCGCTTCCCGGCATCCCGTGTTCATGCGCGCATTGGTGGCATAGATCCCACCATTGCAGTCCGGATCCCTGGCACCGTTCAGTGTTCTCTGCCAGGGGAATTCCGACCCCTTGCCCCGCAACATGGTGCCGGGACGCACCCTCGAATCGGTGATCAGGCGATTGTTCTCATCGACGATGTAGTAGTCGAAGGTCTTCCCAACACCCGCCAGATAGAAGGCACCCATGTCGCCTTCCAGATTGCCGATCTCGCCATTGACGATATTGGTGAGCATCCTGGCATCCGCATGCACGATGATCTCGCCCCTGGCGTTCTTCGCCCGAAAGGCGATCTGGGGTACACCGTCATGGAGATGGACATTCGAATACCCCGCTTTTGCGTCTGGCTCCTCCCCGATCCGTCTGCCTTCCCTGGTGGGATCCGACGACGCAGTGATGACACCGTTCTGGACATAGTCGATGCTGCGGTAGACCTGCAGCGTGGGGATTTTTCTCTTTCCGGAGCGGATCTCTTCCGCAAACGGATGTTCGTCCAGCTTGAACACGTCGGTTCTGACCACCGATGCAAAGAACTTCTCCAGGGTCTCCTTCGGCGCATCATCGGCGAGAACGGCCAGTTCCCTGGCGAACTTCTCGTTCTGGCCGAGAAACCGGATCACCCCCTGCTGCTTGGCATCGACGAAATTCATCAGGCCGCCGGCATTCGCCTTGACATCGAGCCAATACATCTGATTCATGATCAGCCATACACCACCGGCAATTGCCGGCACCAGCAGAACGAGAAGAAAAACCAAAGCCTTCCAACGAAGTTCCAGCCGCTTCCAGATCCGCATCGACAACGCCCCCCTTCCAGGACAAATTTCGAAATCCTTCAGGTAGTCGACCGGGCACCAAGGTTCTTTAATAAGCGGATAATTGTTTCTTATGGACGACCCGGTGAACAGATGGCCGTTCGCCCTCCGTTGCGATGACTGTTTTCCATTTTGGTCTATTCTTTTTCCCCGGTGACCGGATCGTACGCTCCGATCATGGAAGCATTGGGGGATGTCTGAAGCCGTCCTTCCAGTCAATCCGGCGAAGGCGGGAATCCAGGAGGCTCGATCGTCTGGTTTCCGGCCTGCATCGGGACGACGGATTGTTGAGTGCCCCTTGATGGCTTCCCAACCGGATCGGGGTCACCGACTTAAAGAAAGTATGAAATTTACAATATTACGCATCACCTACAATAAACCCTGGAGGAGAACCCGTGAAAACCAGAACACTCATTACCGCAATGGCCTGTGCGTGCCTGTTGCTTGTCCAATCCGCTTTCGCCAAAGTCCCGGGGCCGCTGGTCGACACGGCCTGGCTGTCCGCCAACAAGGACAATGTGTTGATACTCGACGTACGCAAGGACACGAAATCCTTTACCCGGGAAGGACATATACCCGGGTCGGTACTGGTGCCGTGGAAGGATGTCCGCAGCAAGAAGGTCGTGATGGGCAAGACGATCTCCGGCATGCTGCCCTCCAGGGAGCAGTTCAACGCCCTGATGCAAAAGCTGGGCGCAGACAATGACAGTTCGATCGTGATCGTGACACGCGGCCACAATGCACCACAGGTCAACTTCGGAACCCGCCTGTATTGGCAGCTCAAGTATTACGGCCATGACGATGTCGCCATGCTCGATGGCGGTTTTGCGCAATGGGTGAAGGACAAGAGGAAGATCAGCCACGAGGGAGCCAAGGCCCCTGCGCCGGGTAATTTCATGGCATCCGCGGAACGCACGGAACTGCTGGCGACGACGGCCGATGTGGAAAAGGCCGTGGCCGACAAATCGGCCACGCTGTTCGATGCGCGTGGATACGACCAGTATCTGGGCCTGTTCTACAAGAAAAAGATCCTCACCGAGGGTGGCCATATACCCGGTGGAAAATTCGCCGCTGCGTCCACATTCCTCGCCCATGGCAATGGCCCGAAGACCTTTGCTCCCACCTCTTTGATCAAGAAATCCCTGGCCGGCCTTGGCGCCGACCAGGAAGCGATCACCTTCTGCAACACCGGGCATATGGCCAGCGGCCTCTGGTTCGTCATGCACGAACTTGGTGGTAACGACAAGGCCAGGTTGTACGATGGTTCCATGCATGCCTGGACGACGACGGGCCATCCCGCGGTCGCCATGAAACCGGAGTAAGCGTCAACGGGATGCAGGGAGGCAACTTCCCTGCATCCTGTCAGCAGGTCTAATCGCAGACGTCATAAAGAATCCCGGTTCAACTGTGGGCAGCCGGCCGCGGGCGTTACAACGAACCACCGGAATCATCCACTCTATCCCTTAAATATAGGTTCTTGCCTCTGCCGCGGGGTCGAGCTGGGCCGGGACTCGATTCTGCCTGGCTATCTGCGAGAATTCATAGAGCTCTTTGCGCCGCACCTGACGCGGGAGCGGATCAACAGTGCCATGCCGACCCGCACCGGAAGATTGCACTGCTGTCATTTGCAGAAGAGCACATCGCTCAAAAACGGCAGCACGGGGCTGCGTTTCCGCAGCCCCCTTTGCTCTCTTCAGCCACCGCAGCAGCCACCACCGGTAGTGACGGGGATCTCGCCCGGGCCAGCGCCGGCCTCCCCTTCCAGCCAGCCATCGATGGCGGACTTGGAGGGTATGCCGCCGGAGTGGACCACCTTGCCATCGACGACCACACCCGGCGTGGACATGACGCCATAGCCCATGATCTGGGCCAGGTCCTCCACTTTCTCGAGTTTTACCTCCACTCCTTTCGCCCTGGCCTGTTCCTCGATCAGCTTGATCGTGGTGGCGCAATTGGCACAGCCGGTACCCAGTACCTTGATCTCTTTCATCGTTCAATCCTCTCCGTCTGGTTTAGGAACAGCAGGAAGATGAGGCCTCGGAATCCCTCGCCCCCAGCATCTTGAATATGGATTTGGCCGGGCAGAAGCCGGTAAAGCCCATCTGGAACAGGTTGGCGCCGACAAAGAAGGTCAGCCACAACCAGGTGAGATGACCAAGATCGATCTGCCCGGTGAAATGGGCGATACCCAGGCTGGCCATGATTACGGTGCCGGCAAAGACACTCACCATACTGTTTGCGTTCATTGGTTTTCTCCTCATGTGTGTAAAGGCCCCTGCCAGACCATGGATCATTCAGTAGAATTGTTCATGTATGGCGCGGGGCGCCGTTTTCGATCACTGCTCAGCGGTTGAAAGGTGGGAGGCTGTGAATTTGGCGGCTCGTAGTGCCGAAACGATGGCTTCGGGATCTACATCTCCCTCGACCCGCGCAATATTCTGGGCCAGATCGATTGTCACCTTCCCTGTCCCGGCAATGCCCTTGATCACTTTCTTGGCGCGTATGATGCCGTTGGCACAACAGGCGCCTTGAAGCTCGAATTCAGAAATCTTGCTCATGGTCTCCTCGCAGATGTAATGGTCGTATCTCTTCGACCCTGCAGTCTCAATCACATACCAGGCCGGCCTATGAGCCGGCCTGCTATGCCCGGTCACCTGTCACAGCAGGATGTTGAACAGGAACCCCACCAGCAGGATGCCGCTGGAGACCACTCCGACGAAGGTGGCGATCAGGGGCAGCTTGAGCACCTTGCGCAGGATCAGTATCTCCGGCAGGGAGAGCGCGATCACGCTCATCATGAAGGCCAGTGTCGTTCCCAGGGCGGCGCCCTTGCCGATCAGGGCCTCGACGATGGGGATGATGCCGGCGGCATTGGTGTACATGGGCACGCCCATCACCACCGCGGCGGGTACCGACCACCAGACGTCCTTGCCCATGAAGGAGGCCATGAAGTCCTGGGGCACGAAGCCATGGATGCCGGCACCCACGGCGATACCCACCAGGATGTAGGGCCAGACCTTCCACACGATCTCCTTCACATGGTGCCAGCCGGCCTGGAAGCGCGCCTCCCAGTTCATTCCCGAATTACCGGTCGGCGTCGCCGTGCCGGCGTGGATCTCACGCACCCAGTCCTGCAGGTGCCGCTCCATGCCCAGTTTGCCGATGATCAGTCCGGAGACGATGGCAACCAGCAGCCCCAAACCCAGATACAGGGCGGCGATCTGCCAGCCAAACAGGCCCAGCAGCAGGGCCAGGGCGATCTCGTTGACCATGGGGGCCGATACCAGAAACGAGAAGGTCACCCCCAGTGGGACCCCGGCCGACAGAAAGCCGATGAACAGGGGAACCGCCGAACAGGAACAGAAGGGGGTGACGATGCCCAGGGTCGCCGCCAGGGTGTTGCCGATACCCAGCCGCTTCCCCGCCAGCAGGGCCCGGGTCCGTTCCGGGGCAAAGAAGGTCTGGATGATGCCCATGAAAAAGACGATGCCGGCCAGCAGCATCAGCACCTTGGGGGTGTCATAGAAGAAGAAATGCAGTGCCTCCCCCATGTGGCTGCTGCGGTCGTAGCCGGTCAGGGAGAGAAGAAAGTCTGCCAGATCAGGCAGATGGAAATAGGCCAGAAACCAGAGCGGCACGGCGATGCCGATGCCGACCAGCCAGAGGGTGAGGCGGCTGCCCGTAGGGTGGTCGATGGTCTCGACGGAGGTGTTGTTCATCGGTTGTTCTCCATTTTCTGCGTCCAGGCCAGGGGCCGTTTGTCAGGGAGACGAACGAAGCCGGAAAAGGATGCAGGCCGTGATCGGAGCCGTCCCCGGCCTGCCCCCTCCACTCCCCATCGAATCGGAAACCGGACATTCTGCCTGTTGCTATATCTACACAAATGGATATATAGTGTATGCGATTTCGTCGATATAGAAAATACTGCATATGGACGCCCCTGCCCTGTTCAAGGCCCTTTCCGACCCCACCCGCCTGCGCTGCCTGGTGCTGTTGACCGCCACCCCGGAGCTCTGTGTCTGCGAATTCACCGAGGCCCTGGGGATCCCCCAGCCGAAGGTCTCCCATCACCTGGCCATCCTGCGCAGGGCCGCCCTCGTCACCGACCGGAAGCAGGGATTGTGGATCCACTATTCCATCAATCCCCGACTGCCCTCCTGGGCCGGCGAGGTGATCCGGGCCGCGGCGGACGGGATCAGGGGTGAAGAGCCCTATGCCAGTGATGCCGCCGCCCTGGCGGGGGTGTCGGGCAGCGGCGACGGGCTCTGCAACGCCTGATCCACCCTTCACTTACAGCGACCGGGAACCATCATGTCCGCCCAATGCGAGATCGCCAGCAGAAAGCAGTCCGGCGCCGGGATGAATCTGTTCGAGCGCTATCTCACCCTGTGGGTCTTTCTCTGTATCGTCGCCGGCATCACCCTGGGGCACTGGTTCCCGGCGCCGTTTCAACTGCTCGGACGGCTCGAGGTGGCCCAGGTCAACCTGCCGGTGGCGATCCTGATCTGGCTGATGATCGTCCCGATGCTGCTGAAGATCGACTTCCGCGCCCTGCACCAGGTCAGGGAGCACTGGCGCGGTGTCGGTGTCACCCTGTTCATCAACTGGGCGGTGAAGCCCTTTTCCATGGCCCTGCTGGGGTGGATCTTCATCCGCGGGCTGTTCGCGGACTGGCTGCCGGCCGACCAGATCGACAGCTACATCGCCGGCCTGATCCTGCTGGCCGCGGCGCCCTGTACCGCCATGGTCTTCGTCTGGAGCAACCTGACCCGGGGGGAGCCCCATTTCACCCTGACCCAGGTCGCCCTCAACGACGTGATCATGATCTTCGCCTTCGCCCCGGTGGTGGGACTGCTGCTCGGCATCTCCGCCATCACCGTGCCCTGGGACACCCTGCTGTTGTCCGTGCTCCTGTATATCGTGCTGCCGGTCGCCGTCTCCCAGGTGTGGCGCTTCTGGCTGCTGCGGCGTGGCGGAGAGGCCGCGTTGCAGGGGACGCTCGACATCCTGGGGCCCCTCTCCCTGGCCGCACTGCTGGCCACCCTGGTGCTGCTGTTCGGATTCCAGGGGCAACAGATCATCGCGCAGCCGCTGATCATCCTGCTGCTGGCCGTCCCCATCCTGATCCAGGTCTATTTCAACTCCGGACTTGCCTATCTGCTCAACAGGCGACTCGGAGTGGATCACTCGGTCGCCGGTCCTTCGGCCCTGATCGGGGCGAGCAACTTCTTCGAACTGGCCGTGGCCACCGCCATCGTGCTGTTCGGCTTCGATTCGGGCGCCGCCCTGGCCACGGTGGTCGGCGTCCTGATCGAGGTGCCGGTGATGCTGTCCGTGGTCCGGATCGTCAACAGCAGCAGACAATGGTACCAATCCGCCCAACCGAATCCCGGAGGAGACGCATGAGAAGACGACTCACCCTGTGGCTGACCGGCCTGCTGTGGCTGGCCCCTGCCCTGGCCCTTGCCGAACCCGCCTACCTGGTCGATTCAGACTGGCTGTCGGAACACATCGACGACGACGGGCTGGTGGTGCTGGAGGTGCGCTATCACCCACACCGCTATTTCACCGTGGGACACATCCCGGGCGCCATCCAGGTGCAGCGCTTCAAGGACCTGGGCGACAACCAGGGCAATCCCCTGATGCGCTTTCCCTCCCGCGAGGCGTTCCAGAAGACGCTGCGCGGATGGGGTATCGACGACGATTCCACCCTGGTGCTCTACGACGACTCCAACACGGCGCTGGTGTCGCGCCTCTACTACCTGCTCGAGCTGTACGGCTTCGACATGGAGCGGGTGAAGATCCTCAACGGCGGCACCGTGGAGTGGAGCGCATTCGAGGAGATGACCAGGGAACCCACCCCGGCGCCGAGCCCCGGAACGGTGACCCTGAAGGAGGCCAATCCCGACCTGTTCATCGAATGGACCGACGTCTACGACGACGTGGTCTCCCGGCGCGACCCGAACGTGGTGCTGCTGGACGCCCGTCCCCATCCGATGTACACCGGCGAGGTGATCAAGCACTCGATCATGGCCGGGCACATTCCGGGCGCCGTCAACGTGGTCAGCCTGGATGGGACCAGTGCCCAGAAATGGCGGTCCGACGAGGAACTGGCCGAGCTCTACCGGGAGATCCCGCTGGACAGGACCATCTACGTCTACTGCCACGACGGCTTCCGCATGAGCCTGGCCTACCTGCAACTCAAACACCTGGGGGCCAGGGACGTGCGGCTGTACGACGGTGGCTGGTCCCACTGGGGCAACCGGCTGACCCTGCCCACGGTGGAGGGGGAGAAGCCCTACAGCGGCGACTACGAGCTGTGACCGGTGCTGTCGTCCACCGGAGTGACTATGGCAACGTACCGGCAGGGGCGGCGCCCCCGCCGCGAATCCCCGGGCGGATTCACACGGCGGTCACCGTGACGTCCCGGGCCGCCTGTGGAGGCCCTCCACCGACGACGGTTCGAACCGCCGCGTCCACCAGGGCCGACACCGAAGGCCCGGGGCGTTGCGGTGACCGCCCCCCGCCACGACCGCGACAGCCGGATGGTTCGCGGCGGGGGCGCCGCTCCTACGGTATCTGCCACCGGCCAGGTCCGTAAAGAAGGAGTGACATGGGGCCGGACATCGCGGTGAGTTGGATGGATGGTTCGCCGGGCGGATTCACACGGTGGCCACGGTGACGTCCCGGGCCGCCTGTGGAGGCCCTCCACCGACGACGGTTCGAATCACCGTGCCCGTCAGGGCCGACACCGAAGGCCCGGGGCGTTACGGTGGCCGCCCCCCCGCCACGACGGCGACAGCCGGATGGTCGGTTCACGGCGGGGGCGCCGCTCCTGCGGCCAGCTCCGTGAAGGAGGAGAGGCATGGGGCCGGCGGCGAGCATGGAAATCGACGGCAATCGGATCCGTCGATGAGGATATGAATACACAAGGGGAAATCGAATGAGCAACATACGGGTGGGCATCAACGGCTTCGGCCGCATGGGGCGGTTGGGGATGAGGGCCGGCTGGGACCGGGACGGGATCGAGTTTGTGCGCGTCAACGAGATCGCCACCGATGCCGCCGGTTCCGCCCACCTGCTGCGATTCGACTCCGTGCATGGCCGGTGGGACCGGGAGACCGCCGGCGGGGACGACGCCATGACCATCGACGGGCGCTCCCTCGCCTACTCCTCCCACGACACCATCGCCGCCGGCGACTGGTCGGACTGTGATATCGTCGTCGAGGCCACCGGCAAACACCACAAGCGACCGGAGTCTCTGCAGGCCTATTTCGACCAGGGGGTCCGCAAGGTGGTGGTGGCGGCACCCACCGAGGGTGCCCTGAACATCGTCTATGGCGTCAACCACCAGCGCTACCGGCCGGAACAGGATCATCTGGTGACCGCCGCCTCCTGTACCACCAACTGCCTGGCGCCGGTGGTCAAGGTGATGCACGAGAAGATCGGCATCCGCCACGGCTGCATGACCACCATCCACGACATCACCAACACCCAGACCATCGTCGACAAGGGGCACAAGGACCTGCGCCGGGCGCGCGCCTGCGGCCAGTCCCTGATCCCCACCTCCACCGGCTCGGCCCGCGCCATCACCAGGATCTTCCCGGAACTGGAGGGCCGGCTGAACGGCCACGCGGTGCGGGTGCCGCTGCTCAACGCCTCCCTGACCGATTTCGTGTTCGAGGCGCAGCGCCCGGTCACCGCCGACGAGGTGAACGACCTCTTCCGGGAGGCGGCCGCCGGTGAACTCCAGGGCATCCTCGGCTACGAGGAGCGTCCCCTGGTCTCGGTCGACTATCTCGACGATCCCCGCTCCTCCATCGTCGATGCCCTCTCCACCATGGTGATCGACGACACCCAGGTGAAGGTCTACGCCTGGTACGACAACGAATGGGGCTACGTCAATCGCATGATGGATATCGTGGGGATGCTGGCCGAATCGCTGTGACCATGGACCAGGGCACACGCAACTACCTGGTGGTCACGGCGGGCTACTGGGCCTTCACCGTCACCGATGGCGCCATCCGCATGCTGGTGGTGCTCTACTTCCACCTGCTCGGCTACTCTCCGTTCGAGGTGGCCATGCTGTTCCTGTTCTATGAGCTGTTCGGTGTCATCACCAATCTGGTCGGGGGCTGGCTGGGGGCGCGCATCGGCCTCAACCTGACCATGCATATCGGCATGGGGATGCAGGTGGCGGCCCTGCTGGCACTGACGGTGCCGGATGCCTGGCTGTCGGTGCCCTACGTGATGGCGGCCCAGGCCCTCTCCGGCATCGCCAAGGACCTCAACAAGATGTCGGCCAAGGCCAGCGTCAAGGCCCTGAGCGGTGGCGGCAGCTCCCGGCTGTTCCGCTACGTGGCGGTGCTGACCGGGTCCAAGAACGCCCTCAAGGGAGCGGGATTCTTCGTCGGCGCCGGCCTGCTGGAATGGATCGGCTTCCGCGGGGCGCTGGCCCTGCTGGCCGGCATGCTGCTGCTGGTGCTGATCGTCACCGCCGTGCTGCTGCCCTCCGGCGTCGGCCGGATGAAGTCGAAGCCCAAGTTCACCCAGGTCTTCTCCAAGATCCCTGCCATCAACTGGCTGTCGGCGGCCCGCTTCTTCCTGTTCGGCTCCCGTGACGTCTGGTTCGTGGTGGGTCTGCCGGTGTTCCTCTACGAGGTCCTCCGCTGGTCGTTCAGCGAGGTGGGGGCCTTTCTGGCGCTGTGGGTGATCGGCTACGGCATCGTCCAGGCCAGCGCCCCCAGGCTGCTGCGCCAGAGCCACCACGGTCAGGGACCGGGGGCCGGCAGCGCCCGGCTCTGGGCCTTCGTGCTGCTGCTGTTTCCCGTTGGCATCGCCCTGGGTCTGCAGATGGGCTGGCCGGCGGATGTGGTGCTGATCACCGGCCTGGTGCTGTTCGGCATCGTCTTCGCCATCAATTCGGCGGTGCACTCCTACCTGATCCTGGCCTACTCGGACCGGGACCGGGTGGCGATGAACGTCGGTTTCTACTACATGGCCAATGCCGGCGGACGGCTGGTCGGGACCGTGATCTCCGGCTGGGCCTACCAGACCCAGGGACTGACCGGCTGTCTGTGGTGGTCCGCCGCCTTTGTGCTGGCCGCCGCCCTGCTGTCGCTGGGACTGCCCGCCCTGCCGGCGGACGAGTCGGGCGTACAGCCACAGGCTTCCTGAACCCGGAGGAATCGGATCATGCGGAATCTGTTGTTCACTTTCACCCTGTGGTGCCTCGGCGGTGCGACGGGTATCGCGCTGGCGGAAACCCCGCTGGAGATCCAGCGGGTCACCGAAGGCGTCTATGCCATCGTCGGCGAACTGGACCAGCGCTCAGCGGAAAACTACGCCAACAACGCCACTTTCGGCCTGGTGGTGACCGACGACGGGGCGCTGCTGATCGACTCGGGGGGCTGCTACAGGGGGGCGGAGCAGATCGACCGGGCGATCCGGAGCATCACCGACCAGCCGGTGAAGATCGTCATCAACAGCGGTGGGCAGGACCATCGCTGGCTCGGTAACGGCTATTTCAAGGCCAGGGGTGCCCGCATCATCACCTCCGATGCCGCCCTGGCCGATCAGCGGGCACGTACCAACGATCACTTCAACCGGCTGGAACAGCTGCTGGGCCCGGCGCTGGACGGTACCGAGCCCGTCTATGCCGATGAGACCTTCGAAAACGGGATGTCCCTGACCTTCGGCGGCGTCGAATTCAGGCTCATCCATGCCGGCCCGGCCCATACGGTCGGAGACCTGTTCGTGTGGCTGCCCCGGCAGCGGGTGATGTTCGCCGGTGACATCGTATTCACGGAGCGCATGCTCGGCACCGGTCCCGCCGGCGACAGCGCCAGCTGGCTGCAGGTATTCGACACCATGATGGACTACGATCCCCTGTGGATCGTCCCTGGCCACGGCCATGTCGCATCCCCCGGGCAGGCGAGAGCCGACACCCGTGACTACCTGGAGTTCCTGCGACAGAAGGTTGCCGAAGTGATCGACGCCGGTGGCGACGCCATCGATGCGACCGAAATCGACCAGTCGCGCTTCCGCTACCTGAAGCTGTCCGGGCGCATCGCCCGCCGCAATGCCCAGGCGATCTTCACCCAAATGGAATTCGAATGAACATGGCCCTGCAGCCACGGAGAGCCACGGCGCTGCAACCGGGACGGGTGTGGTGAACTGCGTCCTGAAGGCGTGGGGGGCGCATGAAAAGGAGCTGCGCGGTTTCCTCATCGGCCGTGTGCATGACCCGCACCTGGCCGAGGATCTGTTGCAGGACACCTTCCTGAAGGCGCTGGCGGAAGGCAGCCGTTTCTGCCAACTGGACAATGCCCGCGCCTGGCTGTTCCGGGTGGCGAGGAACCGCCTGATCGACCATGCAAGGACCCACAGGGAGTACCAGGAGATCCCTGACCAGATACCGGAGGAGACGGAACAGACGGAGCCGGTCGCGGACCTCGCCCAATGCCTTCCCAGGGCGCTCGAAGGCCTCTCTGCAGAGGACCGGGACGCGATCGAGAAATGCGACCTGGAGGGCATGACCCAGGCCGACTATGCCCGCTCCCTGGGTCTCTCCCTGGCCGGCGCCAAGTCCCGTATCCAGCGGGCCCGCAGACGCCTGAAGGGGGAACTGCACGACGTCTGCCGGGTTCGCTTCGATGAAAGCGGGAAGGTGTGCTGCTTCCTGCCGGATTCCGCCCGCGGGGCCACGGACGGCAAATAGCCTGCATCCTTTGTCTGCCTGGTTCGTCTTCCTGTCGAACACCTGAACGAACTGCCATCCCGGCGAAGGCCGGGATCCAAGCGGTCGAACGTGATGGATTCCGGCCTGGGCGGAGTGACGGTAACGGGTTTGTTCAGCGACTCGTGAAGGAATTCATTCAGGAAATCGTTGGCGGCAGAGGTGATCTCCGTACTCGCCAAGTCGCAGAGAACGCGAAGATCACAAAGAATCCCGATTCACGGTGACCAATGCGATCGAAGGGTGTATGACCCGCTTGGCGCTCTTTGCGGCCTCGGTGCCTTGGCGAGAGAAACGATCTCCCACTCGCAACTGCACAGAAATGCGAAGAGCCCCTCAACAACCCGTCATCCGGCCGTAGGCCGGGATCCAAGTGGTTTGATGTCTGGAGGCAAGGACAGATGAGCGAGCACGGCCATTCCCACGATGTACCGGAGAGCGGTGGGCGTCTGGCCATCGTGATCCTGCTCAATTTCACCATCACCATAGCCGAAGTCATCGGCGGGCTGATCTCCGGCAGCCTGTCCCTGCTCTCCGACGCCCTGCACAATTTCAGCGATGGCATCGCGGTGATCATCGCCTGGATCGCCATCCGCCTCAACGCGCGCCCCCGTGACGACCGGCACACCTTCGGCATGAAGCGCGCCGAGGTGCTGGCGGCCGTGGTCAATGCGGGGGCCCTGGTGGCGATCAGCATCTGGCTGTTCTTCGAGGCATGGGACAGGTTCCAAAATCCCACACCGATCTCCGGTGTGGTGATGACCAGCGTGGCGGCCGTCGGGCTGGCGGCCAATGTCCTGGGGACCTGGCTGCTGCATCGCGGATCGAAGGAGAACATGAACCTGCGCGCTGCCTACCTGCATCTCTTCTCCGATGCCGTATCCAGCGTCGGTGTGATCGTGGGCGGACTGGCCATCACCCTCTACGGCATCAGCTGGATCGATCCCCTCCTGACCCTGCTGATCGGTCTCTATGTCCTGAAGGAGAGCCTGCAGATCCTGTGGCGCGCGCTCGGCGTCTTCATGCTGGCGACCCCGCCCGACCTGTCCCTGGCAGCGATCCGCAAGGCCATATTGGAGATTCCCGGTGTCACCGGTGTGCATCACTTCCATCTCTGGCAGGTGTCGGAGAACGACATCCACTTCGAGGGGCACATCGCCGTCGGTGATCAGCCGCTCAGCCGGACGACCGGGTTGCGCTCGGAAATCGAGGAGATGCTGCACCAGCGCTTCGGTATCAACCATGCCACCCTGCAGATCGAGGATGAGCAGGCAGCATGCCCCACCGGCGATCTGCCCTGACGCCGACGGCGATCCCGGGGATCTTCCTGCAGCCGTCATGGATATCCTGCTCGTCGGCAGCGACCGCGACCGCATCGCCCGGATGCAGAAACGGCTGCGCTGTGCAGCCTCCGCACTGGCGATCGATGTCTCCATCGAGCTGTGCCGGGACGACCTGCGGGCCCTGGAGCTGGGGGCCCTACGGGGACCGGTCGCCGTCGCCCGTTCCAGCGATGGCCGGTGGCACATCCTGATGGACGGGCTGGAACCGGTGGAGGCGGTTCAGCAGCGCCTGCTGCGATGGTTTTCCGGGCAGCGGGGCAGTTTGCAGGATACCCTTGCCGGATGCCGCCCCTCCAATGAGTGAATCCGCGAAAGGACCGGATCCGGAACAGCACAAATGCTGGTGGCTGATTGCCTCGACGCTGTGGAATAACCTGCCGGCCGGCGCCAGACTCCCCTCTTCTCCGGATTGGTGCCGCAAGCCGCCTCAGACCCCGCCCTGTCGCTCCGGTTCGCAGCCACAGGAGGGCCCCTTCCTACCGTTAACGAAATCGACGATAGATGCGGCCAGGACCAGCACCATGCCGCCGGCGACCACCCAGGGCGACAGGTAGAGGCCGCCAATCGCCAGCACGCTGCCCGCCACTGCTGTCCAGAATGGGGTGCGCCGGCCATGCAGGCGGGTGGTCCGGTGGAGCATCCGGAGAGTGAACCCCAGCAGCAGGGCGTAGACCGGGATCAGAAAGGCATCCCGGATCAGGAAACCCAGTCCAAGCGCCGTCAGCGTACCCAGGGCGGCGGGGACACCCAGGCAGCAGGCACCGGCGAAACCGGCGCTGGAGAGCCCGGCCATCTGTTTCATCAACGCGTTCATCCGTCTCCTGTCCCGTGACTTTCGGTCGTTCCGACAGGGAGAGCCTAGATGCCGTACCCTGGTACGGTGTCAAGCCGCAGTGGACGAGTGCGCTTTGGGCGGGACCCTCAATCAGTTGTTCTGGCAGGTTTCGCCGCAGGACGTTTCGATCCGGAGCCGGCTGGCCCCGGGAGCGGCCAGCAGCAGGCTCTGGCGGGTGGTGCCGAAGAAGAGATGGCTCTCCTGCCCAGCCACGGCCAGGTGACGGCACAGGAGCGGGTAGCCGCCGAACGGGAGGCTGCCGCTGTCCGCGATGCGCCTGCATCCCGGAGTTTCACGCGTCAGTGAAGAACTCGTCACGCTGTGTCAGGCTGTCTCCACCGGCAGACCCTGCAGCCGCCATTCAGGCAGACCACCCTCCAGCCTCCTGGCGTCGACGCCCCTTTTGCGCAACTGCTCCACCGCATCGAAGGCCAGCACGCAATGGGGCCCACGGCAATAGGCAACGATCTCCCGGGAAGGGTTCAGTTCATCCAGGTGTCTTTCCAGCTCCTCCAGAGGTACATTGACCGCCCCCGGCAGGTGCCCGGCCGCATACTCTTCCGGAGGCCGCACATCGAGTACCGTCACCAGACCTGCCTTGGCGCGCTTCAACAGCTCTTTCGCAGGCACGGGTTCCAGGCTGTCCTTGACCTTCAGATAGTCGTCCACCAGGCGATCGACATCGGCCAGGTGCCGCTCCGCCACCTCTCTCAGGGATCCCAGCAGCGCCGTCACATCCTCGCCGCTCAGGCGGTAGAAGACCTTGTGCCCCTGCTTGCGGTTTACCACCAGGCCCGCCTGCCGCAACTGCTGCAGGTGCTGGGAGGTGTTGGCCACCGTCAGCCCCGATACCCTGGCCAGGGCATCGACACTGCGTTCCCCCTGGGCCAGAAATTCCAGCAGCTCCAGCCGGTAACCGTTGCCCATTGCCCTGGCGACGCGGGCGAACTGGTTGAACAGGTCGTGTTTGAAGTTTCCGGTTGACATGGGCACCCGATTAATCTTGAATAGTTCAATATATCAATTGAATTTTAATTTAATTGATGAATTATAACAAACCTCGAAGGAGGTGCATCGGATGGAGTGGAACGACTGGATCCTCGATCACGAGCTGGCGGTTCGTCTGGGATTCTTCTTCGGCATATTCGCCATCATGGCACTGTGGGAGGTGCTCGCCCCCTGCCGCCCGCTCAGTGTGTCCAAGGCGGGCCGCTGGGCCAGCAACCTGGGGCTGGTGGTACTCAACAGCGTGGTCCTGCGGCTGCTGTTCCCGGCCGCCGCGGTGGGTGTGGCCGCCGTCGCCCAGCAGCAGGGATGGGGCCTGTTCAACTACTATGGCGTGCCGTTCACGGTTTCGGTGGTCGCCTCTGTGATCCTGATGGACCTGGTGATCTACCTGCAGCACGTGATGGTGCACGCCATCCCGGTGCTGTGGCGCCTGCACCGGGTGCATCACGCGGACCTGGACTACGACGTCACCACCGGCGCCCGCTTCCACACCCTGGAGATCATCCTCTCCATGCTGATCAAGTTCGCCACCGTCGTTCTGCTCGGCGCGCCCGTGGTCGCTGTGGTGATCTTCGAGGTGATGCTCAACGCCACCGCCATGTTCAACCACGGCAACGTCCAGCTCCCGCGGGCGTTCGACCGCCGTCTCCGCTGGCTGCTGGTCACCCCCGACATGCACCGGGTTCACCACTCGGTGGAGGACGACGAGACCAACAGCAACTTCGGCTTCAGCCTGACCTGGTGGGACCGTCTGTTCGGCACCTACCGCGATCAGCCGCGGGCCGGCCACCAGGGGATGACCATCGGCATCCACAAGTATCGCGATCCGAAAAAGGTGGACCGGCTGCCCGGCATGCTGGCCCTGCCCTTCACCGGCCCCGTCAGTGGCTACGTGATCAACCGCCGCCAGTGGAGCAACAGTGATGAAGAGTAAAGGGTTGCGCTGGTAGCCTTCCTGCCGCGTTCCATGGTCCGACCCTCAATATCGACGAGTTGCACGAACGTCTGCACCGGGAATCCGACCTGCTCCTGTTGGATATCCGCAACGCCGCAGGCTATTCGGGGGAAGCGGGAGGCGCTGTCCGCACGTACGGAAATCCTCGGGATACGGGAGATCCGGGAATTCAACACCACCGGGCCCGTCACCGGCCTGCTGCCCTGCGTCTTCGGCGACTGCCCATTGCCAACCCTGACCACTACCGGAGTACAGCATGAATATCCTGATCATCCTGAACGACCCGCCCTACGGCACCGAACGCAGTTACAACGGTCTGCGCCTGGCCAAGGCCCTGAGCAGTACGGACGCAAAGGTCACGGTGTTCCTGATGGCCGATGCCATCGTCTGCGCCAAACGGGGCCAGAACGTCCCCCAGGGCTTTTACAACATCGGGCTGATGCTCAACTCCGTCATCCGTAAAGGTGAGGTCCTGCTCTGCGGCACCTGCATGGATGCCCGTGGTTTCAGCGACGATGACATCGTTCCGGAAGCCCGGCGCAGTACCATGCAGGAGCTGGCTGAACGCACCGTGGCCGCCGACCAGGTACTGGTCTTCTAGCCCGAATGTTTCACCCGGGAACGCGATGATCGCGCCGGGATCGGCGTTCAGGTGCGGATTTGCGATTGAATCAATAGCCGAAGCCATTGATGATCGGGCAAATACCACAGATGGACGGCGAGACCGGTGCGAGGATGCGTTCAGCGATGCCCGGCAACATATTGTACTCCGCTACTATTCAAGGATTTCGCGTGAGATACAGTATGTTGAAACATAATTTCAGCGATCGGGTGAAATATTCGGACCAGGAGCCTGTCGGCAGGCCCAACATGACCGTACTTTCGAAACGACCGCCCGGTGATGCGCCGGATGAAAGGGAGGGAATGGAGGCTGAGCCCGGAATCGAACCGAGGTACACGGCTTTGCAGGCCGCTGCATAACCACTCTGCCACTCAGCCATGAGGGGGTGTAGCGTCAGCGAAGAGTATCCGGCATCGGGGCGCGGTTTTCCAGCCCCGGCTGCACAAAAAACCCCGAGCGGGCACCCGGGGTCTTTCGTCGAATTTGGAGCGGGAAACGAGACTCGAACTCGCGACCCCAACCTTGGCAAGGTTGTGCTCTACCAACTGAGCTATTCCCGCGTCACTCGATGAGCGCGCTATTGTAATCACCCCGCGGTGAGTGTCAAGGACTAAGTTCCAGGGGCGCCCCCGGCTGTTCCCGCCGGACGGGAGATACAGTTTATTCGGGCGGCAGAAGTTCGCTCTGTTCCACTGCCGGGGGCAGGTCCCGGCCCATCAGGCTGGGCCAGGCGGCGCGCAGGTAGACCACCATCGACCAGAGGGTGAGGATGGCGGCGATATAGATCAGGACATAGCCGATGGTGTAGACCGGCAGGCCCCAGATCTCCTCCCGCAGGATCAGCAGCACGATGGCCACCATCTGCACCGTCGTCTTGATCTTGCCGATCACCGATACCGCCACCCGTGCCCGGGCCCCCAGCTCGGCCATCCACTCGCGCAGGGCGGAGATGGTGATCTCGCGGCCGATGATCACCAGCGCGGGCACCGCCAGCGCCGGGGTCGGATCGGCCTGCACCAGCAGGATCAGGGCGGTGGCGACCATCAGCTTGTCCGCCACCGGATCGAGAAAGGCACCGAGGGCGGAGACCAGGTTGAGACGCCGTGCCAGGTAGCCGTCCAGCCAGTCGGTCACTGCGGCGAGGGCGAACACCAGGGCGCAGGCCCGCGCCGCCCAGTCCCAGGGAAGGAAGAACAGCACCACGAATACCGGGATCAGGGCGATGCGCAACAGGGTGAGGAGATTGGGGATGTGGTTCTTCATCGTCTGCCGGGTCGCCGATGGCACGCTCACACCACGCCGCCGACGCCCCTACTCCTCCCCGTGAAAGCTCTGATAGATCTGCTCCGCCAGCCGCCGGCTGATGCCCTGGACCCGGGTCAGGTCCTCCACCCCGGCGCGGGCGATCCCCTGCAACCCGCCAAACTGGCGCAGCAGCTGCTGGCGGCGCTTGCTGCCGATGCCCGGGATCTCCTCCAGGCGCGAGGTGCGGCGCCGCTTGTCCCGGCGCTGGCGGTGACCGCTGACGGCGAAGCGGTGCGCCTCGTCCCGGATCTGCTGGATCAGGTGCAGCGCCGGCGAGTTCGCCGGCAGTATAATGGGCGCCCTGCGGCCAAACAAGAACAGCTGCTCCAGCCCCGGCTTGCGATCGGCGCCCTTGGCCACGCCGACCAGCGTCACCCCCTGCACCGCCAGCTCCTCCAGCACCCCGGCCACGGCACCGAGCTGCCCCCGGCCACCATCGATGAAGAGGACGTCCGGCAGACTGCCCTCGCCGGACTGGATGCGGGTGTAGCGCCGGGTCAGGGCCTGTTCCATGGCGGCGTAGTCATCGCCCGGGGTGATGCCGTCGATATTGAAGCGGCGGTAGTCGCTCTTCAGCGGACCCTCGCTGCCGAACACCACGCAGGAGGCGACCGTCAGCTCACCACCGGTATGGCTGATGTCGAAGCACTCCATCCGCGCCGGCGGCTCGTCCAGTTCCAGCGCCTGCTGCAACGCCGAGACCCGCTCCTGCATGCCGGCACGGCTGGCCAGCCGCCCCTCCAGGGCGAGGCGGGCGTTCTGTCGCGCCATCTCCAGCCAGCGGGCGCGATGGGCCCGTACCCGGTGGCGGATCCGGACCCGCCGTCCGGCCGCCCCCGCCAGGACCTCCTCCAGCAGCTCTGCCTCCCCCACCGGGTCACTGACGATGATCTCGGACGGGATCTGCTTGCCGATGTAGTACTGGGTGAGAAAGGCGGAGAGCACCCGACCGGCCCCCTCCTCCGCCGGCATCCGCGGAAAGAACACCTTGTTGCCCAGGTTGCGCCCCTGGCGGATGTAGAACAGCTGCACGCAGGCGGTCCCGCCCTCCACCGCGCAGGCGACGATGTCCAGGTCGCCGCGTTCGCCGCTGACGTACTGCCGCTCCTGGATCCGGCGCAGGGCCGCGACCTGGTCCCGGTAGCGGGCCGCCTGCTCGAACTCCAGGCCGGCCGCCGCCCGCTCCATCCTCTGCACCAGCCCCTCGACGATGCGATCCGCCCGCCCCTCCAGGAACAGCACCGCATCCTGCACGTCGCGGGCATAGTCGGCCTCGTCCACCAGGCCGACACAGGGGGCGGTGCAGCGCCGGATCTGGTACTGCAGGCAGGGCCGGGAGCGGTTGCGGTAGAAGCCGTCGTCGCACTGGCGGATGGGGAACAGTTTCTGCATCAGGCGCAGGGTCTCGCGCACCGCGCCGGCGCTGGGATAGGGCCCGAAGAAACGGCCCGGCCCGCGGGTGGAGCCGCGGTGGAAGGAGAGCTGCGGGAAGGGATGCTCCGACAGGTGGATGTAGGGATAGCTCTTGTCGTCCCGCAGCAGGATGTTGTAGCGCGGCTTGAGGGACTTGATCAGGGTGTTCTCCAGCAGCAGCGCCTCGGCCTCGGTGTGGGTCACCGTCACCTGGATATCGCGCACCCGGGAAATCATCCGCTGCAGGCGGCCGTTGAGGGAGCGGCTGAAATAGCTCGCCACCCGCCGCTTCAGGTCCCGCGCCTTGCCGACGTAGAGCACCTCTCCCCCGCCATCCAGCATGCGATAGACGCCGGGTCGGCTGGTCAGGCTGTCGAGGAAGGAGCGGTGGTCGAAGGTGTCGGGCATGGGGGGATTATACCTCCCGGCAGATGGGTCGGATGCCGGGGCCTCGCTTCGCGGCGGGAGCGCCGGCCCTGGGGAGTGAGGAGTGAGGAGTGAGGAGTGAGGAGTGAGGAGTGAGGAGTGAGGGGTCAGGGGTTGGGGAGCAGCTCGCGGGCCTGTTCGAACACCTGGTGGAACATCTCCTGGGTCAGGCGCCGGGTCTGGGTGTTGTAGCGGCTGCAGTGGTAGGAGTCGATCATGCGCGGGGCACCCGGGAGCCGGTGCACCCGGCCGTGGGCGAAGGGCCAGGCGGACTGTTTCTCGCCGCAGGCGCGCAAAACCGCGTTGTGGGCGATGGTTCCGAGGGCGATCACCACCGCATCCTCCGGCAGAGCGGCCAGCTCCCGTGCCAGGTGGTCGTTGCAGGCGCGGATCTCGGCGGTCTGGGGTTTGTTCAGGGGGGGGAGGCACTTCACCGCGTTGGTGATGCGGCAGTCGATCAGCTCCAGGCCGTCGTCGCTGGAGACCGATTCCGGCCGGCTGGCGAAGCCGTAACGGTGCAGGGTGGCATAGAGCAGGATGCCTGCATGGTCGCCGGTGAAGGGGCGCCCGGTGGCATTGGCACCATGCATTCCCGGTGCCAGACCGACGATCAGCAGGCGCGCCATCGGATCCCCGAACGGCGGCACCGGCCGGCATCGATAGTCGGGATGCTGCTGTTTCACCCGGTCGAGGAAGGCGACCAGGCGGGGACAACGTCGACAGTCCGGCTCGAACGCGGTCATCCCTTGTTGCTGATCAGGCCGTAGCGCAGCGCCAGGTGGGTCAGATCGACGTCGGTATCCACGTTCAGCTTCTCGAACAGGCGGTGACGGTAGGTGGATACCGTCTTCGGGCTGAGGCAGAGGGCATCGGAGATCTCCTGGGTCTTGTTGCCCTGGGTGATCATCAGCAGCACCTGCATCTCGCGTTGGGAGAGACTGGAGAAGGGGGTGTCGGGATCCACCCCGGTGAGCCGTGCCAGGGTCAGTTTGCGCGACACCTCGCTGGAGACGAAGGGTTTGCCGGCGGCCACGGTCCGGATCGCCTCGAACAGCTCGTCGGCCGGACAGCCCTTGGTCAGGTAGCCCAGGGCACCGGCCTCGTGCAGCTGCTCGGGAAAGGGGGCGTCCGCGTGCACGGTGACGGCGATGATCTGGGTATCGGGATACTGGCGCTTGATCTTGCGGGTCGCCTCGATGCCGCCGATGCCGGGCATGTTCACATCCATCAGCACCAGGTCCGGCCTCAGCGCCTGCACCTGCTTCAGGGCCTGTTCCCCGCTGTCCGCCTCGCCGACCACCTCGATTCCCGCCGGGTCGGCGGCCAGGATGTGGCGGAAACCCGTGCGCACCAGTTCGTGATCATCGACCAGAAGCACCCGGATCATGTCTGCCCCTCTGTGACTTGGAACTGGACAGAGTATCAAATCGGGGCGCCTGGGACCACTTGGTTGGGGAGTGGGGAGAGACAGGGCCGAGGAAAGACAAGGCCGAGGGCCGAGGATCGAGGATCGAGGATCGAGGATCTAGGGTCGGGGGTCGGGGGTCGGGGGTCGGGGAAAAACACCCGGTCATCGCAAGGGAGATGCCCCGGTGCAAGCGTGTTCCCCGGGTTTGGTTGGGGAGTGAGGGGTGAGGGGGTCAGGTGGTCAGGCGGCGGTAGATGTCGGAGACCTTCAGCGGCAGGGCTCGTACCTGGTCGACAACGGTGAAGGCGGCCGGGCCGTAGAGGTGGGGCAGGTAGTCCCGCGCCTGCTCGTCGATGGTGATGCAGTAGGGGTGGATGCCGTCGCGGCGTGCCTCGATCAGGGCGCGGCGGGTGTCCTCGATGCCGAATTCACCACGGTAGTTGTCGTAGTCGTCCGGTTTGCCGTCGGACAGGGTGATCAGCACCCGGGTGCGCGCCTCCACCCCCTGCAGCAGGCCGCTCAGGTGGCGGATGGCCGCCCCCATGCGGGTGTAGTCCTTGGGTCCGATGCCGGCGATGCGGCGTTTCACGGTCTCGTCGTAGGGGTCGTCGAAGCCCTTGACGTGGTAGATCTCGCAGCGCTTGCGGGTATAGCTGGAGAAACCATAGATGGCATAGCGGTCGCCCAGGGTCTCCAGCGCCTCGCACAGCAGTACCAGCGACTCGCGCTCCGCCTCGTTGATCCAGCCGCGGGTGGAGCCGCTCATGTCGACCATGAACAGCACCGCGATGTTGCGCTCGGTGCGGTGCATGCGGGTGAACAGGCGGTCGGACATCTCGGAGCCGTCCCGGGCGTCCGCCAGGGCCTCCACCAGGGCGTCCAGGTCCACGTCCTCGCCATCGGTCTGGCGCTTCAGCAGCCGGTTCTCGTCGCGCATCGCCTCGAAGGTCTTGCGCAGCTGCCGGGTCAGGCCGGCGTACTTCTCCAGGGTCGCCTCGACGAAGCCGCCGGGGCCGGGGGGCACGGTGATCTCCCGCACCGCGCACCAGGCCTTGCGGTAGTGCTGCCGGCGGAAATCCCACTCCTGGTAGAGAAAGGCCCCCTGTTCATGGTAGCTGCCACTCCAGACGTCGTCGGCCCCCTCCTCCTCGTCCCCCAGCAGGGCCGGGTCGTACTCCCCCTCCCCCGCCGGCTCCAGGTACTCGTCCGGGATCTCGCCCAGGTCGAGCTGGATGGAGCTCATCAGGTTGCGCACCTCGAGGGGCAGGGGCAGGGGGCGCCCGTCGAGCAGGATCTCCACCTCCATCTCCCGTTCCGGATCGTCATCCGGGATCTCCCGCCGGGAGAAACGGGGGCGTTCGGCGGACTCGTCCGCCCCCTCCTCCTCCTCTCCGGACAGCTCCTCCTGCAGCAGTTTCAGCGCCACCCGGAAGCGCGCCTTCTCCCGCTCCATGCGCGCCGCCATGCACGCCCCGGCCGCCTCCGGCAGCAGCTCGCCCTGGTAGATCCGGGGCGGACAGGGGGGAAGATCGTCCGCCAGCGCCTGCGCCCGCTGCAGCACCCCGGCCGAGGTGACAGCCGGATCGGCGGCCCAGTTCCGGAGCGCCGCCCAGGCCGGCGGCAGCGGCGGCTCGCGCAGCAGCCCCTGCAGCCGTTCCAGTTCCCGGTAGAGCCCCGGCAGCTCCCGTTCGATACGGGCGTCGAGGCGCAGCACCTCGAGGCTGCCGAAACGCTGCAGCAGCCGCTGCGGCTGTGGATCGGCGGCCAGCGCCCGGAGCAGGGGCGCGCGGAAGGTGCCCCAGCGCACCTGGGCCCAGAACCCGGTGATCATCAGCTTGTAGAGCAGAAAATTGTCCTTCGGCCGCTCCAGCCGGGCCAGTACCGGCGGCAGATAGAGGGTCTCGGTGTCGGTGTGGACGGGTTCCCCCGCCGCCAGCTTCAGGCGCCGTCCCGAGAGGCCGTGGAGAAACCCCAGCAGAACCCCCTCCTCCCGCTTCAGCACCGCCCCCACCGCCAGCTCGCGGCTGCGGGCGACGAAGCCCTCCAGGTCGCGCATGATGCCCAGGGCGGCGTGCAGCCCCTCCTGGTCGTAGGTGTCCATCGCCTGCAGTGCCCAGGCCTCCACCTGCTCCGGCTCCAGGGCCTCCAGGGCCTCGGCCGCGCGGCAGGCGTACTGGTAGGCCAGCTCGATGTTGGTGCTGGCGATGCGCTGCACCCAGTCCATGATGTAGGCCTGCCGGTCCGCAGCAAGCCCGGCGATGCGGGCGGCGGGAACGGCGGTGTTGCGGTAGCTGAACTCGACCTCCAGGATCCGGTCGAGCCGCTGCTCCAGCGCGGTCGGATCGCTCACGGGGGTCAGAACAGGGAGGAGGAGAGCTCGTCGACGGCGGCCAGCATCTCCGGGTCGTCGGTGAGGGCCTGGGAGATGGCACCGCGGCAGGCGGAGACCGGGGAGACGCCGGAGGCCATCAGCTTGGCGGCGTGTACCAGCAGGCGGGTGCTGGCCCCCTCCTCCAGGCCGCTGCCCTTCAGGTTGCGGGTCATGCCGGCGAACTTCACCAGGCGCCGGGCGGTCTCGGCATCCAGCCCGGATTCACGCTCCACGATCTCCGCCTCCAGGGCGGCGTCCGGATAGTCGAACTCGAGGGCGACGAAGCGCTGGCGGGTGCTCTGCTTGAGGTCCTTGAGCACGCTCTGGTAGCCGGGATTGTAGGAGATGGCCAGGCAGAACGAGTCCGGTGCCTCGATCAGGCTGCCCAGCTTTTCGACCGGCAGGGTACGGCGGTCGTCCGCCAGCGGATGGATCACCACCATGGTGTCCTTGCGTGCCTCCACGATCTCGTCCAGGTAGCAGATGCCGCCTGCGCGTACCGCCTGGGTCAGGGGACCGTCGACCCAGGTGGTCTCGCCACCCTTGACCAGGTAGCGCCCCACCAGATCGGAGGCGGTCAGGTCGTCGTGGCAGGAGACGGTGATCAGCGGCCGCTGCAGCCGCCACGCCATGTACTCCATGAAACGGGTCTTGCCGCAGCCGGTCGGCCCCTTCAGCAGTACCGGCAGACGGTTGCCGTAGGCCGCCTCGAAGACCGGGATCTCGTCACCGGTGGGCTGGTAGTAGGGCTCCTTCTCGACCAGGTAGTGGTCGAGGCGGATGGTCTTGGCCTCGGTCACGTCGATCCTTCGCCCGGCATCACTCGAACGGGTGGCGCAGGATCAGGGTCTCCTCCCGGTCCGGTCCGGTGGAGACGATGTCGATCGGGGCGCCGCACAGTTGCTCGATCCTCTTCAGGTAGTCGCGGGCCGCTGCCGGCAGGTCGTCCAGGGATTTGGCACCGATGGTGGATCCGCTCCAGCCCGGCATCTCCTCGTACACCGGCTCGCACTTCTCGAAGCCGTCCGCCCCCACCGGGGGGATCTCCACCAGTTCGCCGTCGAGACGGTAGGCGGTGCAGATCTTCAGCGTCTCCAGGCCGTCGAGGACGTCCAGCTTGGTGATGCACATGCCACTGACGCTGTTGATCTGCAGCGAACGGCGCAGGGCCACGGCGTCGAGCCAGCCGCAGCGGCGCTGACGGCCGGTGGTGGCGCCGAACTCGTGCCCCTTCTCGCCCAGGTGCCGGCCCACCTCGTCGAACAGTTCGGTGGGAAAGGGCCCGGCGCCGACGCGGGTGGTGTAGGCCTTGACGATGCCCACCACGTGGTCGATGGCGCGGGGGCCGACGCCGGTCCCGCTGCAGGCACCCCCCGCAGTGGTATTGGAGGAGGTGACGTAGGGATAGGTGCCGTGATCGATGTCCAGCAGGGCGCCCTGGGCGCCCTCGAACATGATGCTGTCGCCGGCGGCCCCCATCCGGTGCAGGGTACCGGTGACGTCTTCGGCCAGCGGGGCCAGCCGCTCCGCCTGGGCCAGCGCCTCGTCCAGTACCTGGCGGTAGTCGACGGTATCGAAGCTGTAGTAGTGCTCCAGGGCGAAGTTGTGGTAGTCCATCACCTCGCGCAGCCGTTCCCCGAAGTGGGCGGCGTCCAGCATCTCGCCGAAGCGGATGCCCCGGCGCGAGACCTTGTCCTCGTAGGCGGGGCCGATGCCGCGGCCGGTGGTCCCGATCGCCTTCCTGCCACGGGCCGCCTCGCGCGCCTGGTCGAGGGCGATGTGGTAGGGCAGGATCAGCGGGCAGGATTCACTGATGCCGAGCCGGGCGGTGGCCGGCACCCCGTTCCGCTCCAGCATGTCCAGCTCCTCCAGCAGCGCGGCCGGCGACAGCACCACCCCGTTGCCGATCAGGCAGCGCACGTTGTCGCGCAGGATGCCCGATGGAATCAGGTGCAGGACGGTCTTGTCACCGTCGATCACCAGGGTGTGGCCGGCGTTGTGCCCACCCTGGAACCGCACCACCGCCTGCGCCCGGTCGGTCAGCAGATCGACGATCTTCCCCTTCCCCTCATCGCCCCACTGGGTGCCGATGACTACAACGTTCTTGCCCATTTGCTTGCTCTCTCGCTCGAGGCGGCGCCACGGCGCCGCCTGTTCTCTCCGGCGGCTGCGCCGCCGTCCCCGAAAAACTTCACCCCAGGTCGATCACCACCCATTCACCGTCGTGGCGACGCTGCAGCACCCGATCACAGCCCATCTCCGCGGCACCCCCGGCCTGCCCCGGCAGCCCCTGCACCACGCGCTCGCCGGCACCCCGCAGTGTCTCCACCGTTCGCTGCAGCGCCGCGTCGCCATCCGCCGGGGCGAAGATGCAGCCTCCCCCCGCGGGTGCCGGTCGACGCCCCAGCCGCAGCAGCAGATTCAGGTCGGTGCTGAAGCCGCAGGCCGGGCGGGCATGGCCGAACAGGGCGCCGATGTCGTCGTAACGGCCACCCCGCGCCACCTCCTGCCCCATGCCGGGAAGGTAGGCGGCGAACACCATGCCGGTGTGATAACGGTAGCCGCGCAGTTCCGCCAGGTCGTAGTGGACCGGCAGCCCGGGATGGCGCTCGGCCAGCCGTTCGGCGAGAAGGGCGAGCTGGTCCAGCTCGCACTGCACCTCGGAATCGGCCGCAGCCAGCGCCTCCCGGGCGCGGTCGATGGCGTCGTCGCCGCTGAGCCAGGAGAGGGCCGCGAGCATCTCCCCCACCGGGGAAGGGATGTCGAACCGCGCCACCAGCGCCTCGATCTCCGGCACCGCCTTGCGCTGCAGGGCGTCGAACAGGGCCAGCTCCTGTTCCTGCCGCAGCCCCGCCTGCCGGCTGAGCCCGCGGAAGATGCCGACGTGCCCCAGGTCGAGGAACGGCCCTTCGATGCCGGCCAGTCGCAGCGACTCCAGCATCAGCCGGATCACCTCCAGGTCCGCCTCGACACCGGCGTGGCCATAGAGCTCGGCGCCGATCTGCAGCGGCGAGCGCGAGCCCGCCAGTCCCCGGGCGGTGGTGTTGAGCACCGTCCCCAGGTAGCAGAGCCGGGTCGGTGCCTCGCGGCGCAGCTGATGGGCATCGATGCGCGCCACCTGGGGGGTGATGTCGGCACGGATCCCCAGGGTGCGGCCGGTGATCTGGTCGGTCACCTTGAAGGTCTGCAGATCGAGATCGCTGCCGGCCCCCGTCATCAGCGAATCCAGGTACTCGATGAACGGCGGGAAGACCAGCTCGTAACCCCAGCCCCGATACAGGTCCAGCAGGTCGCGGCGCAGCGCCTCCAGCGCCGCCGCCTGCGGTGGCAGGACCTCGGAGATCCCCTCCGGCAGGAGCCAATGCGTGTTGTCCGGATTCATAAGGTCTCAGTTCACGAGGTAGAGCACGATCACCCCCAGGACCATGCTGGCCAGCCCGATCAGGCGCAGGGAGCGGTCGTCCAGCCGGGCGGCGCCGAGCATGGTGCGGCGCCAGCCGGCGGGGTTCAGAAACGGCAGGATGCCCTCGATCACCAGCACCAGGGCGAGCGCCACCAGGAGTTCGTGCCACATGGGGTCGTCCGCCCGGGGCCGGGGCGCGTCAGCGCTTGCCTTCCGGGTCCTTGAAGTACCGGAAGAAGGCGGAGTCCGGCTCCAGCACCATCATGTCGCCGCCCTTCTCGAAGATGCGGCGGTAGGCGTCCAGGCTGCGGTAGAAGGCGTAGAACTCCCGGTTCCTGTTGTAGGCGTTGGCGAAGATCTCGGCCGATTTGCCGTCGCCCTCACCACGCAGCTCCTCCGCCTTGCGATAGGCCTCGGCCAGGATCACCGTCTGCTGGCGGTCGGCATCGGCGCGAATCCGCTCCGCCGCCTCGGCGCCCTTGGCGCGCAGGTCGCGGGCCACCCGCTCACGTTCGGCGCGCATGCGGTCGTAGACCGATTCGCTCACCTCCGGTGGCAGGTCGATCTGCTTCACCCGCACGTCGAGGATCTCCACCCCCAGCTCGGCCGCCTTCTCGTCCGAGTCCTTGGTCAGCAGGGCCATGATCTGGGTGCGCTCGCCGGAGACCACCTCCTGGATGGTGCGCTTGCCGAATTCGTTGCGCAGGCTGGTGTTGATACGCTCCGACAGCAGCCGCGCGGTCTTGCCCGGGTTGCCGCCGGTGGAACGGTAGAACTGGGCGGTATCGGCGATGCGCCACTTGGCGTAGGAGTCGACGATCACGTCCTTCTTCTCCACCGTCAGGAAACGCTCCGGGCGGGCGTCCAGGGTCTGGATACGGGCGTCGAACTTCTTCACCTCGTTGACGATCGGCACCATCCAGTGCAGTCCCGGCTTGTAGTCGGCGTCGACGATCTTGCCCAGGCGCAGCTTCAGCGCCGTCTCCCATTCGTTGACCACGAAGGCGGAGGAGTAGATCAGGCCGATCACCACCGCCGCGGCGATCCCGATCACGGTCATCCTGTTGCTGTTCATCGGCGGGCCCTCCGGCTGCGGTTGACCTCTCGACGGCGCTGTTCCGTCGCCTTCCTGACCTGGTCGGTCAGCTGCTCGGTGGGCAGGCCGAGGCTGGCCTTGCCGCCCGGCGGCTGCATCAGCTTGTCCAGCGGCAGATACATCAGGCTGTTGCCCTCCTTCACATCCAGGAGCACCTTGCTGGTGTTCTCCAGGGTGCGCTCGATGGTCTCCAGATAGAGCCGTTCCCGGGTCACCTCCGGAGCCTTCTCGTACTCCGCCAGCACCGCCAGGAAGCGGGAGGTCTGACCCTCCGCCTCGGCGATCACCCGGTCGCGGTAGGCCTTGGCGTCCTCCACCTGGCGGGCGGCGCCGCCCCGCGCCTTGGGGATCACCTCGTTGGCATAGGCCTCGGCCTGGTTCTCCAGCCGAGCCTTGTCCTCGCGTGCCTTGATGGCGTCGTCGAAGGCGCTCTTCACCTGCTCCGGCGGTTTCGCCGGCTGCATGTTGACGCTGGTCACCTCCAGGCCGCTGCGGTAGCTGTTGATCAGCTCCTGGGCGCGTGACTTGATGCGGGCGGCGATGGAGCTGCGTCCCTCGGTGAGAATGAAGTCGAGCTTGCTCTTGCCGATGGTCTCGCGCACCGCCGTCTCGGTGGCGTCACGCATGGTCTTCTCCGGGTTCTGGTCCTGGAACAGGTAGTCCGCCGCGTCCTGGATCTTGGACTGCACCGTCAGCTCGATGTCGACGATGTTCTCGTCGGCGGTGAGCATCTGCGCCTTGTGGCGGAACGAGGAGATCTGGTCCACGTTGACCTTCACCACCTGGTCCACGAACGGGATCAGGAAATGGGGGCCCGGCTGGGTCACCTCCTTGTAGGCGCCGAAGCGCAGGATGACACCGCGCTCGGCGGGATCGACGGTGTAGAAGCTCTTGACCGCCAGCACGACGACCAGCACCACCGCCACGATGGCGGCGATACCCTTGATGTTGGCGCTGCCCGGACCGCTGCGGCGGGGGCCACCTTCGTCACCACCACCGCCCTTGCCGCCGAACAGGCCACCGAGGCGCTCCTGCATCTTCTTGACCACCTCGTCCAGATCCGGTGGTCCCTGCTCCCCCCCTTTGCCGCTCCAGGGGTCCTTGTCGCTGCCACCCGGTTCATTCCAGGCCATTGAACACTCCAGTGTCTGTACTCGATCGTGTCAGGGGCCCTCTCCGCCGCCCGTCCTCGGGACGGAACCGCGGATGGGGAGGCCCTGGTGATTGCTGTCTGTTGCCGGTTGCGCCGCCCGGCCTCCTGGGCCAGCCCGGGACGAAAGGGCGATTTTAGGTGGGTTGCCGGGGTGGGGCAAGCAGAATCCCCTCCCCTTTCCGGTGAACCGGACCGGTGGCGCGCCTCAGGCGATCCTCCTCGCCTCCAGTCCGGACTCCTGCTGCAGCAGCCGGTCGTAGTTGCGCCGGGGCAGCTCCACCTCCAGTTCCCAGCCGCCCTCCTCGGTGGTCCGCTCGGCGATCACCCGCCCCGCCTCGAACAACCGTGCCCGCAGGCGGCCATCCTCCGGCCCCAGGTGCAGTACCCTGTGGACCCGCTCCTGGTGAAAAAATTCCTCCAGTGCCTGACGCAGCAGCCCGACCCCCTCGCCGGTGGCGGCCGAGAGCCAGATCCGGCGCACCAGTCCGTCCTCGCCCCGTTCCACCCTGGGCTCCACATCGTCGTCGAGATCGATCTTGTTGTAGATCTCGATCTGGGGAACCTCGCTGGCCCCGATCTGGGCCAGGACATCGTTGACCTCGTGGATGCAGACCGCCCGCTGGGGACTGGCATTGTCGATCACGTGCAGCAGCAGGGCCGCCTCGGTGGTCTCCTGCAGGGTGGAGCGGAACGCGGCCACCAGCTCGTGCGGCAGGTGGGAGATGAAGCCCACCGTATCGGCCAGCACCAGCTCGCCATGCCCGCCCAGCTCCACCCGCCGCAGGGTGGGATCCAGGGTGGCGAACAGCTGGTCGGCAGCGTAGACGGTGGCATCGGTGAGGCGGTTGAACAGGGTCGACTTGCCGGCGTTGGTGTACCCCACCAGGGAGACCGTGGGCACCTCCGCCCGGCTGCGGGCGCGGCGCCCCTGGTGGCGCTGGCTGTCCACCTTCTCCAGGCGCCGGCGGATCTGGGCGATGCGACGGTTGAGCAGGCGCCGGTCGGTCTCCAGCTGGGTCTCGCCGGGTCCGCGCAGTCCGATACCGCCCTTCTGCCGCTCCAGGTGGGTCCAGCCCCGCACCAGCCGGGTGGAGAGGTGGCGCAACTGGGCCAGCTCGACCTGCAGCTTGCCCTCGAAGGAACGGGCGCGCTGGGCGAAGATGTCCAGGATCAGGCCGGTGCGGTCCACCACCCGGCACTTCAGGGTCTGTTCCAGGTTGCGCTCCTGGCTCGGCGACAGGGGATGATCGAAGATGACCAGTTCGGCCTCGTGCCGGGTGACCTCCCCGAGCACCTCCTCCACCTTGCCCCTGCCGATGAAGAAGCGGGGATCCGGCGCCTGCCGGCTGCCGCCGACCCGGGCGACCGGCAGGGCCCCGGCGGATGCCGCCAGCTCCTGGAACTCGGAGTGCTGTTCCGGATCGGTCGGACCACCGATGTCGACCTGCACCAGCACCGCCCGTTCACCACTGCGCGGCCGCTCAAACATGGCACCCTCCCGCGGGGGCCGCGAGCACGCCCATCCGCTCCGGCACCGCTTCGCCGCGATGCCGGGGAATGGGGGTACGATGGGTCGGAAGGGAAATCGGTTCTGTGGGGTACCGGTGGCGCGAAGGAGTGGGGATGTCCGTCATTTTCCTCCCACTGCGCCAACCGGACGATAACGGCAGGGCGCCCGCATCGGCGAATCAGAAATTGCCCGGATCACTGGAGCCCTCCGGCTGGTTGGTGGGCAGCCGCACGTTACGCGAGGGAACCACCGTGGAGATGGCGTGCTTGTAGACCATCTGGCTGACGGTATTCTTCAGCAGTACCACGAACTGGTCGAACGACTCGATCTGCCCCTGCAGCTTGATTCCATTCACGAGAAAGATCGATACGGGCACCCGCTCTTTGCGCAGGGCGTTGAGGAAAGGGTCTTGTAGGCTTTGCCCCTTGGACATCGTGATTCTCCTTGTTTTTCATGATGGATGGGACCGGAACGCCGGGTAATGGTTCACCGGATGTCGGATAGGGCTGCGTGACAGGCGAACGGTGTTCCGGTCGCCGCTAGTCTAGCACAACCACCGACGGCCCATTGCACCCGGTTGACCGGAGTGTGACGTGGTCTGGCAGGCGTCTTTCCCGGCCACCGGAGAATCCGGCTGGCAACGCCGGGGCACATCTCTCCCGGTCCTTTCTGCACCGACCGGCAGCAGGCGGATTCGATCGCCTGGATCCCGGCCTTCGTTCGGACGACGGGGCATTCGGACATGCCTTCGCGCCGGGGGCGGCGCTGCTACAGGCGGGTCACGGGCAGGAGCGGCGCCTCGCCGCGAACGGACGGGGCGAGGGTCAGATCCCCCGGAAAGCCCGGCCAGCCCGCCCCCGTCATTCCGGCCCAGGCCGGAATCCAGCGGTGTGACCAGCGGTTATGGAAACGACGAATTATCCGGAGCCCCGCTCCAGGGCCACTGCCAGGTGCTCCAGGGCCTGTTCCAGCACCGGCGGCCGCTGCTCGTCCAGCCACAGTGCGGCAGGGTCGGCGCGCAGCCAGGTGAACTGCCGCTTGGCCAGTTGGCGAGTCGCGGCGATCCCCTTCTCCACCATGGTCCGGTAGTCGTACTCGCCCCGGAGATAGGCCACCATCTGGCGGTAGCCGACCGCCCGCAGCGCCGGCATCTCCGGCGTCAGGTCGCCGCGCGCCAGCAGCCGACGCACCTCCTCCTCGAATCCCTGCTCCAGCATCCGCAGGAAGCGCTCCTCGATGCGCCGGTGCAGCACCTTGCGCTCCGCCGGCGCCCGCACCAGCTTGACCGGGCGATAGGGCAGCGCCCCCTCCCTGCCGCGCCGCTGCAGCCGGGTCAGCGGTTCGCCCGTCAGCTCCCACACCTCCAGCGCCCGCTGGATCCGCTGCGGATCGTTGGGATGGATGCGCCCGGCCGCCTCCGGATCGACCTGCTCCAGGCGCCGGTGCATCCAGGCCCAGCCCTTCTCCGCCGCCTGCCGCTCCAGCCGCCGGCGCACGCCGGGATCGGCGTCGGGCAGCGGCGACAGACCCTGTTCCAGGGCACGGAAGTAGAGCATGGTCCCCCCCACCAGCAACGGGATACGGCCGGCGGCGGTGATCTCCGCCATCGCCTGCAGGGCGTCGCGGCGAAAGCGGGCGGCGGAGTAGCGCTCGTACGGCTCGCAGATGTCGATCAGCCGGTGTGGTGCCCGGGCCAGCTCGGCCGCATCCGGTTTGGCGGTGCCGATGTCCAGGCCGCGGTAGACCAGCGCCGAGTCGACGCTGATGATCCCGCAGGGGAGACGCCCGGCCAGCTCCAGCGCCAGCTCGGTCTTGCCGGAGGCGGTGGGGCCCATGAGAAAGATGGCCGGAGGCATGGCTCCGCCCTCAGCGACCGCGCAGGAACAGGCGGTCCAGTTCGTCCATGCCCAGCTGCACCCAGGTGGGGCGGCCGTGGTTGCACTGGTCGCTGCGCTCGGTTCGCTCCATCTCCCGCAGCAGGGCGTTCATCTCCTCCAGGGTGAGGCGGCGGTTGGCCCGGACCGAGCCGTGGCAGGCCATGGTCGCCAGCACCCCGTCCAGCTCCGCCTCGATACGGCCGCTGCGGCCATGGACCACCAGGTCGGAGAGCAGGTCCCGCAACAGGCCGGCGGCGTCGCCGCCCCGCAGCAGTACCGGAATCGCCCGCACCACCAGGGTCTCGTCACCAAGGCGGTCCACCTCCATGCCCAGCTGCCGCAGCAGCTCCCGCTGCTCCTCCGCCAGCTCCGCTTCGCGCCGGCTCACCGCCACCGACACCGGCACGAGAAGCGGCTGACTGCCCACCCCCGATTCCAGCCGCTGCCGCTTCAGCCGTTCATAGGTGATCCGCTCGTGGGCCGCGTGCATGTCCACCAGCACCAGTCCGCGGGCGTTCTCGGCCAGGATGTAGACCCCCTTGAGCTGGGCCAGGGCGTAGCCGAGGGGGGGGATCTCCGCCGCATCCGGCGCCTGGTCCGGCGCCGCCGGCGCGGGCGGCGGACGCTGCACGTCGAAGCTGGGGCGATAGGCGGCGGCACGCTCCCGGGCCTGGAACCGGAACGGTTGCTGCCCCCCGGTGGCGGCGGCCGGCGGCGGGTTCCCAGCGGCAGCCACGACACCTTCAGCCGGCTCCAGCACCTCACCGGTCGTCCGGTCGACCGCCTCCCCCGGGGTGGTCTCCGCCAGCACCCGGTGCAGGGTGCGGAACAGGAAATCGTGCACGTTGCGGCCGTCCCGGAACCGCACCTCGTGCTTGGTCGGATGGACGTTGACGTCCACCAGCCGCGGATCCAGAGTCAGGTAGAGCACATAGGCCGGGTGGCGTCCGTGGTAGAGCACGTCACGGTAGGCCTGGCGCACGGCGTGGGAGACCAGCTTGTCCCGCACGCTGCGGCCGTTGACATAGAAATACTGCATGTCCGCCTGGCTGCGGGAGAAGGTCGGATGGGCCACCCACCCGGTCAGCCGCAGCCCCATCCCCTCCTGCTCCAGGAACAGGGCCTGCTCCAGGAATGGCTCACCGAGCAGGGCCGCCAGCCGCCGCTCCTGCCCCGGCCGGTCATCGGCGGAGCGCAGGGAGAACAGTTCGCGCCGGTTGTGGCGCAGCTCGAAGGCGACCTCGAAGCGGCTCAGGGCAAGCCGTTTCACCAGCGCCTCGATATGACCGAACTCGGTCTTCTCGGTGCGCAGGAACTTGCGCCGCGCCGGGGTGTTGTAGAACAGGTCCCGCACCTCCACCGTGGTGCCCACCGGCCCGGCCGCCGGTACCGGTTCGCCGCCGGCGGCAGCTTCGCCCAGCTCCCAGCCGGTGTCGGCCCCGGCCTGGCGGGAGCGCAGCGACAGGCGCGAGACCGAGGCGATACTGGGCAGGGCCTCGCCGCGAAAGCCCATGCTGCTGACCCGCTCCAGCTGTTCCAGGTCGGCGATCTTGCTGGTGGCGTGGCGCGACAGGGCCAGTGCCATGTCGTCCGGGTGGATGCCGTGGCCGTCGTCCCGCACCCGCATCAGCCGGATTCCGCCCTGCTCCACCTCGATCTCGATACGGCGGGCTCCGGCGTCCAGGCTGTTCTCCACCAGCTCCTTGATCACCGATGCCGGCCGCTCCACCACTTCACCGGCGGCGATCTGGTTGACGAGCTGGGGAGGAAGCTGATGGATGCGCATGGACCGCCGGTGACTGGTGACTGGTGACTGGTGACTGGTGACTGGTGACTGGTGACTGGTGACTGGTGACTGGCAGGTTACCCTATCCGGGGGACGGGCAGGAAGGCAACCTGCGGCGGACAACCACCAGGGATGGGGCGGTTCACCACAGTCGCAGGGGGAACGGAGACGGTGGCAGGGCGCCGATCAGGTCTCGGGGATGCGCAGCACCTGCCCCACCCGGATGCGGTCGCCGGTGAGCTTGTTGACCGAACGCAGCTTGTTCAGGCTCACCTGATACTGCTGGGCGATGCGCCCGAGGGTATCGCCACGGGCGATCACGTGGCGGCGCGGCGCACGGCTGGCCAGCAGGGTTCCGGGCGGCGGCGACTGTTCGAAGTAGGCCTTGATCCCACGCAGGACCGCCTCGGCCATCTTCTGCTGGTGCCGCCTGTCCTTCAGCTTGCGCTCCTCGCTGGGATTGGTGATGAAGGCGGTCTCCACCAGGATCGAGGGGATATCGGGGGATTTCAGCACCATGAATCCGGCCTGCTGCACCCGCCCCTTGTGGGTCTTGCCGAGCCGCTTCAGCTGGGCCAGCACCTTGCGTGCCACCTGGTGGCTGGCCTCGCGGGTGGCCGCCTGGGAGAGGTCCAGCAGGACCGACGCGAGCAGGTCGTCCTTGTCCTCCAGCTTCACCCCGCCCACCAGGTCGGCGCTGTTCTCCCGTTCCGCCAGCCAGCGCGCCGCCTCGCTGGTGGCGCCGCGGGACGACAGGGTGAACACCGACGAGCCACGCACCCGCGGATCGCGGAAGGCGTCGGCATGGATGGAGACGAACAGGTCGGCCCGGTGGCGCCGCGCCAGCTGCATGCGCTTGCGCAGTCCCAGGTAGTAGTCACCCTTGCGGATCAGCACGGCGCGCATGCCGGGTTCCTTGTCGATCAGGCGCGCCAGCCGCCGCGCGATGGCCAGCACCACGGTCTTCTCGTAGGTACCGCCACGCCCCCTGGCACCCGGATCCTCACCTCCATGACCTGCATCGATGGCGACGACCACGTCGCGCAGGGCCTTCGGCTTGCTGCTCTTGACCGGCTTCACCGCACCGCCACCGGACTGCCGGGGATAGAGATCCACCACCAGCCGATGGCCGTACTGCGGTTGGGCTTGAGCACGAAACTCTTGGGCCGGACCCGCCCCTTCAGATCCAGTACCACCCGCAGGTCGCCGTTCTTGCGGGCGGCGCTGCGCAGGCGCTGGATCACCGGATTGCCGTCCTTCGGTACCGGCAGCCGTCCCTTGTAGCGGGCGTCGGCGATATCGATCACCAGCCGGTCGGGATGGGTGAGGCTGAACAGGGAGTGGTCCACCGGCCGGCTGGTATCGAACACCAGGCGTACATGGTCGGGGGCGGACCAGATGCGCATATTGTTGATCTCCACCGAGGCAGCGAACAGCGGCAGCGAGACCAGCAGCAGGAGCAAGGCGGCAAGCTTTTTCATCCCCGTTTCCCGACCCGTCTGTGCATTCCAACCCGAACCTGCCAGTCAGGATAGCAGCATCACAGATCTTTTTCCAGCAATATCCTTGAGATAGCAGATCTAGCTAGGCCGATCCCTTAACTTTGTGCTGCAACAGGCGGGCGAGGTCGGCGACCACCTCCCCACCCCGGGCGGTAACGGGCTCGAACCGCAACTGCCGCGCCCCCGGGAGATACCCGATCCGGATCACCAGGTCGGCCGGGGGCAGCACCCCGCGGCCGCGACCGGGCCACTCCACCAGCAGCAGCACATCATCCTGCAACAGGTCCCTCAGCCCCAGGTATTCCAGCTCCTCCGGGTCGCCGAGACGGTACAGGTCCAGGTGCCAGAGGGTGCCGGCCGGCAGCGGGTAGGGTTCCATCAGGGTGTAGGTGGGGCTGCGGACGGCGCCGTCATAGCCCCCGGCCCGCAGCAGGCCGCGCACCAGGGTGGTCTTGCCGGCACCCAGGTCCCCCTCCAGATAGACGATGCAGGGAGGTTTCAGGCAGGCGGCCAGGGCGGCGCCGACCGCCTCCTGCTCCCGTTCGCCGGCCGCTTCCAGGGTCAGCATGGAGTGCCGGCCGCCCCCCCGAGCAGGCGACGCAGTTCCGGCATCAGGTCACTGGCCAGAAGGCCCCGTTCCCCGTCCCGGGCCGCCCGGTCCCCGGCCGCCGCGTGCAGGCAGACACCGAGGCAGGCCGCCCCGGCGCCGTCCAGGCCCTGGGCCAGCAGACCGCCGAGCACGCCGGTGAGCACGTCGCCCATGCCACCGCTGGCCATCCCGGGATTGCCGTCGCTGCATACGCCCGGCGGTCTGGAGGAGGCGTCGCGGATCAGGGTCCCGGCCCCCTTCAGCACCACGGTTCCGCCATAGCGGGACTGCAGACGGGCCACCGCCTCGAACCGGTCCGCCTCCACCTCGGCGGCGCTGCAGCGGAGCAGCCGCGCCGCCTCGCCGGGGTGGGGGGTGAGGATCCAGTCATCGCGCGACACCGGTTCGGCGGCGATCAGATTGAGGGCATCGGCATCCACCACCAGCGGCAACCGGCTCTCCAGCACCCGGCCCAGCAGCGTCCGGCCCCAGGGCGACTGCCCCAGGCCGGGGCCGATCGCCACCACCGTGGCCCGCTCCAGCAGGGGCCCCAGATCGCTGCCCCGCTCCACTCCGCGGCACATCAGTTCGGGCCGGTTCAGATTCAGGAACGGCGCGTGTTCCGGCCGGGTGGCGACGGTGACCAGGCCGGCCCCGACCCGGGCCGCCGCCTCGCCGGCCAGGCGGCAGGCGCCGGAAAAGCCCAGATCCCCTCCCACCACCAGCAGGTGGCCGAACTCCCCCTTGTGGGCGGAACGGGAGCGGGGTTCCAGCAGGGTGGCCTGCTGGGCCCAGTCCAGCCGCCGCGCCGACAGGATCTCGCGGGAGTAGATCACCGCCGGCACCTCCAGGGCATGGAAGCGGACGTCGCCGCAGCAGGCGGGCCCCTGGCCGGTGAACATGCCCTGCTTCAGACCGATGAAACTGATGGTGGCGTCGGCCCGTATCGCCACTCCGAGGATCTGTCCGCTGTCCGAGTGCAGCCCGGAGGGGATGTCCAGCGCCAGCACCGGCACCCGGCTGCGGTTGACCTGTTCCAGGGCCTCGCGCCACTTGCCCGCCACCTCCCGTTCCAGGCCGGTGCCAAAGACCCCATCCACCACCAGCTCTGTCTGCCGCGGCAATCCCTGGAAACCCTCGACCCGGCCACCCTCCTCCCGAAAGCGCTCCGCCGCCATCAGGGCGTCGCCCCGGAGACGCGCCGGATCACCCAGCTGCAGCAGGCTCACCTCCAGGCCCTGCTCCCGGGCCAGGCGGGCAACCACGTAGCCGTCACCGCCGTTGTTGCCGATCCCGCACAGGACGCTCAGGTGGCGCAGCCGGGGCCAGCGCTCCCGGATCAGGGCGAAGGCGGCGGCACCGGCCCGTTCCATCAGGGTGGCACCCGGGATGCCGTACTCCTCGATGGTGATCCGGTCCAGCTCCCGCACCTGGGCAGCGCGATAGAGGGCGTGGGGGAGACGGTCGTTGTGGGGCATGGGCTGGGGCATGGACTGGTGACCGGGGACTGGCAATTCCATCAGGGGTGGGGTCAATATACCCCAAATGAACGAGCGAGACCGCCACCCCGATGCAGGCCAGCTGGCCCGCCGGATCAAGGCCTGGGGCCGTGAACTGGGCTTCCAGCAGGTGGGCATCTGCGACACCGATCTGGGCCGGGCGGAGCGCCGGCTGCAGGCGTGGCTGGCGGACGGCCATCACGGCGAGATGGAGTACATGGCGCGGCACGGCCTCAAGCGCAGCCGCCCGCCCCTGCTGGTGGAGGGGACCCGGAGCATCGTGTCGGTGCGGATGGACTATCTGCCGGCGGACGATGACCCGGCCGCCGTGCTGGGCGATCCCCTGGCAGCCTATGTCTCCCGCTACGCGCTCGGCCGCGACTACCACAAGCTGATGCGCAACCGGCTGCAGCGGCTGGCACGCCGCATAGAACAGGCGATCGGTCCATTCGGCTACCGCTGTTTCGTCGATTCGGCGCCGGTGCTGGAGAAGCCCCTGGCCGAAAAGGCCGGTCTCGGCTGGCGTGGCAAGCACAGCAACCTCGTCAACCGGCGGGCCGGCTGCTGGTTCTTTCTCGGCGAGATCTATACCGACCTGTCACTGCCACTGGACACACCGGAGGCCGATCACTGCGGCCGCTGCAGCGCCTGCATCGACGCCTGCCCCACCGGCGCCATCGTCGCCCCCTACCGGGTGGACGCCCGGCGCTGTATCTCCTATCTCACCATCGAACTGGCGGGACCGATCCCGGTGTCACTGCGTCCGCTGCTGGGCAACCGCATCTACGGCTGCGACGACTGTCTGCTGGCCTGCCCCTGGAACCGTTTTGCCAGCCCGACCCCGGAGCCCGACTTCGCCCCCCGCAACGGGCTCGACCGGGCGCGGCTGCTGGCGTTGTTCGACTGGGACGAGAAGACCTTCCTCAAACGGCTGGAGGGTTCCCCGATCCGCCGCATCGGCCATCTGCGCTGGCTGCGCAACATCGCCATCGCGCTGGGAAACGCTGGCCCCGCCCCCGGAGTGGCCGCCGCCCTGGAGCGGCGCCGCGGCCATCCGTCCGAGCTGGTGCGCGAGCACGTCGCCTGGGCGCTGGAACGGGTGGTGGAGTGAGGAGTGAGGAGTGAGGAGTGAGGAGTGAGGAGTGAGGGGTGAGGGGTGAGGGGTGAGGGGTGAGGGGTCAGAGGCGCAGGAAGTGATCCCGGTAGTGGCGCAGTTCCCGGATCGAGTCGCGAATGTCGTCCAGCGCCAGGTGGCTGCCGCCCTTCACCACCCCGTCGGCCACTGCCGGGGCCCAGCGCCGGGCCAGCTCCTTGAGGGTGCTCACATCCAGATTGCGATAGTGGAAGTAGGCCTCCAGGGTCGGCATCAGCCGGGCCAGGAAACGCCGGTCCTGGCAGATGCTGTTGCCGCACATGGGTGAGGCGCCGGCGGGAACATAACGACGCAGAAACTCCAGCGTCTCCCGCTCCGCATCGGCCTCGCTGTAGCGGCTCCGCAGGACCCGTTCGGTCAGCCCGGAACCGCCATGCTGGTTACGGTTCCACTCGTCCATCCCCTCCATCACCTCGCGCGGCTGGTGGATGGCGATCACCGGCCCCTCGGCCAGGGTCTCCAGGGCGCTGTCGGTGACGACGGTGGCGATCTCGATGATGCGGTCGTTGCCGGTGTCCAGCCCGGTCATCTCCAGGTCGATCCAGATCAGATTGTTGGCGTCGACAGTCATGCGGCCCCCCTGGGCGATGTGGCCGCGGCGGGCGCGGCGGGCGAAGGGGCGATTCTAGCAGAGGCGCCGGCAAGCCTGTATCCTTTCCGGCCATGCACCCCTTCACCCTGATCGTGCTGCTGGCGCTGTTCGCCGGACTGCTGCTGGAACTGTGGCTGCTGCAGCGGCAGCAGCGCCACGTGGCGGCCCACCGGGACCGGGTTCCGGAGCGGTTCCGCGACCGGGTCAGCCTGGAACAGCACCGGAAGGCAGCGGACTACACCCTGGCCAAGGTGCGGCTGGCCCGCTGGCAGAGCCTGTACGGTGGCGCCCTGTTCCTGCTGTTCACCCTGGGTGGCATCATCGAGTGGCTGGATCTGCTGTGGCGGCAGGTCGCGCTGCCGCCGATCCCCCAGGGCATCGGTCTGATCCTGTCGGCCCTTCTGCTGCTGGGCGCGGCGGAGCTGCCGCTCACCCTCTGGCGCACCTTCGTGCTGGAGCAGCGCTTCGGCTTCAACCGCACCACCGCCGGCCGTTTCGTCAAGGACCTGCTGCTGCAACTGCTGCTGCTGGCCCTGCTCGGTATCCCCCTGTTGTGGGCCATGCTGTGGTTGATGCAGCGGGCCGGCAGCTACTGGTGGCTCTACGCCTGGCTGCTCTGGACCGGTTTCACCCTGTTCGTCTCCTGGGCCTACCCCAGCTTCATCGCGCCCCTGTTCAACCGCTTCACGCCGCTGCCGGAGGGGGAGCTGCGGCAGCGTATCCTGGGGCTGCTGCAGCGCTGCGGCTTCGACAGCGGCGGCATCTTCGTGATGGACGGCTCCCGCCGTTCGGCCCACGGCAACGCCTACTTCACCGGTCTGGGGCGACGCAAGCGCATCGTCTTCTACGACACCCTGATGGAGAAGCTGGAGCCGGACGAGCTGGAGGGGGTTCTGGCCCACGAGCTGGGCCACTTCAGCCACCACCACGTGCGCAAGCAGCTGCTGCTCAGCGCCGCCATGTCGCTGGCGGGACTGGCCATCCTCGGCTGGCTGGCGCAGCAGCCCTGGTTCTACCACGGCCTCGGGGTGGGGCGTCCCTCCAACGCCGCGGCGCTGCTGCTGTTCCTGCTGATCGTGCCGCTGTTCAGCCAGTTCCTGAGTCCGCTGCTGGCGATGCTGTCACGCCGCCACGAATTCGAGGCGGACGCCTTCGCCAGCCGCCAGACCGGCGCCGAACCCCTCATCAGTGCCCTGGTCAAACTCTACCGGGACAACGCCAGCACCCTGACCCCGGACCCACTCTACTCCGGCTTCCACGACAGCCATCCGCCGGCGCCGGTCCGGATCGCCCGGCTGGAGACCCTGTCCCATGCCGCTGCCCGCTGACCCGGGCCGCCGCGGGTCCCGGCCCGAACCAAGGAGGATTCGTTCCATGCGCAACACCACCATCGCCCTTCCCTTCGTGCTGATCCTGCTCCTGGCCAGCGGGGACCTGCTCGCCTTCGACCCGGCCAATGGCAGGCAGCTGCTGCAGCAGAACTGCTTCGAGTGCCACGGCACCGAGCTCTACACCCGGGCCGAGCGGCGGGTCACCTCGCGGCCGGGCCTGACCAGGCAGGTGCAGCGCTGCGAACTGGCCCTGGGCCTGAAATGGTTCGACGACGAGGTCGAGGACGTGGCCGGTTATCTCAACCAGGAGTACTACAAGTTCGGCAACTGATCGTCCCCCCGGATGGCCAGACGCAGACTCTCCCGGCAGCAGCGGGAACGGATCCGGGCGATCCAGGCCCGGCGCCGCGCGCAGCTGGCCCGCCGCGCCGACAGGGCACAGGAGCAGAACGGCGAGGCCATCCAGGAGCCGGGGGTGGTGATCACCCGCCATGGCCAGAACCTGGTGGTGGAGGACGAGCAGGGAGACCTGCACCACTGCCTGTCCCGCCAGAACATCGGTGACCCGGTCTGCGGCGACCGGGTGGCATGGCAGCGCACCGGCGAGCGGGAGGGCGTGGTCACCGCCATCCTGGAGCGCGACAGCGTGCTGATCCGGCCCACCTACAGCGGCGAGGTACGTCCCCTCGCCGCCAACATCACCCAGCTGGTGGTGGTGCTGGCGCCGCTGCCGCCACCCAGCCCCTACCTGCTGGACCAGTACCTGGTGGCGGCGGAGCAGATCGGCGTACCGGTGCTGATCGCCCTCAACAAGAAGGACCTGATGGATGCGGCGGCGATACGCGGGTTCGAACAGGATTTCGGCCTCTACGAGGATATCGGCTACCCACTGATCCGGATCAGCGCGCTTCACGAGCACGGTCTGGATCCCCTGGTCGAGCGGCTGCGCGACCAGACCAGCATCCTGGTGGGGCAGTCGGGAACCGGCAAGTCGTCACTGGTGAAGGCGCTGCTGCCGGACCGGGATATCCAGGTCGGCCGCCTCTCGGAGGCCTCCGGCCTGGGTCGCCACACCACCTCCGCCACCACCCTCTACCGGCTGCCCCAGGGCGGTGCCCTGATCGACTCTCCCGGCGTACGCAGCTTCCGCCTGGGCCGGCTCGACCGCCACCGGCTGGAGCGGGGGTTCCGCGAGTTCGCCCCCTTTCTGGGCCACTGCCGCTTCTCCGACTGCAGCCACCGGGACGAGCCCGGCTGCGCCCTGCGCCAGGCGGTGGCCGCGGGGGAGATCCACCCCCGCCGCCTGGCCAACTTCCTGCACATGGCGCAGGAGATGGAACAGCGGCGGCCTTGAACGGTAGGATACGCCAGGGCCTGGGCCCGGAACGGGCCAGTGGTCAAGCGGGCCCCATCGACAGCAGAACGAACAGGAATTCCTTCCATGCAATACTGGCTGATGAAATCGGAACCCGACGTCTATGGCATCGAGCATCTGAAGGCGATGCCCGGCCAAACCGACCACTGGGACGGGGTGCGCAACTACCAGGCGCGCAACATGATGCGCGACCAGATGAAGGAGGGCGACCAGGTCTTCTTCTATCACTCCAACTGCAAGGAGCCCGGCATCGCCGGCATCATGGAGGTGGTGCGTGAAGGCTATGTGGATCACACCGCCTTCGACCCGGACGAGAAGTACTACGACCCGAAGAGCGATCCGGAGAACCCGCGCTGGTACATGGTCGATGTGCGTTACCTGCGCGACCTGAAGCGGCCGATCACACTGCAGGAGCTGAAGCAGTATGGCGACGGCCCCCTGGCCGACTTCCCGCTGCTGCGCCGGGGCAACCGGCTCTCCATCATGCCGGTGACCGAACAGCAGTGGGACTTCATCCTGTCGCTGGAGTAACCGGCCACCCCGGCTCAGGCGGGAGGCAGCCGGACCTGGATCCGCGCCCCGCCCAGCGTCCCCTCCCCGTCGATGGAGAGCTCCCCTCCGTAGAGGTGCACGATCTCCAGGGCGACACCGAGCCCGATCCCCTGCCCCGGCTGCTGCCGGTCCGCCCGCACACCACGACCCAGCACGGTACTGCGCTGCTCCGGCGGGATGCCGGGGCCGTCGTCCTCGATCCAGATGCGGGTGACCCGCCCCTCCTCCCCGGTGGCGCCGACCCGCACCCGGCGACGGCCATATTTGAAGGCGTTGTCCAGCAGGTTGCCGAGCAGCTCCATCAGGTCGGACTCGTCGCCGCTGAAACGCAGCCCCTCCTCCAACTCCAGCCGGCAGTCGATCCCCTTGTCCCGGTAGACCTTCTCCAGGGTGGCGCGCAGGCGCCGCAGCAGCGGCAGCAGGGGCACGGATACGCCCGGCCCGGTGGTCCCGGAGGCGGCGGCCCGGCGCAGCTGGTACTGGACCGACCGGTCCATCCGCTCCACCTGTTCGGCGACGCTGGCGCGCAGTTCGTCGCAACCCTCCACCTCGGCCGCCCCGCGCAGCAGCGCCAGGGGCGTCTTCAGGCTGTGGGCCAGGTCACCGAGACGGTGACGGTAGCGGTCCCGGCTGGCGCGGCTGCTGCGGATCAGGTCGTTGAGGTTGCGCACCAGCCCCTGCAGCTCGCTCGGATAGCGGCCCCCGATCGCATCCACCTCGCCCCGCTCCACCCGCTGCAGGTCGGCGGCCACCCGGCGCAGGGGGCGCAGCCCCCAGGCCAGCACCAGCAGCTGGGCCAGCAGCAGCAGCACGGCGACCCCCCCCAGCCAGGCATAGAGCCGGGCACGGAAGGCGGCCACCTGCTCCTCCATGGCGCGGGTGGATTCGGCCACCGCCAGGGTATAGCGCAGCTCCCTTCCCCGGTCGTCCTCCCAGGAGACGCCGAAGCTGAGCCCCAGCAGGCGGTCGCGGTCCAGGCGCCAGGAGTCGAAGCGGCGGCCGCCGGGAGACTGGGGCCGCACCAGGTCGAGGCTGCGGCCGACCAGGGAGAAGGAGCGCCAGTGGTAGCCATCGTCTCCGCGCACTTCGGCGTAGAGCCCGGAGTCGGGGTTGGAGTAGCGCGGATCCGGCAGCGAGCGCGGCATGCGCATGCGCCCGCGGTCGTCCTCGTCGGCGGCGCCCAGCAGGGTGTAGATACGCTCCTGCAGCCGCTCCCGCAGGGCCTGCTCCTGGCTCTGCTGGAATGCCCGGTCCAGGGCCAGGGCGCCGAGACCGAGAAAACCGGCCAGCACCAGGCTGGCCAGCAGCAACAGCCGCAGATGCAGCGAGCCCATCAGCCTCCGGCCGGCGCGTCGGCGAAACGGTAGCCGCGGCCGCGCAGGGTCTCGATCGGTCGCAGCCGGCCATCGGGGTCCAGCTTGCGCCGCAGGCGCCCGACGAACACCTCCAGCACATTGCTGTCGCGGTCGTAGTCCTGGTCGTAGAGGTGTTCGGTCAGGCGGGTCTTGGAGATCACCTCGCCCCGGTGCAGCATCAGGTACTCCAGCACCCGGTACTCGTAGGCGGTGAGCTCCAGCGGTTCGCCGTCGCGGGTCACCGACTGGGCCGCGGTATCCAGGGTGATCGGGCCCCACTCGAGCAGCGGCGAGGCATGGCCGGCGGCGCGCCGGACCAGGGCATTGATACGGGCCCAGAGCTCCTCGAAGTGGAACGGCTTGACCAGATAGTCGTCGGCGCCGGCCTCCAGCCCCTCCACCTTGTCCTGCCAGTTGCCACGGGCGGTGAGGATCAGGATCGGCAGGTCGATGCCGTCACCGCGGGCGCGCCGGATCAGCTCGATGCCGGACAGACGTGGCAGACCGATGTCGACCACCGCCAGGTCCAGCGGGTACTCCTGCAGATAGTAGAGCCCCTCCTCGCCGTCGACCGCCAGATCGACGCTCTGGCCCCGTTCCCGCAGCTGGTGCTGCAGCTGCCGGCGCAGCCCGGGTTCGTCTTCAACCAGCAGCAGCCGCATCCGCTTCAGCGCTCCCGGGGTCCCAGCCGGCGGCCGCTGCGGGCATCGATGCGCACGCGCCGGACCCGCCCGTCCGGCGTCAGCAGACGGATGTAGTGGACCGGGCGGCCCTCCTCCTGGCGGGTCTCGGCCGACAGCACCCGGCCACCACTGCGCTGGCGCACGCCGGAGACGGCGCTGTCCAGGCTCTGGTAGCCACCACCACCCGGACTGCGGGCGGGGGCGTTACCCCCGGCCAGCAGCAGGCCGGAGACCAGGATGACCGTGGACAGGCGTCTCGATCGGTGCTGCAAGGCGCTCCCTCTTGATGGACGGTCCGGATCACCGGTGGTTACCGTCGGTCGTTGAATGCGTAGCGGGCCGTCGGCTCCAGTTCCACCCGGATGCGCAGCCGCTTGCCGGGGCGCTCCAGGGTGCGGGTGGTGAAGGTACGGCCACGATAGCGGTACTTTACACGATACCCGACGATCCGCTCCTCTTCCACATAGCGGTCGACGGTCTCGCAGCGGCGCTCCAGGACATAACCGCCATGCCGCCGGCCGCCCCGCGAGCGGTACAGGTCCCGTCCCACCGAGGCCCCCAGCAGGGCGCCGGCCACGGTCATGGCGTCCTTGCCGTGTCCCTTGCCGAACTGGTTGCCGACCACGCCGCCGACGATGGCACCGGCGATCGCCGGGGTGAAGGAGTCACCGCCGCTGCGGCTTCTGCTGTATACCTTCTCGTCCCAGCAGCGCTCCTCCGGGCGCGCCACCCGCACCGTCTCGTAGATCGGCGTCGAACGGATCACCTTCGCCTTGTCGTAAAAGGCGGTCGCCGCGGCACCCCCGGTCGACAGCCCGCCCAGCATCAGGCTCAGTGCCAGCATTGGATAGATCGTCTTCATGGTGTCACTCCTGCTCGGTCGTTGACGGAAGACGGGGGATCTCCCCCGGTCATGATCGAGACTAGGCACTCCACCCTGAACGCCACCTGAACATGGACGGCGATGGATCCTGGACCCCGATGCGGCGGTTGATGCTATTCTCCGTTACGGGTGTCTGGTGATCCTCCGGTCGAATCGTGCGGCGGTACCCCGGATTGGATAGACTCCCGCCAAGGACCCCCTCCCCGCTGCCTGCGTTCAGGGCCCTGACAGGCTGTCAGCATTTTTTACACAGATCGTACGGGAAATAAAAGAATAAGCGCATAACCATTTGTGTTTATTCGATTATTTGAAAGCCGGCACGCATCGTGCTGGCAGCTGTACCGGACAAGGGGGCTTGGGCGGCATCGGCCGCACGCAATGGCATGGCGACAGCGAGCGACAGCGGCAGTTCGGAACGATCCGTCTGGAAGCGCACGGAGGCGGCCCTGCGCTTTCTCGCCGAGCTGGGACCCGCCAACGACAGGGAGACCTTCCTGCAGCAGGCCCTGCGCCGGGCGGCGGAATTCTACGGTGCCCGCTGGGCCTTCGCCGGCCGCTTCACTGACGAATCCCATACCGCGATCCGCACCCTGGCGCTCTACGACAACGGTCACTTTCCCCCCAACATCACCTATCTGCTGGCGGACGCCCCCTGCGCCGGGGTGGTGGGCAACCGCATCGAACTGATCCCCTCCGGGGTGCTGCAGCGCTTTCCCAACGACCTGCTGCTGAAGACCCTCGGCGTCGACAGCTATTTCGGCGTCACCCTGGACGGGGTGGACGGACCCGGGGGCATCCTGGTGGTGATGCACGACGGACCGATGCAGGTGGACGAGACCACCGCTTCGGTGCTGCGCTCATTCGCCGTCCGCATCGGCGCCGAACTGGACCGGCTGCAGGTGGCGGAGGAACTGCGGCGACGGGATCACATCCTCGGCACGGTGGCGGACATCTCCTCCCGCTTCCTGCGCAACGACCACTGGCAGAAGAAACTGCACCAGGTGATGTTCCTGCTGGGCGACGCGGCGGCCGCCGGCAGAATCTGGCTGGTGCACAACCGCCGCGGGGCTGGCGGCGGGTTGACCATGGAACAGGAGGACGGCTGGTCCTGGGACCGGGATGCAGTGGAACAGGGATCCGTTCCCCCGGCCTTCCACGGCATCGACTATCGTCCCGATTTCTGTCACTGGGAGGCACAGCTCGAGGCCGGCCGGCCAGTGCGCGAGGAGCGCGCCTCGGCCCCGCCGGGGCTGCGCGCCTTCCTCGAACGCCAGGAGATCCAGGCTCTGGTCGCGGTGCCGGTCAAGGTGGACGATCGCTGGTGGGGATTCATCGCCTTCGGTGACGGCCCGGTCCGGCACCAGTGGTCGGAGGCCGAGGTGGAGGCGATGCAGGTGGCCGGTGACATCATCGGCGCCGCCATCGCCCACGAGCGGGACAAGAGTGAGCTCAATTTCGCCAACAGCGTCTACGACAACAGCCTTGAGGCGATCATGATCATGGACGGGGAGGACCGGATCATCCGGGTCAACCCCGCCTTCAGCCGCGTGACCGGCTACGCCGCGGACGAGGTGATCGGACGCGATGCCACCATGCTCTGCTCCGGGCGGCACGACCGCGAGTTCCTGGCCGGGATCCAGCGTGAACTGGAGACCCGGGGCTTCTGGCGCGGAGAGATGTGGGGGCGGCGCCGCAGTGGCGAGGAGTATCCGCTGCAGATGAGCATCACCCTGTCCCAGGACGCCTCCGGCCAGTCGCGCTACCGCATCGCCCTGTTCAACGACATCTCCGACGAGAAACGATACCAGGAGCACATCCAGCACCTGGCCCTGTACGACCCGTTGACCGATCTGCCCAACCGGCGCCTGTTCCAGGAACGCCTGGACCAGGCACTGCGGGAATCGCGCCGTCAGAACAAGCCGGTGGCCCTGCTGTACGTGGACCTGGACAACTTCAAGCCGGTGAACGATACCTTCGGCCACGACACCGGCGACCGGCTGCTGCTGCAGCTGACCGAGCGCCTGCGGGGACTGATCCGCGAGGCTGACACCCTGGCCCGGCTGGGCGGCGACGAGTTCACCATCATCCTGCACCAGCTGGAGGACCGGCCCCAGACCTTCTCCCGGGTCAGCGCCATCGCCGAACAGATCATCGAAGCGGTGAACCAGCCCTTTCTGATCGACGGCCACGACATCAGTCTCTCCGCCAGCGTCGGCATCGCCCTCTACCCGCGCGATGCCGGCAACCGGAAACAGCTGATCCTGCACGCCGACCGGGCCATGTACCATGCCAAGGAGAGCGGCAAGAACACCTTCCGTTTCTACTCCGAGGACATGGACCTGCGGGCACGGCGCCGGCTGCTGCTGGAGGCGCGGCTGCGCTCCGCCCTGCTGCGCGACGAACTGGTGGTGCACTACCAGCCCCAGAGCGATCTCAGCAGTGGTCGCATCGTCGGACTGGAGGCGCTGGTACGCTGGCGCTACGACGACCGGCAGCTGCTGTTCCCCGGCGAGTTCATCCCGCTGGCGGAGGAGACCGGGGAGATCGTCGCGATCGGCTACTGGGTCATCCGCACCGCCTGCCGCCAGCTGCGCAGCTGGCACGACCAGGGCTACCAGCCGCTGACCATGACCATCAACATCAGCCCGCGCCAGCTCATTCAGGCCGATTTTCCCGACCGGGTGGCGCAGATCCTGCGCGAGACCGGGGTTCCGGCGGAGGCACTGGAGTTCGACACCACGGAGAAGATCCTGGTTGCCGATGGCGGCGCCATCGAGGCCCTCACCCGGCTCAAGAAGATGGGCATCCACATCGCCCTCGACGACTTCGGCACCGGCTACTCCTCCCTTGCCCAGCTGCAGAACTCGCCGCTGGACACGCTGAAGATCGACGCCTCCTTCATCAGCCAGATCAGCGGCGGCGGCGGGACCCCGCCCCTGGCGGCGGCCATCATCTCGCTGGCGCGCGGACTCAATCTGCGGGTGATCGCCGAGGGGGTGGAGAACGCCTCCCAGCTTGAGTTCCTGCGCCATCACCACTGCGAATGCGCCCAGGGCCTGATGCTGGGCGACTCCATCCCGGCGGAGAAGATCCCGCTGCTGCTCGACCCCGGCTGGCAGCCCGACGCATCCCGCGTCATCCTGTAGTCCGGCGGCTCTGCTTCCCCCCTCGGCGGGGAGCATCGCACCCCCCTGTGTCGCCGTCCCGGTCGACGTGATATTCTTTGCCGCAAGCGGATTCGGGCGGCTCTCGAGGAACCAGGAACCATGCCTTATTTCATCTATCGCATCAGCCGGGAGAAACAGCTGACCTGCCTCGGAAGGCGTGAAAAGTACCGCGAGGCGCGCGACGAGGTTCGTCAGCTGCGATCGGCCCAGGAGGAGGGGGACAGCGATCTCATCCGCCTGGTCCATGCAGGCACCGAAGCGGAGGCGGAGCGGCTCCTGCTGACCCCGCGCGAGGCGCCCGTGGAAGGGGACGACTGAACACACTCGACGATGCCTGGCACCCGCACCGGACGCTCCCCGCCACCCCCGTACCGTCCCCCCAGGGAAGGCCCGGTTGAGCGGGAGGTCGCGCCTGGCATGGCCTGCCGTCCACGGACCGCTGCCTGTCCACAACCGTCCCGGTCCCGCCCCGCACCCCGATCGGACATCTCCCCCGCATAAGGAAGCAGACCCATATGGAGAGAACGGCACCCCCCCGCCCCGGCAGCAGTCTGCAACGCTATCTCCCGGTGATCCAGCGATGCCGGGACATGGCACTGATCCAGTTCGGCAGCTGGATGACCACCCTGTTCGAGAAGGTGGAGCCGGCTCTGCTCGATTTCATCGACAAGGCGGACACCAACCAGAGCCAGTTCCAGTTCATCGATGCCATCAGCGTGGTGCGCTCGCGCAAGGAGACGGTGGAGCAGCGCTTCCGGGAGGAGATATCCCGGGGCTTCACCGAGTTCTCCCGGGGCCAGCCGATCAGCTACCCCTTTCCCCTGCTGGAGAGCCAGTTCGAGGACTCCGGCGAGGGCCTTGCCCTGGTGGACGATGCCGAACTGGACCGCCGGCTGTCGCTGCAGAACATGATCGACAAGACCGAGCGGCGCTGCTTCCAGCAGCTCTATGCCCTCAAGCAGCGGCTCTCCATGGTGCGTGGCGGACACAAACTGGACGACACCGACATCCCCACCGGACCGGCCCACTGCGCCTCCGCGTTCCAGATCGCCATCGGCGATCTGGACTTCGACATCAACGTGCTGCTGATCATCCACGCCATGTTCGAGAAGTTCGTCCTGCGCAACATGGAAACCCTGTACGAGGAGTTCAATCAGGAGCTGATCGAGGCCGGGGTCTTCCCCAATCTGAAGCTGGAGGTGGCGAAACAGCCCGATGCCCCGGAGCCGGCGACGTACACCGGGCAGAAGACCGGGTCGGGTGCGGAGCCGGGTTCCCGGCCGGCGGCGGCAGCGGGCAGTCGCGGCAGCGGGACGGCTGCGGCCGAGCCCTCTTCCCCCGGTTCCGCAGACGCCGCCCTCGGCGAGGAGCTGTTCAACTCCATTCGCGATCTGATGGCCAGCCGGAGGCGGCAGGATCCACGCTACGCCCACCACCCGGATATCCACCCCGAGGCGGCCACCGGCCAGCCGCTGGTGGAGACACCGGTCCTGGTCTCCGCGCTGGAGGAGATCCAGCCCCGGCACAGCGACGACTATCTGCCGGAGGTGACCGAAGGCGGCGAACGGCCGGCCCGGATCGAGGTCGACAACGCCCTGCTGGAACAGGTCCGGCAACGCCTCATCGAAGAGCGGGAGAAACTGTTCCGGGGCGTCGATCCGAACACCATTCCCAGCGCCGACCTGGATACCATCGAGCTGGTCGGCATGCTGTTCGAGCACGTGCTCAACGAAGAGGAACTGCCGAACATCGCCAAGGCCCTGATCAGCCACCTGCACACCCCCTACCTGAAGGTGGCGATCCTCGACCACCGCTTTCTCATCGATTCACGCCACATCGCCCGGCGCCTGCTCAACCTGATGGTGGACGCCGGCCGCGAGTGGATCGAGGAGGAGGACCTGCGCCGCGGCATCTATTACCCGATGCAGGAGGGGGTGAACCGCGTGCTGGCCGAGTTCAAGGAGGACATGGGCGTATTCGAGGAGGTCTACGACGACCTGACCCGCAGCATCGAGGAGCTGAAGCAGAAGGCCAAGGTGGTGGAGGCACGTGCGCGGGAGGCGGCCAAGGGCCGCGAGCGGCTGGAGAACGCCCGCATCCGCGCCCACCGCATCGTCCAGGAGCACATCGGCGACCGCCGTTTCCACCCCGCCATCGAGCGCTTCCTCAACCATGCCTGGCTGGACAAGATGATCCTGATGCTGCTGCGCGATCCCGGGATCGAGGAGAGCCTGGAGTGGCGCGAGGTGATCAGCGTCATCGACGACGTCGCCCGGGTCACGGAGCTGAAGGAGAACCCGGCCATCCGGCAGCAGTTCCGCTCCCGGCTGCCGGGCCTGAAGAAGCGGATCGAGAACGGCCTCTCCTCCATGGGCGATGTCCATCAGCCGGACCTGCACGCCCTGTTCGAGGCGCTCACCGTACTGGGTGAGAGCGACGGCACCGCCCCCGAGCCGGCGGAGGCGCCGGCTCCCGCGGCCAGCGGCAGGAGCGACCAGGCCGAGGTACCATCGGAGCAGGACCGGCCGCAGCAGCTGAACGCGGAGGAGAGGGCCATCGTCGAGCAGCTGGGTGACGTCACCTTCGGCACCTGGTTCGAACTGGAGGACGACAAGGGTGTCCCGCACCGGTTGAAGCTCTCCTGGTTCAGCCCGGTTACCCAGAAGTACATGTTCGTCGACAAGTCCGGGATCCAGGCCCTGGTCACCCCGATCGAGGTGCTGGCCCGGCAGATGCACCGGGGCAAGGCCCGCATCCTGACCCAGCCTAAGCTGCCGTTCGTGGATCGTGCCCTCGAAGCCATCCAGAACATGCTGAGACTGGGCAGCCAGTGAGGAATCAGACCGATGCAGGATAAGCGAGCCAATCCACGACGGAAACTGACCGAGCGGATCGAGGTGATCGACGCCAACAGCGGCGCCAGCCTCGGCTACCTGGTCAATATCTCGCTGGGCGGATTCATGCTGCTCAGCGACACCGCGCCGGAGGTGAACCGGCTGTTCCAGCTGCGCATGCGCAGCGACTCGGACATCCCCGGGCTGGCCGAGATGGAGCTGGGTGCGGAGTGTCTCTGGACCCAGACCCTGACCGAATCCGGCCACCACTGGGCCGGGTTCCAGATCATCGACCTGTCGGAGCAGGCTGGCGCCATGGTGCGCCATCTGCTGGAGGAGTGGAGCGAATAGCACCCTCCACCAGCGGAGCCGGGGCCGACGCGCCACCCGTTGTCGACATCGTCCTGCCCTACCGCAACGCGGCGGACACCCTGGATGAGTGCCTCGACTCCATACTCGCCCAGACCCTCCGCCGCTTCCGGCTGCTGGCCATCGACGATCACTCCGACGACGGCTCCGCCGCCATCGTCCGGCGCCATGCGGCGCGGGATCCCCGGATCCACTGTCTGGACAATGGCGGCCACGGGCTGGTGGACGCCCTCAACCTGGGCCTGGAGCGCGCCACCACCCCGCTGATCGCGCGCATGGATGCGGACGACCGGATGCACCCGGAGCGGCTCCGGCTTCAGTACCGGCGGCTGCTGGAGCAGCCGCAGATCAGCCTCCTCGGCTGTGCCACCCGGCCGTTTCCCCCCCAGGGGCTGCGGCGGGGACTGATCGAGTACATCCGCTGGCAGAACGGCTGCAACGATCCGCGCCAAATCGCCGACGAGATCTACATCGAGTCCCCCTTCGCCCACCCCGGGGTGATGTTCCGGCGGGAACCGGTGCAGCGTCTCGGGGGCTACCGCGACGGCCCGTTTCCGGAAGACTACGACCTGTGGTTGCGGCTGCACCACACCGGAGCAGTCATGGCCAAACTGCCGCAGGTCCTGCTGGAGTGGCGCGATTCCCCCCGGCGTGTCTCGCGCCGGGATCCACGCTGCTCGAGAGAGGCCTTCGACCGGCTGCGGGCACACTACCTGGCACGGGATCCGCGGCTGCTGGCGCGGCGCGACCACTTCGTCATCTGGGGCGCCGGACGCCGCACCCGCAAACGCTGCCGCTGGCTGCTGGAACAGGGTTTCTCGCCGGTCGCCTGGATCGATATCGATCCGAACAAGATCGGTAATCGCCTGAACGGGGTACCGGTGGTGGCACCGCGCTGGCTGCGGCGGCCGCGACGACCGCTGGTGCTGATCTACGTCGCCAGCCACGGTGCCCGGGAACGGATCGCCGCCGAGCTGGAGGGGATGGGATACCGCCGCGGCGCCGACTACCTGGCGGTGGGGTAGGCGCTGACCACCCGCGGCGTCGCCTGCTGATAGAAGGCGACCACCTTGCGCACATAGTCGCGGGTCTCATCGTAGGGCGGGATCCGGTTGCCGAACCGTTTCACCGCGTTCTCGCCGGCGTTGTAGGCGGCCACGGCCAGCTCCAGGTCGCGGTCGAACATCTGCAGCAGATCGCTCAGGTAGCGGGCGCCGCCACGCAGGTTCTGCTCCGGATCCCAGCTGTCGGCGACGCCGTAGCGGCGGGCGGTGGCCGGCATCAGCTGCATCAGGCCACGGGCCCCCTTCTTCGACAGCGCCCGCGGGTCGTAGGCCGATTCGGCCCGCACCAGGGCGTGCAGCAGTTCCGGCGGCAGGCCGTTGTCGCGGGCGACCCGGTCGATCAGCGGGGCGTAGCGGCGGCGGTTGCGCTCCATCGACGACAGGTCGATGCGGGAGTAGTCGGCGTAACGCGGATCGTTGCGGGAGCGCCACAGCAGCCGCTCTCCCGCCGCCGGTGGCCGGTCCGACAGTACCACCCGCCCGCTGCGGTCGAGGTACTTGTAGAATTCGGCCCAGGCACTGCCGGGCAGCAGTACCAGCAGCAGCGCCAGGGTCAGTGTCCGGCAGAGGGGGGGCGCGTATCGCATCGGCTCAAGATACCCCGTTTGCCGCTGCTGCGGAAGCCGTTTCGGGGCAGCCACCGTCAGGCGATCCTGAAATGGCCGATCAGCTGCTGCAGGCGGTCACTCATCCGGCTCACCTCCAGGGCCTGACGACTGCTCGCCTCGCCCGCCGCCGACACCGCCCCCGACGCGTCGTTGATGTGGGCCAGGTTCCGGTTCACCTCAGCCACCATCCGACCCTGCTGATCGGCCGCGGCCGCGATCCGGCCGGTCATCTGGCGCAGGGTCTCCACCGACTCGCGGATATGCTCCAGTTGCCCGCCCACGCTGCCGGCCAGTCCGACCGCCGACTCGGCCTGGTCCCGGCTGCTCTCCATCGCCGCCACCACCTCTTCCGTGGCCTCGCGCAGGCGTTCGGTCATCTGCTGGATCTCCCGGGTGGACTCCTGGGTCCGCCCGGCCAGGTTTCTCACCTCGTCCGCCACCACCGCGAATCCCCGTCCCTGCTCGCCGGCGCGGGCGGCCTCGATGGCTGCGTTGAGGGCCAGCAGGTTGGTCTGCTCGGCGATCCCGCCGATCACGTCCAGCACCCCGCCGATGTCGTCGCTGTCGGCCTGCAGCCGTCCCAGCGCCGCCGCCGCCCGGCCGATGTCCTCGGCCAGCCGGTGAGTGGATTCGATGCTCTCCTGCACCACCCCGGCCCCCTCCCGGGTGGCGGTATCCGTCGCCTCCGTCGCCTCGGCCGCTCCGGCCGCCCCGGCGGCGATCTCGCGGGCCCGCTCCTCCATCTCGTTGACCGCGCTGGCCACCTGGCGGGTCTCCTCCTGCTGCTGCGTCAGGCCGCTGCTGGCCTCGCTGCTGGCGCTGCTCATCTCGTGGGCGAGGCGGGTCAGCTCACCGGTGAGTGCCATCACCTCCCGGAGGGTGCCGGAGAGACGGTCGATGAAGCGGTTGAAGGCGGCACCGATGCGGGCCACCTCGTGTTCACCCTCCTGGCCCAGGCGCCGGCTCAGGTCGCCATCGCCGTCGGCGATCTCGTTCAGTGCCAGCGCGACCTGGTCCAGCCGCCGGCCGATGGTCCGACGATAGATCAGGAACAGGGTCACGAAGATGGCCAGCGCACCGGCAACCACGATACCCAGGATGAAACGGCTCAGCGCCGCCCCCGCGGCCAGCTGGTCGTCGATCGGCATCTCCACCTCCAGCACCCCGCGCACGTCACCCAGTTTCCAGTCGTTCTTCGGCGTATCCGGGCGGCTGTTGTGGCAACCGACGCAGGCCTGGGCCACCATCCGGTCGGCGATGCCCACCCGCACGCTGGTGCGGCCCTCCCGTGTCACGGTCTGCACGTAGGGATGCTCCGGATCCCGGGTCACCGCCTCCCACGCCTGCCGCTGGAACGGGTCCAGCCGACGTTCGCTGCGATTGGGGAAGGGATAGGCGGAATAGAGTTTCAGCCGTGTCCCCTTGTCCGCCAGCAGCTGGCTCAGGTCATGGATCATGGTCGCCGGCAGGGGCACGGCATTGGGATCGTCCTGATGATCGAAGGAGGCGCCGATGCCGCCCTTGCCGAGCACCTTGGCGATGACGTTCCTGGTGTAATAGGCGCGAATGGTCTTGAACTGGGAGACCGTCTTCTCCGCCTGCTCCAGGGCGGCCGCCTCGGCCTGTTGCCGGACCATGGTCGGCACGTACCAGGCGATGCCGCCGATGACGAGGGACACCACCCCCAGGATGGGGAAGAAGAGACGCCAGAAGAGAGTCCTGTTCACAGCCGATACTCCCGCGGTCGAGGAATGGCCCCCAAGGGGCCTGCGGATATCCTCGATAGCGGTCGCTGTGGTGGGAACTTTATTAACCCGGCAACCTAATATGTCGTATTCAGAGCCTCAGGCATCTTCCCTGTCAAGGCGCGTGCCGCAGGCAAGGGTGGTTCCCTTGGCAAGGCACGCAACGCCGGGAGGGGAGATGCCTGAGGCTCCTAACCTATTGAAATAAAATGATAGGCCGTGCTGTGCGCGCCCGCGGACTGCGTTGTCGAAACTGGCTGTAGA
>DRKP01000044.1 GCA_011051715.1 Sedimenticola thiotaurini | reverse complement strand
CCGGAGAACTGGGGGTCGGCCATCTTCACCGACAGCACGTAGCTGCAGCGGCCCCAGACGTCGTCCGGGGTCAGCTTCACCCCCCGCGGCAACAGGTTGCGGAACTCGCAGAACTCACGCACCGCCTCGGTCAGACCGGTGCGCAACCCGTTGACATGGGTGCCGCCCTGGGCGGTGGGGATCAGGTTGACGTAGCTCTCGGTCACCGCCTCGCCCCCCTCGGGCAGCCACACCACCGCCCAGTCGGCCGCCTCCCGCTCGCTGCTCATGCTGCCGACGAAGGGCTCCTCCGGCAGCAGCGGCGTCCCCCGCAGGGCGTCCAGCAGGTAGTCCCGGAGACCATCCTGGTACTGCCAACGGTACTCCTCGCCGCTGTTTTCGTCGCGGAAACGCACCTCCAGCCCGGGGCAGAGCACCGCCTTGGCGCGCAGCACGTGCAGCAGCTGACGCACCGAGAAGCGGTTGGAATCGAAATATTTCGGGTTGGGCCAGAAACGCAGGGTGGTGCCGGTATTGGTGCGCCCGACCCTGCCCACCTCCTCCAGCTCCGACACCTTGTGGCCGTCGGCGAAGGCCATGTTGTACTCACGGCCGTTGCGCCGCACCCACACCTCCAGGTGCCGGGACAGGGCGTTCACCACCGACACACCCACTCCGTGCAGACCACCGGAGAAGCGGTAGTTCTTGCCGGAGAACTTGCCGCCGGCATGCAGCTTGGTCAGGATCACCTCGACCCCCGGCAGTCCCTGCTTGGGGTGAATGTCCACCGGCATCCCGCGGCCGTCGTCCTTGACCTGCAGCGAGCCGTCCTCGAACAGGGTCACCTCGATGCGGCTGGCGTGACCGGCGATCGCCTCGTCGACGCTGTTGTCGATCACCTCCTGGGCCAGATGGTTGGGGCGGCTGGTATCGGTGTACATGCCGGGGCGCTTGCGCACCGGCTCCAGGCCGCTCAGGACTTCGATGTCCGAGGCGTCGTAGCGGGTGTTCATCGGTACTGGGTGGTCATGGGGTTGGGAAGGGCGTGCATCGGCTGCAGAGTGTACACGCCGCCGCCGGCGCTGGCGAGACACCGCCGGCACCCCGTTTGACCACCGTCGGTGGCCTGGGTTAGGTTAGCGCCTCGACCTCCTCTTCCCCATTTTCCTGCACAACCAGTAGCGGTGATCACGTGGCCAAGAAAGAAAGCGACACCCTCTCCTTCGAACAGGCCCTGAGCGAGCTGGAGTCACTGGTCGAGACCCTGGAACGGGGGGAACTCTCCCTGGAGGACTCGCTGAAGACCTTCGAGCGCGGCATCGAGCTGACCCGCACCTGCCAGCAGGCGCTTAAGGAGGCGGAGCAGAAGGTGGAGATCCTCTCCGGCACCACGCCGGAGGCCGGGCTGGAACCTTTCGACAGTGACCACTGAGACCACCGACACCGCACTGGAGGCCTACCGGCAACAGTGCCGGGAACGGGTGGAACAGACCCTGGACCACTGGCTGCCGGCCCCGGAGATCCCGCCCGAGCGTCTGCACCGGGCGATGCGCTACGCGACCCTGGAGGGCGGCAAGCGGGTGCGCCCGCTGCTGGTCTACGCCAGCGGCCAGGCGCTTGGGGTGGCGCCGGAACGGCTCGACCCCCCGGCGGCGGCGGTGGAACTGATCCACGCCTACTCCCTGGTCCACGACGATCTGCCGGCGATGGACGACGACGAGCTGCGCCGGGGCCGCGAGACCTGCCACGTGGCGTTCGACGAGGCGACCGCGATCCTGGTGGGGGATGCCCTCCAGACCCTGGCCTTCAGGATCCTGTCGGCGGACCGGGAGGGACAGCCTGCCGCCGCCACCAGGCTGCGGATGATCCAGACCCTGGCGGTGGCCAGCGGTTCCCGCGGCATGGCCGGCGGCCAGGCGATGGACCTGGAGGCGACCGGCCGGGAGCTGGACCTGGCGGAGCTGGAGAACATGCATATCCACAAGACGGGGGCGCTGATCCACGCCAGCGTCCGGCTCGGCTGCCTCTGTGCCGAAACCGCCGACCCGGCACGGGTCCACCAGCTGGAGCACTATGCCAAGTGCATCGGCCTGGCGTTCCAGGTCCAGGACGACATCCTCGACGTGGAGGGCGATACCGAGACCCTGGGCAAGACCCAGGGCAAGGACCAGGCCAGCGACAAGGTCACCTACCCGGCCCTGCTCGGTCTGGAGGAGTCACGCCGCATGGCACGGCGGCTGTGCGACGACGCCCGCGACAGCCTGTCCGGCTTCGACCACGCCGCCGACCCCCTGCGCTGGCTGGCCGGCTACATCGTCGAGCGCCGCCACTGAGCGCCCCCCCGGGGCCGCTGCCACGCCCCCGCCGGCTCCCCCTGTACTGTCAACGACTTGCAGAGCGCCGTCCGGACGGTGATAATTCGCGGTTCTGTGGCCGAATCCCGCCGTCACGGGGGACAAAACCCGGCAAACTGTCGGTTGTCCCCGCGGCCGGGCCGGCTGTAGCTTGACTGCCTGCCCGGTGGGAGGACGCCGGGCAGCCGCCGACACGACGCCCCGTGCGTGACCGAGGACCAGGACATTGACTGAATGCGCCGACAACAGCTGCGACATCGCCGACGTGCAGAGCAGCGCCGACACCCGCCACATCGCCATCAACAAGGTGGGGATCAAGGACATCCGCCACCCGGTGCGGGTGAAGGATCGCAGCGACGGCGACCAGCACACGATCGCCAACTTCAACATGTATGTGAACCTGCCCCACAACTTCAAGGGCACCCACATGTCCCGCTTCGTGGAGATCCTCAACAGCCACGACAAGGAGATCAGTGTCGAGTCGTTCAAGGACATGCTGTCGGAGATGGCGGAGAAGCTGGAGGCGAAGTCGGGTCACATCGAGATGAACTTCCCCTACTTCATCAACAAGAAGGCCCCGGTCTCCGGCGTAATGAGCCTGATGGACTACGACGTCACCCTGATCGGTGAGATCCACGACGGCGTGCCCATCATGTACATCAAGGTGGTGGTGCCGGTCACCAGCCTCTGCCCCTGCTCCAAGAAGATATCCGACCGCGGCGCCCACAACCAGCGCTCCCACGTCACCGTGCAGGTGCGCACCAACGGCTTCATCTGGATCGAGGAGATCATCGAGCTGGTGGAGCAGGAGGCCTCCTGCGAGCTGTTCGGCCTGCTCAAGCGGCCGGACGAGAAATATGTGACCGAGCGGGCCTACGACAACCCCAAGTTCGTCGAGGACATGGTGCGTGACGTGGCGGTACGGCTCAACCGGGATCCCCGCTTCAGTGCCTACGTGGTGGAGTCGGAGAACTTCGAGTCGATCCACAACCACTCGGCCTACGCATTGATCGAGCGGGACAAGACCGCCGACGGGGACTGAGCAGGCCGCGACCCTGTCGGCTCAGAACTTGCTGCGCAGTACCAGCAGGGCCCCCTGGTTCTCCATCACCACCCGCTTGAGGAAACTCATGCCCAGCAGCACCTGGGGCGGGGCGTCACCCTCGATCACCACCGCATCCACCCCGCGCAGTTCGATCGCTCCCACCCGCACCTGGTCCAGCCGCACGGCATAGGCCCGGGCGCTGCCGGAGGCGGTCCGCACCCCGGTCCTCTCCCCCTCCAGGCGGTAGGGGATGCCCAGCCGCCTGGCCTCCGTTTCGCTCATGGCGACGCTGGTGGCGCCGGTGTCGATCAGCATGTCGGCCATGCGCCCGTTGATGGTGCCGACGGTACGGTAGGCGCCCTGGCGGTCGCGCCAGATCTTGGCCTCCCTGGTCACCGGGGCGGAGAAACGGGTGCCCACGTGGGAACCCACCCGGTACTCCCCGCGCTCGCCGTCGATCTCGATGACGGCCCCCCTGGCATTGGCGGAGATCAGCCGCAGCCCGTCCTTCTCCACCTCGCCGACCCGCAGCATGCGCTGCTTGCCATCCACCTCCACCATCGCCTTGCCCGGAAACAGGGCCATCACCCGCAGCTGGCCGACCTGGGCGCCGGCGGGGCCGGACAGTCCCAGCACCAGTGTCAGGCAGATGATGCCGATCCTTGCTCGCATGTCGCTCTCCTCTCCTGTCTGCGTCCCCTGCTCATGACCGCCTGAAGTGCTGGTAACCGTTCGCGGTGACAGCGGTCACGCGGCCGTCACCTGCGCGGCAACGGATGCCGCTTCCCTCACCGATGCGGCCGATTTGCACCAGGCGGACACCGGTCTGCGCCACCCGCGCCTGCGCCTGGTCCCAGTTCTCCGGCGGCAGGGTGACGCACAGCTCGTAGTCGTCCCCCGATGACAGGGGTAGCGTCCAGTCGTCTCCGCCCTTGACCGCTTCCCTCACCGCCGGTGACAGGGGCAGGGACTCCAGTTCGATCACCGCCGCCACTGCGCTGGCGCTGCAGATATGTCCCAGGTCCGCCAGCAGGCCATCCGAGATGTCGATCGCCGCGCTGGCCAGTCCACGCAGGGCCAGGCCCGCGGCCACCCGCGGCTGCGGCCGGTCCAGCCGATGGCCGGGCTCACCTGCCGCCACACCCTCCGACCGCCGCCGCAGGGCCAGGCCGGCGTCGCCCAGGGTGCCGGTGACCGCGATCAGGTCGCCGGGGCGGGCCCCGTTGCGCCGCAGCGCCCCCCCCGACGGCACCAGCCCCAGCGCCTGGACGGTGACGCTGAGGGGGCCGCGGGTGGTATCGCCGCCGACCAGTGCGACGTCGTGACACCGTGCGAGGGAAGAGAAACCGGCGCTGAAGGCGGTCAGCCAGGACTCGTCGGCCGCTGGCAGGGTCAGGGCCAGGGTCACCCAGGCGGGCCTGGCCGCCATCGCTGCCAGGTCACTGAGATTGACCGCCAGCGCCTTGTGACCGACGGAACCGGGGTCACAGCCGGGCAGAAAATGGATCCCTTCGACCAGGGTGTCGGTGGTCACCACCAGCTGCTCGTCCGCGGGCACCTGCAGCAGGGCACAATCGTCCCCGATGCCGACAACGACGTCGTCACGGGGGTGGCCGGCGGCGGAGAAGAAGCGCTGGATCAGGTCGAATTCGGACAGGGGCATGGAACCAAGGGTAGCATGGCCGGCCGTGGCCCGGAGGGGCCGGCCGGCGACCGGGATCCAGCGGCCGGGACCATCGGAACCGGTGATCGCTGGGGCGCCGGCTCAGCGGATCTCGGCGCTGCGCACACTCCGGGCCAGCCGGTCCAGCACACCGTTGACGAAACGGTGACCCTGCTCGGCGCCGAACACCTTGGCCCGCTCCACCGCCTCGTTGATCACCACCCGGTAGGGGACGTCCGGCTGGTGCAGCAGTTCGAAGGCGCCGATGCGCAGGATCGCCCGCTCCACCGGGTCGACGCTCTCGATGGAGCGGTCGAGGCAGGGGCCCAGGGCCTGGTCCAGCTCGCCCAGATGGGTGGGAACGCCGCGCAGCAGGCGCTCGAAGTAGGCGACGTCGAAGTCACCAACCTCCTGCTCCGAGAGAAACTGGTCCCGGATCTCGCCGATATCCTGCCCGGTCATCTGCCACTGGTAGATGGCCTGGACCGCGTGGTGCCGGGCCTGGCTCTTCCTGCGACTCATCCTAGGGAACCTCTGGATGGATCCGGACGAAGAGGATCGTGTTCGAAGGGGCGGCATCCGCGGCCGATGGCGGACTGCCGGCAGCAAGTCCGTCCCGGTGACCGGACGCTTCAGGCGCTGAACGCAGGTTCATGATCGTTTCACAGGCCCTGGTCGACCTGGCGCAGCACGTTGACCATCTCCAGCGCCGACATGGCCGCCTCGGCCCCCTTGTTTCCGGCCTTGGTACCGGCCCGTTCGATCGCCTGCTCGATGGTGTCCACGGTGAGCACGCCGAAGGCGATGGGGACACCATGCTTCAGGCTCACCTGGGCCATCCCCTTGACGCACTCGCCGGCGACGTAGTCGAAGTGGGGAGTGCCGCCGCGGATCACCGCGCCAAGGGCGACGATGGCATCGTATCCGCCCTTGGCCGCCAGCCGCTCCAGCACCAGCGGCATCTCGAACGCACCGGGCACCCGCACGATGGTGATCTCGTCGTCGCCGACGCCGTGCCGGCGCAGGGCGTCAACCGCCCCATCCAGCAGGCTCTCCACCACGAAACTGTTGAATCGCGCCACCACCAGGCAGAAGCGCGCGCCGTGGATGGTCAATGCCCCTTCGATTGTCTTGATCGCCATGAATCGAACCTTCTGTTTTCCCGTGATCCGTATCGCCGCACGCCGGGGGATCCCGGGCCGGCCCGTCCGGTGGTCAGCCGCCCCGGTCGCCTACTTGCACTCCACGTACTCCACCACCTCGAGCTGGAAGCCGGAGATGCCGTGCAGCGCCATCGGTGCACTCAGCACCCGCATCTGGCGCACCCCGAGGTCGGACAGGATCTGGGCGCCGACACCAAAGGTGCGCAGGTGTTTGGCGCTGTTGCCGCTCTCGGTGGTCTCCCCCTTCTCCTGGAACTGGATCTCGCGCATGCGCTGGATGATCTCGCGGCTGGTGTCGTGGTTGCGCAGCACCACGATGACACCGGCCCCTTCCCGGGCGACACAGCGCATGGCATTGTCCAGCGGCCAGCCGCAGCCCTCGTGGCGGGTGCGGAACAGGTCGCACAGGGTGTTCTGCATGTGCACCCGTACCAAGGTCGGCCGCTCCGGCGACACCTCGCCCATCACCAGGGCCAGGTGCAGTTCGTTGTCCACCGTGTCCTGGTAGGCGAGCATGCGGAACTCACCGTGCTCGGTGGGCAGGAGACAGTCGCTCACCCGCTCCACCGTCTTCTCGTTGCGCACCCGATAGTGGATCAGGTCGGCGATGGTGCCGATCCTGAGGCCGTGCTCCGCGGCGAAACGCTCCAGGTCCGGGCGCCGCGCCATGCTGCCGTCCTCGTTGAGGATCTCCACGATCACCGCCGCCGGCGTCAGGCCCGCCATCCGCGCCAGGTCACAGCCCGCCTCGGTGTGGCCGGCCCGCACCAGCACGCCGCCAGGCTGGGCCATCAGCGGGAAGATGTGGCCCGGCTGCACGATGTCCTGGGGCTGGGCGTCCGGCTTCACCGCCGCCAGTACCGTGGTGGCCCGGTCGGCGGCGGAGATGCCGGTCGTCACCCCCTCGGCCGCCTCGATCGAGACGGTGAAGTTGGTGGCATGGGCCGACTCGTTGACCCCCACCATCAGCGGCAGGCGCAGCTGCTGGCAGCGCTCCTTGGTCAGGGTCAGGCAGATCAGGCCACGGCCGTAGCGGGCCATGAAGTTGATCGCGTCCGGCGTCACCTTCTCGGCCGCCATCACCAGATCGCCCTCGTTCTCCCGGTCCTCGTCGTCCATGATGACGACCATCCGTCCCTGGCGCAGATCCTCGATGATTTCTTCGGTACTGTTCAGTTCCATCGCTCACTTCACCGGCACCGGACAGGCGCGCTGCGGCAAACAAGGAATAGTAGCAAATCGGCCGACGGCTGGAAAACCGTGGCAGCCCCCACCGGGCTCCGGCCCTGGGATCTGGAGCAGGGGCAACCGCATCCCATTCACATCCATCGGCGGCAGGAGAGGGCTACGAGCCGTGCTTCAGGAAACCGCTGCGCGCCAGCAGTTCCAGGGTCACGCCGGAACCGGCGTCCGGCTCGGCCGCCCGCTCACCGAGCAGCAGCCGTTCCAGGTAGCGGGCCACCAGGTCCACCTCCAGGTTGACCCGGGTACCGGCGCGGTAGCCGGCCATGATGGTCTGCTCCAGGGTGTGGGGAACCACGTTGAGCTGGAAGCGGCTGCCCTCCACGCGGTTGACGGTCAGGCTGGCGCCATCGACACAGATCGAGCCCTTGGCGGCGATGTAGCGCGCCAGCGCCGCCGGCGCCTCCAGGGTGAAGCGGACCGAGCGGCCGTCACTGCGCCGCTCCAGCACCTCGCCGATGCCATCCACATGACCGCTGACCAGATGCCCGCCCAACGGCGTGCGCAGGGTAAGCGCCGTCTCCAGGTTGAGCGGCGCCCCCGGCTGCAGACCACCCAGGGTGGTCAGCGCCAGGCTCTCATTGGAGACATCGGCGGCATAGCCGTCCGTGGTCAGTTCCACCACGGTGAGACAGACGCCATTGGTGGCGATACTGTCGCCGGGGGAGGCCTCCGCCAGCGGCAGCCCTTCGGCCCGCACCCACAGGCGGACGTCGCCACCCCGGGGTTCGCGGCCCTCGAGAGTGCCGATGGCCTGGATGATGCCGGTGAACATTTGCCCTCCCCTATCCGGTGGCAGGTCCTAGGGCCTGGCGGTGATGCGGACGTCCCGCCCCACCATGCGCAGATCGGTGATCGTCAGATCGATGCGGTCGCTCATCGCCACCAGCCCGGGAAGCCGGAACAGCCCGCGGGCCTGGTCGCCCATCAGATGGGGGGCGGCGTAGATCACCAGCTCGTCGATGAGCCCGGCGCCAAGGGCCGCCCCGGCGAGGGTGGGGCCGGCCTCGATCAGCACCTCGTTGATCTGGCGGCCGGCCAGCAGCTCCAGCAGCGGCTCCAGCTCCACCCGGTCCTCGTCGCCCGGCAGCAGTTCCACCGCCACCCGGGCCTGCCGCAACAGCGCACGACGCGCGGCCGGTGCGGCCAGGGAGCCGACCACCAGGGCGTCTCCCGGCAGTCGCAGCAGGCGCGCCCCCGGATCGGTCTCCAGCAGCGGGTCGAGCACCACCCGCAGGGGCTGGCGCAGATACTCCTCCGAGTCGACACCGTACAGCCCGTCACTGGCGATACGGACATTCATGGCGGGGTCGTCCGCCCGCACCGTGCCGATGCCGGTGACGATGGCGTCGCTGCGGGCGCGCAGCCGCTGCACGTCCAGCCGCGCCGCCTCGCCGGTGATCCACTTGCTTTCACCGCTGGCCATGGCGGTGCGGCCGTCCAGGCTCATGGCCAGCTTGCAGCGCACCCAGGGACGGCCCTGCTCCATGCGCCGGATGAAGCCGGGATTGAGGGCCCGGGCCGCCGCCTCCATCAGTCCGACCTCCACCCCGATGCCGGCGGAGCGCAGGGCGGCGATGCCCCGGCCGGAGACCAGGGGATTGGGATCCTGCATCGCCACCACCACCCGCGCCACGCCGGCCTCGATCAGGCCTTCGCTGCAGGCCGGGGTGCGACCCTGGTGACTGCAGGGTTCGAGGGTGACATAGGCGGTGGCCCCGCGGGCCCGCCCGCCGGCGGCCGCCAGGGCGTTGCGCTCCGCATGGGGCTCGCCGGCGCGGCGGTGCCAGCCCTCCCCCACCACCTCGCCGTCGCTGACCAGTACGCAGCCGACACGGGGGTTGGGATGGGTGGTATAGAGACCCCGCTCCGCCAGCCTCAGGGCTCGGGCCATGAAGCCACTGTCGCCGGCGTTCACGATTCTTCGCCGTCGTCGGAGTGGTCGCCGGCGAGCAGATCCAGCTGCCGGCGCCGCGCATCGGGGCTCAGCTGCTGCTCCAGGCGCTCGATCTCCTCGCGGAAGGCGTTGACGTCCTCGAACTGGCGATAGACCGAGGCGAAGCGGACATAGGCCACCTGGTCCAGCGCCCGCAGCTCGTCCATCACCCACTCGCCGATCTGGCGCGACGCCACCTCCCGCTCCCCCGTCGCCAGCAGGCGCCGACGGATCCGGCTCAGGGCATCCTCCACCTGCTCGGTACGGACCGGCCGCTTCTCCAGCGCCCGGGTCATGCCGGAGGCCAGCTTGCGGCCGTCGAACGGTACCCGGCTGCCGTCCTGCTTGATCACCCGGGGCAGATTGAGCTCCGCCGTCTCGTAGGTGGTGAAGCGTTCGCTGCAGACGCTGCACTGGCGCCGGCGGCGCACCTGGTCACCGTCGCCGAACAGGCGCGAGTCGATCACCTTGGTGTCCTGGGCCCCGCAGAAGGGACAGCGCATGGATTCCCCGCCTCAGCCGCCAGCGGTCAGCCGTAGACCGGAAACCGCTTGCACAGCTCCAGCACCCGGCCCTTGACATCCGTGATCACCGCCTGGTCACCGCGGCCGTCGATGACGTCGCACATCCAGCCGGCCAGCTCCAACGCCTCGGCCTCGCCCATGCCCCGGGTGGTCATCGCCGGGGTGCCGACCCGGATGCCGCTGGTGACGAAGGGGGACTGGGGGTCGTTGGGCACCGCATTCTTGTTGACGGTGATATTGGCGTCGCCGAGCCAGGCATCCACATCCTTGCCGGTGAGCCCGGCCTCGATGAAACTGACCAGGAACAGGTGATCGTCGGTGCCGCCGGAGACCACGTCGTAGCCCCGCTGCATGAAGACCCCGGCCATGGTGCGGGCATTGGCCAGGACCTGCTTCTGGTAGTCGACGAAACCGGGCTCCATCGCCTCCTTGAAGGCGACCGCCTTGGCGGCGATCACGTGCATCAGGGGTCCGCCCTGGGTGCCGGGAAAGACCAGGGAGTTGAGCTTCTTCTCGATCTCCGGATTCGCCTTCGCCAGGATCAGGCCGCCACGCGGCCCGCGCAGGGTCTTGTGGGTGGTGGTGGTGGTGACATCGGCGATCTGCACCGGGCTGGGATAGAGACCGGCCGCCACCAGGCCGGCGATGTGGGCCATGTCGACGAACAGATAGGCGTCCACCCCGTCGGCGATGTCACGGAACCGCTGCCAGTCGACCACCCGGGAATAGGCGGAGAAACCGGCCACGATCATGCGCGGCCGGTGCTCCTGCGCCAGCCGCTCGACCTCGGCATAGTCGATCTCGCCGGTCGCCGGATCGAGGCCGTACTGAACCGCGTTGTAGAGCTTGCCGGAGAAGTTGGGCTTGGCACCGTGGGTCAGGTGACCACCGTGGGCCAGGCTCATGCCGAGGATGGTGTCACCCGGCTGGCACAGGGCCAGGTAGACGGGGGCATTGGCCTGGGAACCGGAATGGGGCTGGACATTGGCGTAGTCGGCCCCGAACAGCTCCTTGGCCCGGTCGATGGCCAGCTGCTCGGCGATATCCACATACTCGCAGCCACCGTAATAGCGCTTGCCCGGGTAGCCCTCGGCGTACTTGTTGGTCAGCACCGAGCCCTGCGCCTGCATCACCCGCGGACTGGTATAGTTCTCCGAGGCGATCAGCTCGATGTGCTCCTCCTGGCGCCGCTCCTCTGCCTGGATGGCGTTCCAGAGCTCATCGTCATAGCCCGCGATCTGCATATTTTTTTCGAACATGTCACCCAACTCCGCCGAGAAAAAAGCGTATTTTATCAGCCCCACAGGAATTTGTACCGACCGTCTGCAGTTCTCAATTTCACGGGAAAGGGGCCGCTATATCCGGTCAGGACCACAACCAGCCGACGACACCGATGAACTACCGGACACTCTTTAGCCTGCTGCCGTTGCTGATCATTGCGCTGCTGCCGATCCCCCCCGCATCCGCCGCCCCGATCACGACCATGGGGGAGGCGATCAACCAGGCCGGACGCCAGCGCATGTTGACCCAGCGCATCGTCAAGTCCTATTGCCAGATGGGCCAGGACGTGCGCTACCTGGTGGCGGCCGAGGACCTGACCGCGGCGATCGCCCTGTTCGAGCAACAACTGGAGAATCTGAAGCGGTACGTGGACGACGGAGAGATCCTGCGCACCCTGGACCGGGTGGAGGCACTGTGGCAGCCGGTGAAGCAGATCGCGACCGACGATGTCTCCCGGGATCAGGCGGAGAGCCTGCGCGCCCTGGCCGAGACCCTGCTGGCCTCGGCCCATAAGGTGGTGCTGCAGCTGGAAAGGAAATCGGGGAGCAGCCAGGGACACCTGGTCAACATCGCCGGACGCCAGCGCATGCTGACCCAGCGCATGGGCAGCCTCTACCTGCTGCGCAGCTGGGGATTCGACAACCCGCGTTACCGGGCGGACTACGAACAGGCGATGAGGGAGTTCGACAGCGCCCTGCAGGAGCTGATGTCCGCTCCGGAGAACACCCCGGAGATCAACCGGGAACTGAAGAAAGTGGCCCAGAACTGGGCCATGTACAAACTCGGCAACCGCACCGGCGAAGGCCGGTATGTGCCGACTCTGGTGGTACGGATGCTGGACAAGATGCTGGTGCAGATGAACCGGATCACCGGGATGTACGCCAGGTTGCCGGCAGGCTGATACGCCGCTTGCGCTCTCCCCCGGCACTCCGGACGCCCCGCCACCCAGGTGCAGGCGGGGATTCGGGCGATCGAATCCTCCGGATTCCGGGCCTGGGCGGGATCGCCTAACCCGCCTGGAGCCGGACCACCTGCTCCGGCATGCGGACGCTGGAACCGGCGATACCGCCCGGTACCGACATCACCCTGAGGCCCTGCAGATTGTCCGGCGCAGATTCGGAGAGGGGCCAGTGGCCACCGGTCAGGCTGGAGATGCCGGCGCGCAGACGGCCGACGCTCTGGTCACCCCAGGTATCCGCCTTCACCAGCTGGCGGAACTGGTATTCGGGAGCGGTCACCAGCACGGCCGCGAACAGGGCCGCAACCAGGATCAGGCACGACAACAGCCCCCAGAGTGCCGGGTGGCCGTCGGAAGGGGATTCCGCCTGGTTCCCCTGCTTCTCCTTCCCGTCCCCCTTCTTCCCCTTCGCTTCCCCGGCAAGGGGAGGTTCGGCCTTCTTCGGTGCCACCCCGGGCACCGCATCCACCGGTGCCTCCGGTTCGCCGCTCTCCGCCGCAACGTCCGGGGCGGCGGCATCCGGCGCCGCTTCCTGCTGGGGTGCCGGCCGCTCCTGTTCCGTATCCCCCTGCCGCCCCGATGTGGAGTCCGTCTCCGGATCCTTCCGGTTCTCCCGCTCCTTTCTCCGCTCCGCCATCGACACCACCTGCTCACGCGCCGCCTCGGCCTCCACCAGCCTGGCACCCACGCCCTGCGGCTCTGCGGCGACTTCGGACAGGACCGACAGGTCTTCCGGATCGAACTCCTCCAGCTCCACCCGGGTGGATACATCGCCGTCGACGTAGTGCTCGCTCTCCAGTTCCGTCATCACCAGTTTCAGGTCATCGAGGGTCAGCACCTCCCGCTCCTCCAGCATGCCGTGGAGCAGGAGACGGCTGCAGATATGGTTGATGCGACGCGGAACCCCCCGGCTGAAGCGGGCGATGCCGGGCAGCATCTCCGCCTCGAAACGGGGACGGCCCTTCCAGCCGGCCACCTCCAGCCGGTGACGGATGTAGGCACCCACCTCCTGGGGTTGCAGGGGCGTCAGCTGGCAGCTGGCGATCACACGCTGGTTCAGCTGTTCCAGCACCGGTGAATTGACGATCTCGCGCAGCTCCTCCTGACCGATCAGAAAGATCTGCAGCAGGGGCTCGCTGCCACTGCGCAGATTGGTCAGCAGTCGCAGCTCTTCGAGCGCGTCGTGGCTCAGCCCCTGGGCCTCGTCGACGATCAGCAACGGCCGGCGGCCGACACGATGGCTGGCACCGAACCGTTCCGACAGCCGATGCAGCAGCAGTGACTTGTCCTGGCCATCGGCCATGATGCCGAAGGCGTAACACACCATGCGCAGCAGGTCGTCTGCCTGCAGCTGGGCACTGGCGAGACGCGCCACATGGACATTGGCGGCACTGGCATCCGCCAGCAGATCGTCGATCAGGGTGGTCTTGCCGGTACCGGGGGCACCGGTGATGACGACGAATCCCTCTTTCCGCTGCAGCGCATACTGCATATAGGCACGGGCACGGGAAAAGGAGGCATGACGCAGGCAGAAGCCATGATCGGGGCTCAGGCGAAACGGATCGGCACTGAGCCCATAGTGTTTTTCATACATATCGATCTACCTCCCAGCCTGCTGCTTCAACCCAAAAATCATGGGATGTCCCTTACCGTTTCCTTACTTAATACAGCTTTTTAGAGAACTATGCAATTTAATTTTTCAAGCGTTTTATTCCTCTTTTTTTGAGCACTGGTTCACAGTAATTAAATTAATATCCCCAATCTTCAATACAGAATATGGTTCCCGCCCTGACAATGAGGGAAGAAACCGGGGATGGAACGGGATTCGACGAAGGAGAGGGCATCCTTGCATGGGGGCGGCTCGGGCGGATCCATCCTCCTCAGGGGCGGGGGTGAGCAGACGAAGATTCAGGGGATCTCCTCGATATAGGTTCGGCCGATCGGCGTCTGAACGTATCGCTTGCCGCCGTCCCCCTCGGCCCAGAAGAAATAGTATCCCTTGCCGGGCTCACTGGTCACCTTGCCGTTTCTGACCACCCAGGACTTGACATGGCTGCCGTCGGCATAGGTCACGCGATAGTCGCCCTCCAGCCAGCTGACCCCGATCCGGGACAGGCGGTTCTGCTGCTCCTGGGAACAGCCGGCAACCAGGAGTGCCGCCAGCAGCGCCACCCCGAAACCGGCCAGGCCACGTCCGTTCATCATTATGGTTACTCCATCGGTGCCGGGCACGATCGCCGATCCGGCCATTCCGTGGCTCCACCCCCGGGCCCGGTCGCTGCCGGGGATGGCCACCCCGGCGCGAGTCGCAACCCGTTGCCGGCGCACCGGCGAAGCCTGGGCCGGCTGTTCTCCCGGGGGATCGAACCCGGATTCTGCCCCTGGTGGCGGTGCATGTCGATACCGCCGCCCCGTCCCAAATGGCCCATGGACCACGAGCCCGCCTACAAGCGACTGTTTTGGCAGCCATTATGAAGAAAAAGCCGATGTGAGGTGGATTTATCCCGGGGAATGGTATAGGCTTCGGTTCGGTAGCAGTTTTTCTTGTGGCAGTTCCGGCAGTTCCTCGCAGCGTAGAGCAGACCGTCCGTAATTCCCTTCGCAACAATCTGCACACCAACACCATACGTTTATCAATATTCAGCACCGAGGTAACCAGAATGGCTACAGGCACAGTAAAGTGGTTCAACGACACCAAAGGCTTTGGCTTCATCGCTCCTTCCGATGGCGGGGACGACGTCTTCGTCCATCACAGCGCGATCCAGGGCTCTGGCTTCAAGTCCCTCGCGGACGGCCAGCAGGTGACGTTTGAAGTTGAGAGCGGCCCCAAGGGGTTGAGCGCTGTCAACGTCGTGCCTCAATAAGCAGACGTCCCGCAGACGACGGGATTCGTCCTGTTGGAAAGAGCCCCGCTTCGGCGGGGCTTTTTTATGGGTCTCCATCCCGGCCCGGTCACCGGTCCTGGTCCGATGATGACTGTGACGGGGCGGTGAGCACCCGCCGCACCAGCTCCCGCGCATAGTCGTAGCTCCGGGGCTCACCGCTCGCCCGCGGTCCCGCCACGTTCAGGATCCCGATCCCGTGCCGGTCGATGAACCCGCGCACCAGCCCGACGGCCTCCTCCAGCGGTGTCACGCTGGCGTCCAGCAGCAACCAGGGACGGCCCTCCTGGCGGCAGAAATCGATGGTCCGGGCGGTGCCACCCGTCGGCGGCCCGAAACCAACGATCAGGGTGGCATCACTGTCCTGGACATTTTTCCGGGTTCGTTCCAGATAGCCGCCGGCCAGCTCCCGCAGCGGGTAACGCTCCGGGATCGCACCGTCTTCGGCCAGTCGTCCCCGGGGACACCAGCCGCCTGCCGGCCATCCCAGCTCGAGCGCCGCATCCAGCGCGGCACGATCGACCCCGGTCTGCCCACCGGAGACGATCACCGGCCGGCGCTCCATGTCACTTCCCGTCCATGGGTGGCGGACGACTCTCCAGGCGCTTCAGGATCCCGTTCTGGATATTGTAGATCCAGCCGTGCACCGACAGGTCGGCGCCCCGGCGCCAGGCATCGCGGACGATGGTGGTGTTGCAGACATTGACCACCTGCTCCCTCACGTTGAGTTCACACAGACGGTCCAGCCTCTCCTGCTGCTCCAGCGGCTCGAGCGCACCGCTATTGAACCGGACCACATCCTTCACGTGGCGCAGCCAGTTGTCGATCAGGCCGTGCTCCTGATTCTCCATCGCCGCCCGGATGCCGCCACAGCCGTAGTGGCCACAGACGATGATGTGCTTCACCTTCAGCACGTCCACCGCGAACTGGATCACCGACAGGCAGTTGAGATCCGTGTGCACCACCACATTGGCGATGTTGCGGTGGACGAACACCTCTCCCGGCGGCAGGTCGATGATCTGGTTGGCCGGCACCCGGCTGTCGGAGCAGCCGATCCAGAGATAGTCCGGGGCCTGCTGGCGCGACAGGCGGCTGAAGAACTCAGGGTCTCTTTCGGTGATGGAACTGGCCCAGGCCAGGTTGTTGTCGAACAGGTGTTGCAGGTCGTCCACGGGTCGCCTGTCTCAGTGGAGTGGAAGTCGCGAAGGCGGTTCAGCCGGACCAGTCGGCCGGCCGCTTCTGGTCTTCCCGCAGCTTGGCGGTGAAGTAGTCGTCGGCGACCTCGATGTCGACCGGATTGCCATCCTTGTCCTCCAGCGGCTGCTCGTAGTCGTTCCAGCCGCGCAACCCGGTCTGCAGGGAGGCCACGTTCTTGTACCCCAGGACCTGCATCGAGTGGGCCGCGAGCACGCTGCGGTAGCCGGAGCGGCACACCACCACGATCTCCCGCTCCCGCGCCCGCACCAGTTCCGGCTCGGTCTCCTCGTAGTCCCATTCACAGGCCGACTCGAGGATACCCCGTGGTACGCCCATGGAACCGGGAATGCGCATGGCGTCGAACTCGTAGGGCTCACGCACGTCGACGATCAGCAGATCCGGATTTGCCTGCATCCGCTCTTCCAGATCCCAGGGCATGATCTCCCTGATATCGGTCAGGCAGCCCCGGATCATCTCGATAAACTTCATCATTTCGGGTCGTTCCTGTTCTGTCGTGAAAAAAAGCCGTTCATCCACCGGGAAGGCCGGTCTCCCCACGCCCCGACCGGTCGACGGACCGTTGCCGGGAGCGACTGCCCGCCACGATAATCCATACCCCTTCTCCAGGGACAGGAGAATTCGCAACCGTCTCGACAGAAACGGGCTCCTAGTCCCGCGGGCACAGGTTCTGCTCGACTGCGATCACCGCCGCCTCCACCCGGGAGTGGACGTCCAGCTTGCGCAGGATCGCCTTCACGTGCAGCTTCACGGTACCGTCGGAGATGCCCAGATTGCGGGCGATGACCTTGTTGCTCTGGCCCTCGGCCAGGTGGCACAGGATCTGCCGCTCCCGCGGCGTCAGATCGGCGAAGGCGTCCTTCGCCGCCGACACGTCGCTCTCCCCCTGCACCGCCTTGGCCAGCACGCCGGTCAGCTCCTTGGCCACCACGGTGCTGCCGGCGACGATGTCGCGCAGGGCATCGATCAGCTCATCCGGCTCCATGTCCTTGAGCAGGTAGCCCTGGGCACCGTTCTGCAGCGCCTCGATCACATCCTTCTCCTCTTCGCTGGTGGTGAGCATGGCGATGGGCATGGCGAGCTGGCGCTCGCGCAGGGTGCGCAACACCTGGATGCCGTTCATCTCCGGCATGCGCATGTCCAGCAGCACCACGTCGGGCCGCTCCCGCTCGGCCAGGGCCAGCCCCTCGCGGCAGTCGCCCAGCGCACCGATCACCTGGATGCCCCTGCGTTCCAGCAGCTCCTGCAGGCCGGCGCGGAACAGGGCGTGGTCGTCGATCAGCAGAATGCGCATCAGTCGTCCCCCTCCCCCTCGCCCGGCCGGTAGGTGAGTTCGACCCGGGTCCCCTCCCCGGGTTCACTCTCGATGCGCAGGGATCCACCCAGGCGCCGCGCCCGCTCCTCCATGATCGACAGGCCGATGTGTTCACCCGGCTTGCCGTCGGGTTTGGCGTTGACGAAACCGACGCCGTCATCCTCCACCAGCAGCAGGTATTCGCCCTCCTTGCTACAGGTGAGCAGGATACGCACCGTGTGGGCGCGGGCGTGCTTGCGGATGTTGGCCAGGCACTCCTGCACGATGCGCAGCATCTGCATCTCCTCGCTCGCCCCCAGGCTGACCTGGCGACAGCTGCTCTGGAAGAAGATGGAGATGCCCGTCTCCTGGCGGAAGCGCTGGGCCAGCTTCTCCAGCGCCGGCTGCAGGCCGCGCTCGTCCAGTGGCGCACGAAAACTGGTGAGCAGCTCACGCAGTTCGGTATGGGCCTCGTCCAGGCCGTTGCGGATACGCTCCAGCTCCCGGCGGGCGCGCTCGCCACTGTGTTCCTTCTCCAGGGTCTCGTCCATCATCCGCACCTGGAAACGCAGGCTGGCCAGGGTCTGGGCCAGGGAGTCGTGCAGTTCGTTGGCCAGGGCGGTGCGCTCCTCCATGATGGAGAGGCGGTGGGCCTCCTCGTCGGAGCGCTGCTTGGCAATGGCGATCCCCAGGTGGCGGCCGATGGTGGCGAACAGGTCCATCATGTCCTCGCGTCCCTTGGGGCCAGGCGGCCGCAGGTAGATACGGAACAGGCCCAGCACGTCGCCGTGGAACTCCAGTGGTACGGTCACCGTCTCCAGCTCGTCGGGGCCGTACATGCGCCGGCCGTTGCGCCGGGAACAGGCGGCGGCGTCGTGCTCGCACAGGATGTCGCCGCTGGAGAGGGTCTTGCCGCACTGGCACAGGGGGACCGGCAACTGCTCCTTCTCGCTCAGCAGCCGGCCGTCGGGCCCGATGCTGCCGACCAGGCGCATCTGGCCGCCCGGGGTGGAGAGCTGTACCGTGGCCGCCTTGCCGTTGAGCATCTCCTTCACCACCCGCAGCAGCCGCATCAGCAACTCCTCGATATCATCCAGCTGAGTGATGTTGGTGGCGACGTCGTAGAGGATCTTCAACGAGGCGGTCTGCTGGGCCAGGCGCCGGGTCTGGCGTGCCACCCGGTTGTCCATGTCCTCGTACAGGTCGATCAGTTCGCCGCTGAGGCTGTCCAGGTCCCGGGTGACCGGTCCCAGAACCCCCACCGACTCCAGCGGCAGGTTGGACCAGGGCTCCCCCTCGCAGACATCGGCCACCGCCCGCTCCAGCTCGGCCAGCGGCTTCAGCAGCTGGCTGCGCAGGCGCCAGGTGGCGGCCAGGGCGGCGACGAAGGCGATGCCGGTGGTGAGCAGGAACAGGGCCGGCAGCCCCTGCTGCAGGTAACCACCGGCGAACAGCAGCGCCAGCACCAGGTTGACGGTGAGGGCCCCGAGCAGCAACCCGATCGGGCCGAGCAACCGGCCCACGACCAGGATCCGCAACACCGGCGAGCGGTTCATCAGGCCCGCCAGCACCCCTCCCTTCGGGGCCATCGGGCGTTGCGACAGACTGTCGGAAAGATTCTCCATCTGCTTGATTATACGGAATCCGGCCAGGATTGGAGCCGCTCGAGCCGGCGCTGCCGCAGGGCCTCCCCCAGTGCCCTGCCGGTCAGTCCTTCGCGCTGCAGCAGGGCCGGGGTCACCTCCTCCAGTACCCGCTGTGCCCGCTCCACCGCCTCCCGCAGGGGACCGGCCGATCTCGGATGCAGGGCCATGCAGGCTTCGATCAGGAGGGAGAAGCCCCGCGGCTGCTGACGCGCGCGTCCGCGCTCGAGCAGTTCCAGCAGGGCCCGGGCATCACCGGCCGCTGCCGCCCTGCAGCAGGGCCCCAGTGCCAGCAGCCGCAGCAGCAGCTCGGAATAGTCGCGCTCGGCGCGCAAACGGTGCAGCAACGCCGCCGGATCGCCGGCTTCCAGGGCCGCATCATGAAAGGCGACCGCGAAGCGGGCCTCGGGCGCGGTGGTGGCCGCAGCCACCCGCTCCAGCGCGGCCAGCACGGTGCCGTCGTCCCGCCCGCCATGGCCGGCGACGTCGTCCATCACCCCGGCCAGTTCCGGGATCAGCCGTTCCAGGGCACCGCAGCGCTGCAGCACCTGGAAGAAACGCCACGGCTGATCTTCGGCCAGGGACCATTTCATCTCCAGCCACAACCGCTCCGGCCGCAGCGCCGCCAGCTCGTCGGAGGCCGCCATGCGCTGCAGCAGGCGATGGGTGCCGTGGGCCACGCGGAAGCCCCAGCGGCCGAGGCGGGCGGCGAAGCGGGCGATGCGCAGCAGTCGCACCGGATCCTCGACGAAGGCGGGGGAGATGTGCCGCAGCAGTCCCTGGTCCAGATCCTCGCGGCCGTCGAACAGATCGATCACCCTCCCCTCTCCATCCTCCGCCAGGGCGTTGATGGTGAGATCCCGGCGCACCAGGTCCTCCTCCAGGGTCACGTCGGGACCGGCATCCACCGCGAACCCCTTGTAGCCGGGACCGGTCTTCACCTCGCGCCGGGCGAGGGCGTACTCCTCACCGGTCTCGGGATGGAGAAAGACCGGGAACTCGGCGTCGGCGCGGCGGAAGCCGAGATCCAGCATCTCCTGCTCGGTGGCACCCACCACCACCCAGTCCCGGTCCCGCACCGGCAGATCCAGCAGCCGGTCCCGCACCGCGCCACCAACCAGGTAGATCTTCATGCGCCGGCCTCGAGCACCTGGCGCTCCTGCTGCTGCAGCCGCCACATGGCCTGGTAGACCCCGCGACGCTGCAGCAGCTGCCGGTGGCTGCCCTGCTCGACGATGCGTCCCTGCTCCATCACCAGGATGCGGTGGGCGTCGACCACAGTGGAGAGACGGTGGGCGATCACCAGGGTGGTATGGTTCTCCGCCACCTCTCCCAGGGTCTCCAGGATCGCCTGCTCGGTATGGCTGTCCAGGGACGAGGTGGCCTCGTCGAACACCAGGATGCGCGGCCGCTTGAGGATCGCCCGGGCGATGGCGACGCGCTGTTTCTCACCGCCGGAGAGCTTCAGCCCGCGCTCCCCCACCAGGGTGTCCCAGCCCTGGGGCAGGGACTCGATGAAGTCACGGATATGGGCCATGGCGGCGGCCTGTTCCACCTCCTCCCTGGCGGCGTCGGGACGGCCGTAGAGGATGTTGTAGTAGATGGTGTCGTTGAACAGCACGGTGTCCTGGGGGACGATGCCGATGACCCGGCGCAGGCTCTCCTGGGTGACGTCGCGCACGTCCTGACCGTCGATCAGCACCCGTCCGCCGGTGACGTCGTAGAAGCGGAACAGCAGCCGCGACAGGGTCGACTTGCCGGCGCCGCTGTGACCCACCACCGCCACCTTCTCCCCCGGCCCGATGGCGAAGTCGACCTGGTGCAGGATGGGCCGGTCCGGCTGGTAGGCGAAATCCACCTGCTCGAAGCGCACCGCTCCCCGCTGCAGCTGCAGCGGCCGGGCGCCGTCCCGGTCGCGGATCTCCGGTTCCCGGTCCAGCAGTTTGAAGATCAGGTCCATATCGGCCAGGGAATATTTGATCTGGCGATAGACCATGCCGAGAAAGTTGAGCGGGATGAACAGCTGCAGCAGGAAGGCGTTGACCAGCACCAGGTCGCCCAGGCTCATCTCCCCCTCCACCACCCCGTGGGCGGCGAAGAGCATGATCAGCGTCACCCCCACGGCGATGATCGCCCCCTGGCCGAAGTTGAGCAGGGACATGGAGGTCTGGCTCTTCACCGCCGTCCCCTCCCACTCCCCCAGGGTGCGGTCGAAGCGCTCCAGCTCCAGCCCCTCGTTGCCGAAGTACTTCACTGTCTCGTAGTTGATCAGGCTGTCCAGGGCCTGGCCGTTGGCCTCCGACTCCAGCCGGTTCATGGCGTGACGGTGATCCATGCGCCACTCGGTGACCAGGAAGGTGAAACCGATATAGACCGCCACCGTGGCGAAGGTGACCAGGGTGAACACCGGGTCGTACTGGGTCAGCAGCACCACCGCCACCAGCGAGAACTCCACCAGCATGGGCAGGATGCTGAACACCAGGTAGTTGAGGATGGCGCTGACGCTGCGGGTGCCGCGCTCCAGGTCGCGGCTGATGGCACCGGTCCTGCGCTCCAGGTGAAACCGCAGCGACAGCTGGTGCAGATGGTGCAGCACCCGGGTGGAGAGCCGGCGCATGGCATGGAAACGGACGCGGGCGAACACCACGTCGCGCAGTTCGTTGAACAGGGAACTGGCCAGCCGCAGGGCGCCGTAGCCGAGCAGCAGGGCCACCGGCAGCACCAGCACGGCGCGGCCGGCCGCATCCATCACGTCGACGATCTGCTTCAGCACCAGCGGGATGCCGACATTGGCCAGCTTGGCCAGCACCAGGCAGACCAGGGCGAACAGGGCCCGTCCCCGGTAGACCCGGAGAAAGGGGATCATGCGGCGGAGGTTGTACCAGTCGCGGCGGTCGCTGTGTGGTCTGGAGCGGGCCTGGACGTAATGGGCCATGCTAGAATTGGAACCTGTTCATCGATCGGGATTCTATAGTAAACCGGCGGATAAAAAACGCTGGCCGCGTGGGGTTCGTCGCTGCAGGGGACCGGGCGCGGCGACGTCCACCGATCCCGCCGGTGGTTTTCAGTATCGGGAGTCCAACCATGACCCAGGATTGCAGTTACAACGAACTCTACCCGCTGCAGGTGCTGGACGACAGCATGGAACCGGAGTTCCCCCGTGGCTGTGTCATCGTGCTCGAGCCCTCCCGCGTCTGTGCCAGCGGTGCCTACGTGGTGATCAAGGCGCACAACGACCGCTGGTTCCGGCGTTTCGAGAAGGATGCCGATGGCAGCGCGCGGCTGGTGGCGGAGAACGACGCCTATCCCGACCTGCCCCTGACCGAGGGCGAGTACGAGATCGAGGGGGTGGTGGTGCAGCGCAACGTCAAGCGCCGGATCAAGCACTACAAGCCCTATGAACCCAACAACGGCGTGGCGCTGCAGTAGCCGTCGATGTCGACACGCCCCGGCCTGCGGCCCCTGCTGATCCCCCTGCTGCCGATCCTGCTGCTGGCCGGCTGCAGCCGACCACCGCCGGCGGCACCGGACAACGGCACCCCGCGCAGGCAGCCATCCCACCTGGTGGAGACGGTGACCATCGCACCACGGGAGGTCTCCACCAGCCAGGAGCGCACCGGTACCCTGCGCGCCCGGCGGCGGGTGCGCATCCACAACCAGGAGGAGGGGGAGATCACCAAGATGCCCTTCTACGAGGGTGAGCCGGTCGCGGCCGGCCAGCTGCTGGTGCAGATCAACGACGATCTGCTCAGCGCCGAGCTGGACAAGGCGAAGGCCAATACCCGCCTGGCCCGGGTCAACCTGAGACGGGTGCAGGACCTGTTGAAACGAAAGGCCGCCTCCAAGGACGAACTGGCCCGGGCGCGCAACGCCCTCGACGTCGCCCTGGCGGAGCAGCGGCTGCTGGAGACCCGGCTCGGCCACACCCGCATCACCGCCCCGTTCGACGGCGTGATCGCCGAGCGCAAGGCGGAACCGGGCGACGTGGCCTCCAAGTACAGCCACCTGCTCACCCTCACCGATCCCCGCTCCCTGGTGATCGAGATCGACCTGTCGGAACTGCTGCTCCCCCGGGTGAAGCCGGGGGATCCGGTGCAGGTACGCATCGACGCCCTCGGCCGGCGCAGCTTCCCCGGGCACATCCGGCGCATCCACCCGGAACTGGACCCGGTCACCCGTCAGGGCACGGTGGAGATCGCCCTCGACCCGGTACCGGCCGGGGCCCGGGCCGGACAGTTCGCCCGGGTCACCCTGGAGACCACCCGTGCGCCCCGGCTGCTGGTGCCGTTCGAGGCGGTCCGTCGCGACCGCGGGGGCGAGTACGTCTACCGCCTGGACCGGGACGACCGGGTCCGGCGGACACCGGTCCGGAGCGGCCTGCGGATCGGCTCCGGGATCGAGATCCTGGACGGCCTCGAACCCGGGGACCGGGTGGTGAGCCGGGGATTCCTCGGCCTATCCGACGGCAACAGGGTCGAACCGGTCGACCGCCCCCCGCCCGACACGGCGCGGAGCGGAGATGACGGCGACGGGACGCCGGCCGGGGCCCCGAAAAATGGCTGAGGCAACGGCCACGGACAGACGGCTCATGAGCGATGATTATCCAATCAATATAATGAGTTGCCACCTATAGCTCATGTATCGAATCAGAACACCCCGGCTACCTGACAAGGCACATCAACAGGATGCCCCAACCCTGTTGAATCCATTGCCTGTCCGGCCGCGGGGGACCGGCGTCGCATGAAGGCGGGACACAGCATCGGCGGCGGCCTGGCGGCCTGGTCGGTGCGCCACCCGGTGGGGGTGGTGATGATCACCCTGGCGGTGATGGTGCTGGGGGTGTTCTCGCTGCAGCGGCTGAACATCGACCTGCTGCCCCACATCATCTACCCGGACATCCGGGTGCGGGTACTGGATCCGGGAGTGCCGGCCACCATCATGGAGGACGAGGTGACCCGGCAGCTGGAGGAGCAGCTGGCGATCACCGAGGACGCCATCCACGTCGAGTCCCAGACCAGCGAGGGACGCAGCGGTGTCTCCCTCTCGTTCGAATACGGCAAGGACATCGACCAGGCCCTGCGCGACGCCAGCACCAGGCTCGACCGGGCCAAGCGCTTCCTGCCGGAGAGCATCGAACCGCCCATCATCTACAAGCGCGACCCCTCCCAGCGGCCGGTGGCCGAATACGTGATCAGCTCGCCCCTGCGCAACCCGGTGGAGCTGCGCAGCTGGGTCGACTACAACCTGGGCAAGTGGCTGCTCAATCTCCCCGGAGTCGCCGCCGCCGAGGTGGGCGGCGGCCTGGTGCGGGAGATCCAGGTGCTGGCCGACCAGGAGCGGCTGGCCGGCCTGGGGCTGGACATCCTCGACCTGGCCGAAGCCCTGGAGGCGGGCAACAGGGATACCCCGGCCGGCCGGCTGCTGATGCGCCGGGGCGAGATCAGCGGCCGGACCGCCGGGCGCTTCCGCAGCGTGCGCGAGATCATGGAGCTGCCGCTGCCGGCCGCGCAGGAGCAGGCCGGCCGGCCGCCACTGCGGCTGGGCGAGGTGGCACGGGTGATCGACGGCGCCGAGGAGGAGCGGCTGAGCGTGCGCCTCGATGGTCTGCCCGGAGTCAAGCTGTCGATCCAGAAGCAGCCCCAGGCCAATACCGTCCAGGTGGTGGACCGGGTCGACGCCCGGCTGGCGGAACTTAAGCGGCAGGGACTGATCCCGGATGACATCCGCATCCGGCTGGTGGACGATCAGGCACGCTATGTGCGCCAGTCCCTGAACAACGCCATCGACGCCGCCGCCAGCGGCGGCCTGCTGGCGATGCTGGTGGTCTACCTGTTCCTCGGCAGCCTGCGCCGTACCCTGGTGATCGGCAGCGCCATCCCCATCGCCATCCTGGTCACCTTCATCCTGATGGACATCGCCGGGCTCAGCCTCAATATCATGACCCTGGGCGGTCTGGCCCTGGGTATCGGCATGCTGGTGGACAGCACCATCGTCATGCTGGAGAACATCTACCGCCACCAGCGCATGGGTGAATCGCCGCAGCAGGCACCGCTGCGGGCCGCCGCCGAGGTGAACAGCGCCATCGTCGCCTCCACCTCCACCAACCTGGCGGCGGTGCTGCCGTTCCTGTTCGTCAGCGGCCTGGTCGGGCTGCTGTTCCGGGAGCTGATCTTCACCATCTCCGCCGCCATCGTCGCCGCCATGCTGGTGGCCCTGACCCTGGTGCCGGCCCTGGCCGGCCGGATCCCGGTTGGCCGGCCGGGCCTGCTGCGGCGCCTGGTCGACGGCGCCATGGCCGGACTGCAGCGGGGCTACGGCTGGCTCCTCAACGGCCTGCTGCGGCTGCGCTGGCTGGTACCGCTGCTGTTCCTCGCCGGGCTCGCCTGGACCGCGCCCCGTTTTCTCGACAGCCGCCAGATCTTCCTGCCCAACCTGGACGAGGGGACCATCTACGTGAGCATCACCGCCGACCAGGGGATCAACGTCCCCGCCATGGACCGGCTGACCCGGCGGGTGGAGGAGATCCTGGCTCGGCAGCCCGAGGTGGAGACCCTGTTCACCACCGTCGGCGGCCACATCTTCGGCCGCTCCCAGCACGAGGCGCCCAACCGCGCCAGCATCAAGGTGCAGCTGAAACCGAAGGCACAACGGGGCAACCTGGACAGCCGCAGCTGGATCGCGCGGGTGAAACGGGAGATCGGCCGGGCGCGCATCGCCGGCGCCCGCATCCGCATGTACAGCGTCGGCGTGCGCGGCATCCGCTTCAACCGCAGCGACGACGATTTCGCCCTGCGGGTGAAGGGCCCTGACCTGGCGGTGCTGGAACGGATCGCCGACCGGGTGGTGGAGCGGCTGCGGGGATTGCCCGGCATCACCAACCTGCAGCATTCGGCCGAGAACAGGGGGCAGGAGCTGTCGATCCAGGTCGACCGGGAGCGGGCGGCCGGCTACGGGCTGACGGTGGAGCAGGTGGGGCGGGCGGTGCGCCTGGCGCTGCAGGGGCGCAGCGTCACCCGTTTCATCGACGGGGACCGCTCCATCGATGTACGGCTGCGGCTGGACCCGGCCCAATTGCGCTCGCCACGGGACGTGGAGAATATCATCCTGTTCAGCAACACCAGTCCGCCCCGTGCGGTCCGTCTGTCCGACCTGGCCCGGGTCGAGATCCGCTCGGTGCCCGCCACCATCCAGCGCGATCGCCAGCAGCGTTTCGTCGAGATCGGCGCCACCCTCACCGGCGAACGGACCCTGGGCGAGGTGCTGCAGGCGGCCGACAGCCGCCTGCAGGGGCTGGAGCTGCCACGCGGCTACAGCCTCTACGACGCCGGCAACCTGGAGACCCTGCAGGCCGGCCGCGACCTGAGCTACCAGCTGCTGGCGCTGGCCCTGTTCCTGGTGTTCGTGGTGATGGCGGTGCAGTACGAGTCGCTGCGCAATCCGCTGGTGATCATCCTCTCCGTGCCGTTCGCCGCCATCGGCGTCGCCATCGGTCTGCAGCTGACCGGACTGCCCCTCTCCATGCCGGTCTGGCTGGGGATGATCATGCTGGCCGGAATCGTGGTCAACAACGCCATCGTGCTGGTGGAATACATCGAGATCGAGCGCCAGCGCGGCCGGCCGCTGGAGCGGGCCATCGTCGCCGCCGCCCGCCTGCGCATCCGGCCGATCCTGATGACCACCCTCACCACCGTGGTGGGGATGCTGCCGCTGGCGCTGGCCCTGGGCGAGGGTTCCGAGATGCTGCAGCCGCTGGCGGTGACCATCGTCTCCGGCCTGCTGTTCTCCACCCTGGTGAGCCTGCTGCTGGTACCGGTGGTGTACCGGCTGCTGACCCGGGGCGATCCCCGGGCGGCGGAGGTGGTGGCCGCCGCCGGGGACGACCGGGCATCCCGTTCCGCCGTGCCGGGCAGCTGAACCGCGGCAGCGACGGATCCGGCCGCTGCCACCCCGGTCAGCGTGCCAGCCGCTCCTTCACCTCGTCCCACAACCCCTGATAGGCGAGTGCCGCCGGGCTGCGCGGGGCATAGCTGGCCAGGGGCGCCCGGTGCAGGCCCATGCGCTCCACGTCGCTGGCATAGGGAATCGCCGTCTCCAGGGCCTCGGGGTAGAGCGCCGGCATCCGTTCCATGATCTCCAGGTGCATGCGCTTGCGCCGGTCCACCATGGAGAAGAAGGGCATCAGGCGGACGCTCTCCAGCTTGTGTCCCTCGAGAAAGTCCAGCAGCTGCTGGTAGGTGCGCATGGAGAGGGTGGTCGGTATGGAGGGGATCAGCAGGGCATCGGCGGCGCGGAAGATGTTCTCCGACACCAGCGAGATGCTCGGCGGGCAGTCCAGGAACACATGGTCGAACTCCTCCGCCAGCGGCCGCAGCAGCCGCAGCAGCTGCTTCACCGGCTTCTTCGCCTCGCCCAGCATCAGGTCCATGTTGCGGTAGGAGAAGTCCGCCGGCAGCAGGTCGAGGTTGTCGAAGTCGGTGCCCTTGATCAGCCGGTCCAGCTCCTTCCGGCCCCGGATCATCTTGCGCCCGCCGCCCTTGATCCGCGGCTTGATGCGGAAGTAGTAGGTGGCGGCGGCCTGGGGATCCAGGTCCCAGACCAGGGTGCGATGCCCCTCCAGCGCCGACAGGTGCGCCAGGTTGACGGCGGTGGCGGTCTTGCCCACCCCGCCCTTGATGTTGTAGACGCCGAAGATCCTCATCCGCCGGCCCTCCGCCCCTTGCCGGGAAACAGCTCCCGGAACACCCGCTGGCGGGCCGGGTCGGCAAACTGTTCGAATTCGCTGGCGAAGCGCCTGCGTGCCTCCTGCTGGCGCCGCAGCAGGCCGTCCACCAGCATCCCCATGGCCAGCAGGGTGTCCGCCGGCGCGGCGTCCTCCGCCACCATCTGGTGGGCGAACTCGCGCAGCTTCATCGCCTGCACCTCCAGGTCCTGGAAGCCGCCCAGGTTGTCCAGCAGGCCCTTCAGCGCCTTGATCAGGGGCCGGATCCTCTTCTTCGGGTAGAGGCTCTGGAAGAACTCCATCAGGTAGCGCAGCTTCTTGCACGACTTGCGCAGGTCGTGCAGGGCCTCCGGCGGCGAATGGTCACCGATGGCACTACCCTCCTGCAGCACCCGCCGGTAGATGCGGCGGATGCGCCGGTCCGCCACCTCCTTCACCGGGCGCAGGGCATTGGGTGCCTCCCCGTCCGCCTCCGGCGGCTGCTCCAGGAAGGCGCGCCACTCCTTCAGCAGGCCACGGAAATGGGGGGAGTTGAGCCGTTTCACCATCTCCTGGTGGGCCTGTCTCTGATGGACGACGAGAAAGTCACGCAGCGGATCCAGGTCGGCACGGAACGGCTCCGGCAGGCTGTCGCGGTAGCGCTCGTAATCGAGCAGGTAGACGTCCAGGTCCCTGGTCGGGCCGGTGATCTGGCCGACCCAGGCGAAGCGGCTGCCGAACGACTCCACCGCCGCCGGCGGAAACACCCCCTTGATCTGGGTCAGGGCCGAGCGGGTGCGCCGCACCGCCACCCGCAGGTCGTGCAGGAACTCCGAGTCCAGGTCGGCCCGGGTACCGGGCAGGTTGCGCTCGATGGTGTCCAGCAGGTGCAGGTGGATCTCCCGCGCGACCACCCCGGCCGGGGTCTCGGGCAGGAAGTGGAAGTCCAGCCGGGAGGTGTAGTCGGCGGGCCGGCGGCCGATGGCGGCCAGGGCCGGCTGCAGCAGGCCGGACTCGGCCCGGGGCAGTCCCAGCTCCTCCCCCAGGAACGCCTGCATCCGCTGCAGGGTCTTGACGTAGCCCCGTACCGGCCGCAGGCAGAGGCGGCCATCCAGGTCGTGATACTCGGCCCGCCCCGGCTCGCGGCTGCGGTGCCACTCCAGGGTCAGCCGCAGTACCGTCTTGTCGTCCCGGTTCGTCACCCGCAGCGGCAGCAGACGGCTCTTCACCTCGACCTGGGGCAGCAGGGCGCGCATCTCGAGCAGGGGCGTCAGGCCCTCCCGCATCAGCCCGGGTGGCAGATCCTGGCCGAAGCGGGGCGGATCACCGGCCAGGCGCTGCGTCTCGCGGCTGTGCAGTTCCCCGGGATCACTCCAGACCAGTCGCCGCTCGCGACCTTCGCGCTCACAGCGAAGCACCGATCCGCCTCCATAGAGACGCCAGTCGAAGCTGTCGTAGTAGGTCTGGGCCAGGGTACGCTCCTCCTCCTCCTGCAGATTGAACGCACCACGCAGGGCGGTGAGAATCTGCTCCTGCGGCTGCGAATCCGGGATGCGGAAACAGAGGGGCTGGCTGGACATGGGGCGGCGCTCTCGGTCGGTCCTGGGCATGGGACGATGATAGGGGATCCACGATACTAAAGCACCCTCTCCCCGGGAGGAAACCGGTGCCCCCGGCGGATCGCCCGGGGCGACCGCTCGCCACGTGCCGTCACCGCGGAACGGGGCGCGGGAGCCGCATCCGGACCGGTGACGGCGGGCTCTGCCGCTAAAGTCCGCTCCCCCCGCGGCCGCCAACACCGGTATGCCACCGGCCCCGACAGCGGCCCCGCCAAACCACCGACCAGCGAGAATCCTGCATGCTCATCGACCAAGGTAAAAAGGTTTTCGTCATTCCCACCCTGATCGCCGGCGCCATCGCCCTGGGCGGTGCCATCACGCTGCACTGGTTATTGACACCGGCCGCGGGGATCCTGGTGACCCTGCTGGCCTCGGCGCTGCTGGCGGTGACCGGCACCGCTGTTGTCTCCTGGTACTGGATCGTGGCGCCGTTGCAGGGATCGCTGGACCATATCACCCGCCGACTGCAGGGAGAGGGGGGGGCCGTGGCGGCGAACGGACACGGATTCGATGACCAGGATCTGCGGCGGCACCGGCGGATCGGGCAGCGCCACGGCGAGATCAGCGACGGGCTGGAGCGCTTTCACGAGATGACCGGCAGCCTGGTGGAGAACGGCAGCCGCATCGCCATCGCCGCGGCCGAGGTCTCCTTCGCCGCCGACGGCCTCTCCGACAGCGTGCACCGGGAGGTGGCCGACATCCGCGCCATCGCCGATTCCGCCAGCCGCATCTCCGAGATCGTTGAACAGGCCGCGGCCAGCGCCAGCAACGCCGCCGATTTCGCCCGCCAGACCCGGGAGGCGAGCAGCGAGGGGGAACAGAAGGTGCGGGGGGCGGTGGAGCAGATGCGTCAGACCACCCGCAGGGCGGAGGAGACCTCCGCCATCATCGCCAGCCTGGAAGGCAAGTCGGGGCAGATCCAGCAGATCACCTCGGTCATCAGCGGTATCGCGGAGCAGACCAACCTGCTGGCCCTGAACGCCGCCATCGAGGCGGCCCGGGCGGGCGAGCAGGGACGGGGATTCGCCGTGGTGGCGGACGAGGTGCGCAACCTGGCCCGGAAGACGGCGGAGGCAACCGGTGAGATCGGCCAGATGGTGGATCAGATCGGCACCGACATCGAGCAGGCGGTTGGCACCATGTCGGGTCTGGTCGAGGCCATCGTCGACGGCACCGGGCGTACCGAGGCGGTGGGCGAACAGCTGGCCCTGATCCACCGCCACTCGGAGAACATGCAGCAGCAGGTGGAGGGCATCGCCGGGGGGACCGAGCAGAACGCCGCCGAGGTGGCGCGGATCTCCACCGCCATCCAGTCGGTGAGCAGCCACCTGAGCGAAACCGAGGTCGAGATCCAGGGGGTGGCCGAGCAGGCATCCCGCCTGTCGACGATGGCGGAGCAGATCCATGTTCTGCTGATGGACTTCAACCACGACTCCCTGCACTGCCGGATGCGGCAGATCGCGGCCGACGCCGCGGCCGAGGTCGGCCGGGTGTTCGAACAGGCGGTGGCCAGTGGCCGGCTCGGCAGCGACGACCTGTTCGACCGCGACTACCAGCCGATCCCGGATACCGATCCACAGAAGTACAAGACCCGTTTCGACGACTTCACCGACCAGGTACTGCCGCCGATCCAGGAGAGGATCCTGGAACAGCATCCGGAGATCGCCTATGCCGGAGCGGTGGACGACAACGGCTACTTCCCCACCCACAACCGGCGCTTCTCCCGGCCGCTCACGGGTGACTACCAGACCGACCTGGTCAACAACCGTACCAAGCGCATCTTCGACGACCCCACCGGCCGCCGTTGCGGCTCCCACACCCAGCCGTTCCTGCTGCAGACCTACAAGCGCGACACCGGTGAGGTGATGCACGACATCTCGGTGCCGATCCACGTCGGCGGCCGCCACTGGGGCGGCTTCCGCATGGGATACAAGGCGGAGGAGCAGTCCGGCTGAGCCCTCCCGGACCCGGCCGTCACTCCCCGAGGCTGCGGGAGGCGATCTCGTAGACGTCCCGGGACAGGCCCTCGTGCCCCAGGATGCGCTCCAGCTGCCCCTTCATCAGCGACTGGCGCGCCGGATCGTAGCGGCGCCAGCGCGCCATCACCCGCAGCAGCCGCGAGGCGATCTGCGGGTTGAGCGGATCCAGCTCCAGCACCCGGTCGGCCAGGAAGCGGTAGCCGGCGCCGCCGGCATCGTGGAAACGCACCGGATTGCCGGAGCAGAAGGCCCCCACCAGGCTGCGCACCCGGTTCGGGTTGGTGAGGGAGAAGTCCGGGTGCTGCAGGAGGGACTCCACCCGTTGCAGGGTGTCCTCCCGCTTCGACACCGCCTGCACCGTGAACCACTTGTCCAGCACCAGCGGATCGTGCCGCCACCGCCGGTAGAACTCCTGCAGCAGCTGCTCCCTTTCGGCCATGTCACTGCCGGCGATCAGGGAGAGGGCCGCCATCACGTCGGTCATGTTGTGCTGCGCCTGGAACTGGTCACGGCAGAGCGCCCCGATCGCCGCGTCCGGCGACTGCATCAGATAGTCGAGACAGAGATTCTTGAGCCGGCGGCGGCCGATGTCCGCCGGCGTCAGCCGGTAGGGCCCCTGTTCCCGGCAGGCCCGGTAGCGGGCCAGGAAGCGGTCACGCAGCGCCTCCGACAGACGCCGCCTCAGATCCTCGCGGGCGGCGTGGATCCCGTCCACGTCCACCTCCTCCATCTGGTCACCGAGATAGGACTCCGACGGCAGGATCAGCACCTCCGCCAGCAGCGCCTGATCCGCCTCCTGGTCGTCGAGGGCACGGGCGAAGGCCTCGATGTAACGCGCCTCCGCCGGGCTCTCCTCCCCCGCCACCCGCCGCAGCAGCAGCCGCTGGGCCAGCAACTGGGCCGCGTCCCAGCGGTTGAAGCCGTCGCTGTCCCGTGCCATCAGGAACATCAGGTCGTCATCGCTGTAGTCGAAGCGCAGTTTCACCGGTGCCGAGAAACCGCGCAGCAGGGAGGGAACCGGACGCCGGTGCAGGCCGGTGAAACGGAACCGCTGCCGCTCCTCACGCAGCTCCAGCACCCGGGTCCCGACCGTCTCCTCCGTCTCCCCCTCCAGTCGCAGCGCCAGCTCGGCGCCACTCTCCCGGTCCAGCAGACCGACCGCCAGGGGAATATGGAACGGCAGCTTCTCCGGCTGTCCCGGCGTGGGGGGACAGGACTGGCTCACCTCCAGGGTATAGACGCCGCCGGCCGCGTCGAAGTGGTCGCTGACCGTCAGCTCCGGCGTGCCGGCCTGGTCGTACCAGCGCTTGAACTGCTCCAGGTCGCGGCCGCCGGCATCGGCCATGCATTGGACGAAGTCGTCGGTGGTCACCGCCTGGCCGTCGAAACGCCGGAAGTAGAGATCCATGCCACGGCGGAACCGCTCCGGCCCCAGCAGGGTGTGCTGCATGCGCACCACCTCCGCCCCCTTCTCGTACACGGTGACGGTGTAGAAGTTGTTGATCTCGATGTAGGAATCGGGGCGCACCGGGTGGGCCATGGGGCCGGCGTCCTCGGCGAACTGGTGGGCCCGCAGCAGGCGCACGTCCTCGATCCGCTTGACCCCGCGCGAACCCATGTCGGCGGAGAACTCCTGGTCGCGGAACACGGTCAGCCCCTCCTTCAGGCTGAGCTGGAACCAGTCGCGGCAGGTGATGCGGTTGCCGGTCCAGTTGTGGAAGTACTCGTGGGCGATCACCCCCTCGATGCCCTGGAAGTCGCGGTCGGTGGCGCTGTCGGGGCGGGCCAGCACATACTTGGCGTTGAAGATGTTGAGCCCCTTGTTCTCCATCGCCCCCATGTTGAAGTCGTTGACCGCCACGATCATGTAGATGTCCAGATCGTACTCGCGCCCGTAGTTGCGCTCGTCCCAGGCCATCGCCTGCTGCAGCGAACGCATGGCGTGGCCGCACTTGTCCAGATTCTCCGGTTCCACGTAGATGCGCAGCGCCACCTGGCGGCCGGAGGCGGTGGTGAAGGAGTCCTCCACCATGCGCAGGTCCCCTGCCACCAGGGCGAACAGGTAGCAGGGCTTGGGGAAGGGATCCTCCCAGGTGACCCGGTGACGGCCGCCCGGCAGTGACTCCTCCCGTACCGGGTTGCCGTTGGAGAGCAGCACCGGACAGCGCTCCCGGTCGGCCTCGATGGTGGTGGTGAAGCGGGACATCACATCCGGCCGGTCGGGGTACCAGGTGATGCGCCGGAACCCCTCCGCCTCGCACTGGGTGCAGTAGAGACCGCCGGAACGATACAGCCCCTCCAGCGCGGTGTTCTCCTGGGGCCGGATCGCCACCTCGCTCTCCAGCTCGAAGCGATCGGGAACCCGGTGGACGGTGAGCCCCCCGTCGTCCACCTCGTAGGCCCCCTCCGGCAGCTCCCTGCCGTCCAGCGCCAGCCGGCGCAGCTCCAGCCGCTCACCGTCCAGTCGCAGGGTATCGCCGGCATCGGGCCGGGCCGGGTTGCGCCGCAGCAGCAGGCGGGACCGCACCAGCGTCTCCTCTTCCCCCAGTCGGATCTCGAGCCGGGTTTCGTCCACCAGGTATTCGGGTGGCCGGTAGTCCTTCAGGTGGATCGGTTGCGGTGTGTCGCGGAGCATCTCTGGCCCTCCGGGATGGACAAGGTGACGACAGAGCCGGTGAGTGTGACCGCTCCGGCAGCGATGTCAAACCCGCCGTGATCACGGGACTCTGCGGGAAGGCGGCGGAGGCGGATCTCAGCGTACCTGGAACAGCCGCTCCAGGCCCACCTCGGCCAGGGCCTGCTCCATCATCTGCCGCACCTGCCCCCCCTCCTCCAGGCGCAGGGCCGCCTGCAGCAGCTGGCGCGCGCGGCTGCGGCTGAAGCTGCGGATCACCCACTTGATCCGCAGCAGACTGGCGGCGCTCATGCTCAGGCTCTCCACCCCCATGCCCAGCAACAGGACCGCCGCCAGCGGGTTGCCGGCCATCTCGCCACAGACACTGACCGGGCGGTTGAGGGAACGGGCGCCATCGACGACCTGCTGCAGCGCCCGCAGCACCGAGGGGTGCAGCTCGTCATAGAGCTCCGCCACCCGGGGATTGTTGCGGTCCACCGCCAGCAGGTACTGGGTCAGGTCGTTGCTGCCGACGGAGACGAAATCCACCCGCCGGGCCAGGGCCTCGATCTGGTAGACCAGGGCGGGCACCTCCACCATCACCCCGACCGGCGGCAGGGTCACCGCCTCACCCTCCTCCTGCAGCTCGTCGTGGGCGCGCTGGATCAGCAGGGTCAGCTCCTCCACCTCACTGATGCGGGTGACCATGGGCAGCATGATGCGCAGGTTGCCGAGACCGACGGCAGCGCGCAGCATGGCGCGGATCTGGGTCAGGAAGATCTCCGGATGGTCCAGGGAGATGCGGATGCCGCGCCAGCCGAGAAAGGGGTTGGACTCCTGCACCGGAAAATAGGGCAGTGGCTTGTCGCCCCCCACGTCCAGGGTACGCAGGATCACCGGGCGTGGCGCGAAGGTCTCCAGCACCCGCCGGTAGTTGGCACCCTGGGACTCCTCCCCCGGGAAGCGGTCGCGCACCATGAACGGCAACTCGGTACGGTAGAGCCCGACCCCCTGGGCCTCGCTGGTGCCGAGGGAGCTCATCTCCGAGACCAGACCGGTATTGAGGTAGAGGGTCATGGGCACACCGTCGGTGGTCACCGCCGGTTCCCCGCGCAAGGCCTCCAGCTCGGCGCTCAGGACCTGCTCCTCGCGCAGCAGGCGGCTGTATTCACGCCGCACCGACGGCGTCGGTGACGGGTAGACGCGGCCGCGGTAACCGTCGAGGATCACCTCCCTTCCCTCCATCCGCGCCACCGGCAGGTCGGTCACCCCCATCACCGCCGGCACCCCCATGGCCCGGGCCAGGATCGCCACGTGGGAGGAGCGGGACCCGCCGGCGCAGATCACCCCCGCCAGCCGTGACCGCGGCACCCCGGCCAGCTCCACCGCCCCCACCGATTCGCCCACCAGGATGGTCCGGTCGGGATACTCCGCCCTCTCCGGCTGCTCGCTCTGCAGCCGCATCAGGATGCGGCGCCCCAGGTCACGGATGTCCGAGGCCCGTTCCCGCAGGTAGGCGTCCTCCATCCGTTCGAACACGGCGGCGTGCTCCTCCACGGTGTGGTGCAGGGCGCTCTGCACCCACTCGCCGGCCTGGATGCGCTCGATGGTCTGGGTCACCAGGGTGTCGCCGGAGAGCATCAGCAACAGGGCATCGAACAGGGCCAGCTCCTCCGCCGGCAGGGTCTCCTGCATCTGCCCCTGCAGCCGGCGCAGCTCCTCCCGCACCCGTGCCACCGCGCGATGCAGCAGGGCGATCTCCTGCTCCGGCTGTTCCGCGGGTCGGTCCGGCACGGCGTCCAGGTCTGCCTCCCGGTAGACCACCACCGCCCGACCGATGGCCACCCCCGCCGCCCCGGGCAGTCCCTGCAGAAAACGCTCGGGTCCCGCTGCCTGCTCCTCGCTCCCGCTCAGCTCGCCACTGACCCGGGCATGGACGATGGCACCCGCCAGCTGGGCCGCCAGGGTGAACAGGAAGCTGACCTCCTCGTCGGCGAAACGGCGCGGATCCCGCTGCCGGACCACCAGCACCCCCAGCACCTGACGATTCTGAATGATGGGAACACCGAGAAAACCGTGGTAGGGCACCTCGCCGGTCTCGGTGATGAAACGATAGCGGGGATGGCCCGGGGCATCGTCCAGATTGAGGGGCTCGGCCCGCTCACAGACCAGGCCGACCAGCCCCTGGTGCAGCGGCAGGCTGACCCGGCCCACCGCGGCCCGGCGCAGCCCGTGGGTGGCGCGCAGGACATGGCGCCGCTGTTCGAAATCGGTGAGATAGACGGAACAGACATCGGCCCGGATCGCCTGCTTCACCTCCTGCACGATGACGCTGAGCGCCCGGTCCAGGTCGGGCGCCGCATTGACCTTCTGGACGATGCGGTGCAGGACGTCGAGCATGGACCCGGTCAGCGCCGGCGCTTGCGCAGGTACTTGCTCTGGGAGCGCGAGGGGGCACCCTCCGGGAACAACAGCGGCGCCAGCTCCTCCAGGGCCCGGGAATAGACCTGGCGCTTGAAGTAGACCACCTCGCGCAACGGCTGCCAGTACTTCACCCAGCGCCAGCCATCGAACTCAGGCTTGGGCGAGTTGTCGAGGCAGAAGTCGGTCTCGTCGCACAGCACCCGGAGCAGGAACCAGCGCTGTTTCTGACCGATGCACAGGGGCTGGCTGTGACGGCGGATATAGCGCTTCGGCAGCCGGTAGTGGAGCCAGTCACCGGTGACACCCATCACCTCCACCTGATGGGCCTTCAGCCCCACCTCCTCCTCCAGCTCCCGGAACATGGCCTGCTCCGGTGTCTCGTGCTCCTTGATGCCGCCCTGGGGAAACTGCCAGGCGTTCTGCCCCACCCGGCGGCCCCAGAACAGCTGCCGCTGGTGATTGCAGAGAATGATGCCGACGTTGGGTCTGAAACCTTCCGAATCGATCACTGAGGAGAACCCAATCGTGTATTCTGGATGCTTCAGATTGTTCCACAGTCCCCCCACCCCGGCAACCTGGGCACGGTCGCGGGACCCCGCCCCGGACAAAGGCAGCGAAGAGCATCAAAAACCCGTATCATGCGGCTGCCGTGGCCACCGCCGGCCATGGTGAAGGCTTTCCCGGGAGGACACACTTGGCACTGGCCATCTTCGATCTCGACAACACCCTGCTGGCCGGGGACTCGGACTATCTCTGGGGACGCTTCCTGGCCGATACCGGGGCCGTGGACCGGGCCTGGTACGAGCAGGAGAACGAACGCTACTACCGCGCCTATGAGGCCGGTACCCTGGACATCATGGAATTCCTGCGCTTCTCCCTGCGGCCGCTGAAGGAGCAGCCGCTGGACCGGCTGCTGGCCTGGCGCGAACGCTTCCTGGAACAGGAGATCGAGCCCCTCATCCAGCCGCCGGCCCTGGAGCTGGTGGAGAGGCACCGCCGCGCCGGTGACACCCTGCTCATCATCACCGCCACCAACCGCTTCGTCACCGAGCCCATCGCCCGGCGCCTGGGCGTTCCCCACCTCATCGCCACCGAGCCGGAACAGATCGACGGCCGCTATACCGGTGAAGTCTCCGGAATCCCCAGTTTCCGCGAGGGCAAGGTGGAGCGGCTGCAGCAGTGGCTGCAGGACCACGGCGAGACACTGCGGGGGAGCAGCTTCTACAGCGACTCCCACAACGACATCCCCCTGCTGGAGCGGGTGGAACGGCCGGTGGCGGTGGACCCGGACCGGGCACTGGCGGCCCATGCCCGCCGCCACGGCTGGCCGGTGATCAGCCTGCGCGGAGCAGAGGTCCCGGGACAGGAGTGAGCAGCAGGCGCCAGCCCCCACCCGGGTGGGGGCTGGCGGCAGCGGGAGCGAAGGGCTATGCTCGGATGGTACGTGGTGACGGCGATACCGGGCGAGCGATGAAGATCAAACCCTTTTTCCTGATCCTGCTGGTGCTGATCGCCGGTATCCTCTACATCTATCTGGAATCGGATACCCGGCCGAAGAAGGGGATGACGGCGACGCCCCGGCAGTACATCGAGATGGTCGAGAAGGACAAGGCCAGGCGATTGCAGGCGGAGCGCGGGAAGCAGGAGCCGGCTCAGTCGCGCTGACAGAAGGGGCGCTCGTCCGGGTTCTCCACCGCATCCACGATGGCGCTGACGAACAGGCCGAGCTCGTCGGTGCCGATCACCTGCAGGATGCGGTTCAGCAGCTCCGGCGGGACCCCCGCCTCCACCACCCGTCCGTCGGACAGGCTGACGCTGACCCCGGCGCGATGGACATGGGCCTCGCCCTCCTGCTCCGCGAACAGCTGCTCGTTCATGTCCAGCAGCTCGTCGTAGCGCGCCTCGATCTCATCCATCAGCCGGTCGTCGGTATCGTCCGGCAACCGCACCAGCAACCCCTGCTCCTCATCCGTGGATTCCGGCTCCAGTCCCCTGTCGCGCAGGAAATCGATGAACAGCCGCCAGGGTCGTGGATCGAAGAAGATGTATTCGAGCATGGTTTGTCCGGGCCTCTCCCGCTGTCGAGATGAAAGGCGTAACTATAGCGCAGCAGCGGGCGTTGCGGCGGCCGTATACCACCCACCACGGGCACCACGGATTCTTCGCGGCGGGGGTGCCGCCCCTGCGGGGCTGATCGGCCGCGACGGCGGGCTCAGCCGCGGGCGCGAAATCCCAGCAGCACCTGGTTGCGCAGGGCCTTCAGCAGGTTGAGCTGCTCCTCGCTCAGGGAGAGACCGTCGGGTCGCGGGTGGTCGGCGTAGATCAGCCCCAGGGGGCGCTGCCGCACCTGCAGGGGGAACAGCAGGAAGGAGCCCGCCGCCGGCAGACGCCGGTACCAGTCGGGCAGCCGGTCGCGGATATTGGCGGCACCGGTATCGGTGATATGGAGATCGACACCGTTCTTCAGGACGACATGGAACACATCGGCACTGTAGGCGGCAGGGAAACGGAAGCGTTCCAGGTAGGCATCGATCTCGCGGCCGAAACCCAGGCGCGCCACATACTCCCGTCCACTCCGGTCCCGCAGGCAGACCAGCACCCTCTGAAACCCCATCGCCCGATAGATGGTCTCCAGGGTGACATTGAGGACCTGACTGACATTGCCGGCCCCCTCCGCCAGCATGGAGGAGAGCTCCTGCAGCCCCTCGGTCAGGATCCGCTCCGCGTCCGGGGAGGGCCGGGCCATGGCCAGGTCAGCGGGCTGCAGCCCGCCGTCGGCGGCCGTCTCCAGGACGCGGCCCGCCTCCATCTCCGGATCGGCAGGGGCGTCACCGGTCTCCGGCTCCTGGTGCAGAAGATTGCCGAGAAAGGGGCTCGGGGACCGGTGCCGGACCAGATCACTGCTCAATTCCATGAACTCGCGACGCGCCGCGCCGAGAACGCGCTCGAAGGACTTGTCGCTGATCGCCAGGCCCATGCGGTAACGCTTCAGCAGCCGCCGTCTGGCCCCTGCGTCCCCCTCCCCTGATTCGCCGATCAGGGACGCCGCCTCGTTGGCGAAACCGGCAATCAGGCGGATCTTCAGGTAGGGATTGGTCAGGTCCCCCGGTGCATCGGGATCGGCACGGACCATACCCATGGTGACGTCGGCGGGAAAGTTCCACGCCCGCGCCACCTCGATCCCCACCTGCTCCAGGGTCAGGCCGAGCACCCGCTGTTCCGCCACCGGCGCGGCCATCTGTTCCTGCCCCGTCAGCCGCTCGATCTCGGCGGTCTCCTCCGGCAGATAGTAGGTGACCAGCAGCCGCCCCAGATTGTGCAGCATGCCGCAGAGAAACGCCCCCTCACCGTCGTCGAGTCCCGCCTCAGCGGCCACCTGCCGCGCCAGGGTGGCGGCGAACACGGCGCCGGCGATCTCGTCCTTGAGCCGCTCCGCCCTGGCCCGGTCGTGCAGGTGCTCGAACAGGATCAGCGAGGTGGCGATGGAGCGTACCGTGTTGATGCCCAGCACCACGATGGCGCGACTGACACTGCCGATATGACCCGAGAAGCGGCTGTAGAAGGCCGAGTTGACCACCTTCAGGATCTTGCTGGTGAGGGCGAAATCGCGAACCAGGACGCCGGCCAGGCGGCCCAGATCCTGGTCCCCGGCGTCGGCCACCTGGTTGAGCGTGCGGATCGATTCCGCCAGCACCGGCAGATCACTCTGGTGCTGCATGCGCCGCAACAGGAACTCGACGGTGCCGCCATGGGAAGTCTCCAGCGGAGACGATCCCCCCTCCGGGGCCGCGGGAAATTCCCCTGTGTCGGCAGGAGCCGGCCCCGGCGACGGGTCGGGCCGGCCCCGGTCGGATATCCGCTTGTCTGCGATATTGCCGTTCATCTTCCAGGTTAGCGTCCCGGAACAGAAAATCTTTCCCCCCGGCCGGAGCGGCATGCGCCACCCCCGACCGGCGTCGGCCGGGATTGACCCAGGTCATCCGCCCCGCAACGCCGCTGGTCTAGGATGTGGGGCATCGAGCCACCACCGGAGTCCAGGCCAAGATATGACGGAATCCACCGTAGTCACCATCGACGGTAACGAGGCCACCGCCTACATCGCCCACCTCACCAACGAGGTGGTCGCCATCTACCCCATCACCCCGGCATCGCCGATGGGCGAATGGGCCGACGAGTGGTCGGCGCAGGGAGTGAAGAACCTGTGGGGAACGGTGCCCGAGGTGATCGAGATGCAGAGCGAGGCCGGCGCCGCCGGCGCCATCCACGGCGCCCTGCAGGCCGGCTCCCTGGCCACCTCCTTCACCGCCTCCCAGGGGCTGCTGCTGATGATCCCCAACATGTACAAGATCGCCGGCGAGCTGTCGCCGACGGTGCTGCACGTGTCGGCCCGCTCCCTGGCGGCCCAGGCCCTCTCCATCTTCGGCGACCACAGCGACGTGATGGCCTGCCGCTCCATCGGCTACGCCATGCTCGCCTCCAACTCGGTGCAGGAGGCGATGGACTTCGCCCTGATCGCCCAGGCCGCCACCCTGGAGGGGCGCATCCCCTTCCTCCACTTCTTCGACGGTTTCCGCATCTCCCACGAGATCAACAAGATCGAACGCATCGGTCACGACGTGGTGCGGGCCATGATCGACGAGAAGCTGGTCAGGGCCCATCGTGACCGGGCGCTGTCACCGGATCATCCGGTGATCCGCGGCACCTCCCAGAATCCGGACGTCTATTTCCAGGGCCGGGAGACGGTCAACCCCTACTACGCCGCCCTGCCCGGCATCCTGCAGCAGGTGATGGACCGCTTCGCCGGCCTCACCGGCCGCAGCTACCGTCTGTTCGACTATGTCGGCGACGCCGAGGCGGAGCGGATCGTGGTATTGATGGGATCCGGCGCCGGGGCCGCAGAGGAGACGGTCGAGCACCTCAACGCCAGGGGCGAAAAGGTGGGGCTGCTGAAGGTACGCCTGTACCGGCCGTTCGACGCCGGGCGCCTGCTGGACGCGATCCCGCAGACGGCGGCGAAGATCGCCGTGCTCGACCGCACCAAGGAGCCGGGCTCCGACGGCGAGCCGCTGTACAAGGACGTCCTCGGCGCCTTCGCCCAGGCCTACAGCGACGGCCGCCGCGACCGGCTGCCGCGTATCACCGGCGGCCGCTACGGCCTGTCGTCCAAGGAGTTCACCCCGGGCATGGTGAAGGGGATCTTCGACGAGCTGAAAAAGGAGCGGCCGAAGAACCACTTCACCATCGGCATCATCGATGACGTCAGCCACAGCAGCCTGGAGTGGGACCCGGCGTTCCGTCCCGATGCCGCCGACGATGTCACCTGCTGCGTGTTCTACGGCCTCGGCTCCGACGGCACCGTCTCCGCCAACAAGAATTCGATCAAGATCATCGGCACCGAGACCGACAACCACGCCCAGGGCTACTTCCAGTACGACTCCAAGAAGGCCGGCGCGGTCACCGTCTCCCACCTGCGCTTCGGCCCGAAGCCGATCCGCTCCACCTACCTGATCGGCGAAGGCGAGGCCGGTTTCGTCGCCTGCCACCAGCCCACCTTCCTGACCCGCTACGAGATGCTGGACAAGGCGGCGCCGGGTGCCGTGTTCCTGCTCAACTCGCCCACCCCGCCGGAAAAGGTGTGGGACGATCTGCCACGGCGCATGCAGCAGCAGATGATCGACAAGCGGATCCGCTTCTATGTGATCGACGCCTACGGCATCGCCGCCGACACCGGCATGGGCCGGCGCATCAATACCATCATGCAGACCTGCTTCTTCGCCATCAGCGAGATCATTCCGGCAGAGGAGGCGATCGACCGGATCAAGGAGGCGGTGAAGAAGACCTACGGCCGCAAGGGCCGGCGCCTGCTGGAGCGCAACTACGCCGCCATCGATGCCGCCCTCGCCGGTCTGCACCAGGTCGAGGTGCCGGACCGGGTGACCAGCGGCTTCGACAGGCCACCACCGGTTCCGGACGATGCGCCCGAGTTCGTGCGCAAGGTGACCGCCGAGCTGATCGCCGGTCGCGGCGACAGCATCCCGGTCAGCCTGATGCCGGCGGACGGCACCTGGCCGCTGGGCACCGCCGCCTACGAGAAGCGCGATATCGCCCTGGAACTGCCCCGTTGGGAACCGGACCTGTGCACCGATTGCGGCAAGTGTCCCTTTACCTGCCCCCACGGCGCCATCCGCTCCAAGGTGTTCAAGGTGGAACTCACCGAGCAGGCGCCCGAGACCTTCCACCACGCCCCGGTGAAGGGCAAGGACTTCGGCCCCGGTTGGCACATCGCCTACCAGGTGGCGCCGGACGACTGCACCGGCTGCGGCCTGTGCGTGGAGATCTGCCCCATCCGCGACAAGAAGAACCCGGAACGCAAGGCCCTGAACATGACCCCGGATCCGGCCTACAAGGCGCAGGAACGGGCCAACTGGGACTTCTTCCTCGGCCTGCCGGAATACGACCGCACCAAGCTGAAGCCGACCACCCTGAAGGGCTCCATGATCATGCAGCCGCTGTTCGAATTCTCCGGCGCCTGCGTCGGTTGCGGCGAGACCCCCTATGTCAAGCTCGCCTCCCAGCTGTTCGGCGACCGCATGCTGGTCGCCAATGCCACCGGCTGCTCCTCCATCTACGGCGGCAACCTGCCGACCACCCCATGGACCACCAACCCGGAGGGACGCGGGCCGGCCTGGAACAACTCCCTGTTCGAGGATACGGCCGAGTTCGGCCTCGGCATGCAGGTGGCGGTGACCAAGCAGGCGGAGCACGCCCGTGAACTGGTGACGGCCCTGGCCGACCGCATCGGCGGCGACCTGGCCGATGCCCTGCTGCAGGCGGACCAGAGCAGCGAGGCCGGCATCTTCGAGCAGCGCGAGCGCATCGAGGCCCTGAAGCAGAAACTGAAGGGGATCGACGATCAGCGCGCCCGGGAGCTGGAGGGCATCGCCGACATGCTGGCGAGGAAGAGCGTCTGGATCATCGGCGGCGACGGCTGGGCCTACGACATCGGCTATGGCGGTCTCGACCACGTCCTCGCCAGCGGCCGCGACGTCAATATCCTGCTGCTGGACACCGAGGTCTACTCCAACACCGGCGGCCAGACCTCCAAGGCGACGCCGATGGGGGCGGTGGCCAAATTCTCCGCCTCCGGCAAGCCCACGTTCAAGAAGGACATCGCCCTGATGGCGATGGCCTACCAGAACGTCTATGTCGCCCAGGTGGCGTTCGGCGCCAAGGACGTGCAGACCCTGCGCGCCTTCCTGGAGGCCGAATCGTACCCCGGGCCTTCGATGATCATCGCCTACTCCCCCTGCATCGCCCACGGAGTGGACCTCTCCAACAACCTGCGCCAGCAGGACCTGGCGGTGAACACCGGCCACTGGCCCCTGTTCCGTTACGACCCGCGTCGCGCCGAGCAGGGCGAACATCCGCTGAAGATCGACTCCAAGCCGCCGTCGGTGCCGTACCGCGACTATGTCGGCACCGAGGCCCGCTTCAGCGTGCTGCTGCGCACCCACCCGGACCTGGCGGAGCGCTACTTCAGCAAGGCAGAGAAGCACGCGAAGCAGCGCTTCCACCTGTACGAACAGCTCTCCCACCTGGCGATCGGCGGAGGCGGCGAAGAGAAGGATGAGTCCCAGGGGCGTTGAACAGGCCGTCATCCCGGCGGAGGCCGGGATCCAGGCGGTCGAACGGGTCGCTTCCGGCCTGCACTGGGATGACGGGGAGGGAGCCGTTCAGGCACT
>DRKP01000043.1 GCA_011051715.1 Sedimenticola thiotaurini | reverse complement strand
GCCGTCGTCGTCGCGGATCAGGTCGACGGCGAAGTACTCGTCGAAGAAGTGGGTCTTGGCACGGATGTTCTGCTGGAACAGGGTGTGCAGGATGGCGTGGCCGGTACGGTCGGCGGCGGCGCAGGTGCGGATCGCCTGGGGACCGCCGAACTCCTGGCTCTGGCCGCCGAAGGCGCGCTGGTAGATGCGGCCGTTGTCGAGGCGCGAGAAGGGCACGCCGTTGTGCTCCAGCTCGTAGACGGTGGGGATCGCCTCCCGGCACATGAACTCGATGGCATCCTGGTCGCCCAGGTAGTCCGATCCCTTGACGGTGTCGAACATGTGCCAGTGCCACTTGTCGGCGGAGACGTTGGCGAGGGCGGCATTCACCCCGCCCTGGGCCGCCACGGTGTGGGAACGGGTTGGAAACACCTTGGAGACCACCGCCACCCGCAGGTCGGCCTGGGCCAGCTGCAGGGCGGCGTTCAGGCCGGCGCCGCCGGCACCGAGGATCAGGGCGTCGAAACGTCTGCGAATCAGGGGCATGGGAGCTCTTTCATGCAAGGTTGAAGAGGGGTCGGTGCAAACAGGGTCGGATCACGGTCGGGGCGGCATCGGCGGGGCCCGCTCATGCCGGCGCGCTGCCGAGGAAGATGACCCGCGCCACCCACAGCCCGCTGCCGATCAGGCCCAGGGCGGTGAGACTGAGGATCACCACCCGCAGCATCAGCGGATGGACATAGTCGATCACCACGTCACGGAACCCCACCCAGGCGTGGATCAGCAGGGTGGCGAAGAACAGCATCAGCCCGACGCTGTTGACGGGATGGGAGATCCACAGCTTCCAGTCGGCGGCGGTGGCCGGCGGCGCGATGCTCAGGTAGCCGATCATGTAGATGAAGTAGAGGCCGAGATAGGCGGCGCTGATCCGCTGCAGCATCCAGGCGCGGAAGCCACTCGCCCGGCGGCTCACGACAGCACCCCCACGAGCAGGGCCAGCAGCGGGGCCGCCAGCATCACGAACCAGGCCGAGAGCCGTGCCTGTTCCCTGCCGACGCCGATATCGAAGTCGATCAGGAGGAAGCGGATACCGGCCAGCAGGTGGTGCATCAGGGCCCACAGCAGCAGGAACAGGACCAGCCTGACCGGCAGACTCTGGAGGATCTCCCGGGCGGCGGCGAAGCCCGCCTCCCCCTGCAGCGACAGGTCGAGGATGTAGACCAGGAAGGGAAACGCCAGCACCATCAACACGCCGGAGGCACGATGGCCGACCGACATGATGGCGGCGATGGGAAACCGGAACTGGAACAGGTTCAGGAAGACCGGCCGGTTGTTGATCATCATGGTTGTTGTCGTCCGGGGTGCGAACCCTGTCGAAGGGTGCGGAAACGGGGACCGGCATCCGGGCCGCCGCCGTTGCTGCCGCCAATTATAGACCTTTGCCGGGGGGTTGAAAGAGCAATTCTTATACTGCCATCGAATTTTCTTTGTGAGGCACGGAATGTAAAATTTGTAACTGATTAACCACACAGGACACAGAGGGCACAGAGTTATTCTGTATCACCACAGAGGGCACAGAGGGCACAGAGATCCTTAGTGTTTTTCCGGGGTACTGAAACAAACGCCCCTAGTGAAGCATGGCTGCCTGCTGTTGGTTCGGCCTGGGTCGGTTTTCGTCTAGAAACCTCTGTGTATTCTGTATCACCACAGAGGGCACAGAGATCTTTAGTGTTTTTCCGCACTGCTGAAACAAACGCCTGTAGTCAAGCAGGCCTGCTTGCTTTTGGTTCGGCACGTGTCGCTTTTCGTCAAGAAATCTCTGTGCCCTCTGTGCCCTCTGTGGTGAACTGACATGGCTACAGAGATTTCCGGAAATGCCCCGATGATCCAATGGTTATCGGGGGCGGCGGCCGCCGCGGCTACAACTCCAGCTCCCGGAGATAGCGGAACAGCCTGCGCTGGACCACCGGCGGGCGCTCCTGCTCGCGCTCCCTGCGGCCGTCGCGGATCATCTGCCGCAGTCGCTGGCGGTCGGCACCGGGGCACTGTTCCAGCAGTGCCTGCAGCGCCTCGTCGCCGTCGGCGAGCAGCCGCTCGCGCCATTGCTCCAGGCGGTGGAAGCGCCGGGTGTCCTGGAAGTGCTCGTCGTCCATGCGCTGGAACAGGTTTCGCACCAGCTCCGCATCCTCGTTGCGCAGCAGCTTGCCCAGGCGGCGGTAGTGGCGGCGCATGGCGTTGTGGCTCTTGATCCGGCGCGACTCCCGCAGCGCCTCCATCATCTGCGGGCCGAAGGAGAACTCCTCCCAGCGCTTCGGGCTCAGCGCCACTAGCCTCTCCCCCAGCTTCTGCAGCGCCAGCATCTCGCGCTTGACCTCGCTCTTGCTGGGCCCCTCCGGTTCCGGTTCGAAGGATTCGGTCTCGTGGTTCATGCGGCGGCATGATACCGCAAACAGTGGCGTCCGGGGTCGAGCCGCAGCCGGGGCCGTCCGGGGCGATGCCCTCCGGGGGCGACCGGCGTACCCCGCTGTTGGCAGAAGGGGAATCCGCTTCTAGTATTTGAGTAGAGGACCCGGTTCAGGGGAACCGGAGCGGCAGTGGCGAGGGAGGGGCACAGGATGTGGACAGCAACGCAGGGTAACCGGCGCGGGGAGGCCCCCGCAGACGACACTTCATCCAGTCTCCGTACCACTGCCGGCATCCTCCGCGCCCCCTTGCTGGCGATCGGCGGCCTGCTGCTGGCTGCATCCGCACTGCCTCTGTCCGCCGCCGGTCAGCCCGATCTGGCCCTGCGGCTGAGCGCGCCCTCCCAGGCCCGGCCGGGGGAGGACATCGGTCCGCGCGTCAGGATCGCCGTCTACAACCTCGGTTCCGGCGTCGCCCGGGGCACCCGCTCCGCAGGCAAGAATGGCTACATGGTGGACCTGTTTCTCACCCGCGGACCGGTGCCCG
>DRKP01000042.1 GCA_011051715.1 Sedimenticola thiotaurini | reverse complement strand
GAAGCTATTGATGATTGAGCAAATACCGCAGATGGACGGCGAGACCGGTGCGAGGGCGCGTTCAGCGATGCCCGGTAACATTTTGTACTCCGCCAATGTTCCAGGATTTCGCATGAAATGCAGTATGCTGAAACATGATTTCAGCGATCGGGTGAAATATTCGGGCTAGCCCCCTTGCCCCGTCGTTCCTGCCCAAGCAACCGGATATGTTCAAAGATTCCCTCAACAACACCAATGTCGCCGCCGAGCGGGTTCTCATCTCGCCGGCCGATCTGAAGCGCCACCTGCCCGTCGGCGAGGCGGGGAAGGAGACGGTCTGGCGCAGCCGCCAGACCATCCGTGACATCCTCAAGCGCAGGGACCACCGCTTCCTGGTGGTGACAGGGCCCTGCTCCATCCACGATGTGGAGGCCGCCCGGGACTATGCCCGGCGCCTGCAGGCCCTGCGCGAGGAGCTGGGCGACACCCTGTTCATCGTGATGCGAATCTATTTCGAGAAGCCGCGCACGACGGTCGGCTGGAAGGGGCTGATCAACGACCCGCGCATGGACGATTCGTTCCTGATCGAGGAGGGGTTGCACAAGGCGCGGGAACTGCTGCTGTGGCTGGCCGAGCACGGCATGCCGGTCGCCACCGAGGCGCTGGACCCGATCAGTCCCCAGTATCTGGCGGATCTCTTCTCCTGGGCCGCCATCGGCGCCCGCACCGCAGAATCCCAGACCCACCGGGAGATGGCCTCGGGTCTGTCCATGCCGGTGGGGTTCAAGAATGCCACCGACGGCAGCCTGTCGGTGGCGATCAACGCCCTGCAGTCGGTCTCCCGGCCCCACAGTTTCCTCGGCATCAACCAGAACGGCCAGGTTACGGTGATCCAGACCCGGGGCAACGTCTGCGGCCATGTCATCCTGCGCGGTGGCGGTGGCCAGCCGAATTACGATTCGGTCCACGTGGCCCTGTGCGAGGAGGCGCTGCGCGGGGCGGGCCTGCCGCAGAACATCGTCATCGACTGCAGCCACGGCAACTCCAACAAGCAGCCGGAACTGCAGCCACTGGTGGCGGACAACGTGGTCAACCAGGTGGTCGAGGGCAACCGCTCGATCCTGGGAATCATGCTGGAGAGCAATCTCCACGCCGGCAACCAGGCCATCCCGGAGGATCTGGGGCAGCTCCGCTACGGTGTTTCGGTGACCGACGCCTGCATCGACTGGGAGACCACGGAGGAGACCCTGCGCCGCATTGCCGACAAGCTGCGCCCGGTGCTGCCCGGGCGGCTCTCCGGAGCTGCCGGGGAGGATTGAAGGGACTGCCGGGAACAAAAAAGAGGGCCGCGAAGGGGGAAATGTGCGGCCCGAACAAAGGAGGAGATCGGCCATCCCCGGCGACGCGCTGCTGCGATACTGCCTTTGACGCCGCCGGATCCGGCCTATGGTTCAATTCGACCACAGCGGGCCGGTCGTCCGCATTGAGAATTCGCAATGGGCGGGAGGTTCTACCGCCCCGCCTTGCGCACCACCGCCATCGCCATCTCCATCGCCTGCTCGTAGTTGAGCCTGGGATCGACCTGGGTCTTGTAGGCCCGTTCCAGGCCGGCCTCGTCCAGGCCGCGGGCGCCGCCGATGCACTCGGTGACGTCGTCGCCGGTGAGTTCGAAGTGGACGCCGCCGAGCACGCTGCCCTGCTGCCGGTGGATGTCGAAGGCCTGCTCCAGTTCCGACAGGATGTTGTCGAAGCGGCGGGTCTTGTAGCCGCTGTCGGTGGTCTCGGTGTTGCCGTGCATGGGATCGCAGATCCACAGCACCCGGCGCCCCATGCGCTGCACCGCGTCGATCAGGGGCGGCAGTCCAGCGGCGATGCCGGCGGCGCCGAAGCGGTGGATGAGGATCAGTTTGCCGGGTTCGTCGTCAGGATCGAGGGTCTCCACCAGGGCCTGGACCTGATCGGCCGACATGCCCGCGCCCACCTTGACCCCCACCGGGTTGAGGATGCCGCGGAAGTACTCCACGTGGGCGCCGTCCAGCTCGGCGGTGCGGAAGCCGATCCAGGGCAGATGGGTGGAGAGGTTGTACCAGCCCTCCCGGTTGGGCACCCGCCGGGTCAGGGCCTGCTCGTAGTGCAGGTGCAGGCCCTCGTGGCTGGTGAAGAAGCGGACCCGGTCGATCTCCGGGTTGTGGCTGCCACCGAGGATCTCCAGGAAGCGCAGCGAGCTGGAGAGGTCTTCCACCACTTTCCGGTACTCCCGGGCCTGGGGCGAGTGCTGTACGAATTCCAGGTCCCAGTTCTCCGGATGGTGCAGGTCGGCGAAGCCGCAGTCGGAGAGGGCGCGGATGAAGTTCAGGGTCATGGCGGCGCGGCCGTAGCCGCGCAGCAGCCGCACCGGGTCCGGGATGCGCTCGGCGGCGCTGAAGCCGGGTCCGTTGATCAGGTCGCCGCGGTAGCTGGGCAGGGTGACGCCATCCCTGGTCTCGGTGTCGGCGGAGCGCGGCTTGGCGTACTGTCCGGCGATACGCCCGACCCGGATCACCCGCCGTTTGAGGCCATGGATCAGCACCAGGCTCATCTGCAGCAGGATCTTCAGCTTGTTGGTGATGATCGGCGACGAGCAGTCGGCGAAGTTCTCGGCACAGTCGCCCCCCTGCAGCAGGAAGGCCTCGCCCCGCTCGGCCGCCGCCAGTTGCTGCTTGAGTGACTCCACTTCCCAGGAGGTGACCAGCGGCGGCAGGGAGGCGAGCTGTTCCAGCACCCCGTTCAATGCCTCCGCGGAGGGATAGTTCGCCTGCTGCCTGGCCGGCCGCTGCTGCCAGGAGGTGGGGTCCCAGGTGGTTTCGCTCATCGGCAACCGCGCCATGCTGTTTGCTGCAGCAGGCGGATGGCGCCTGGGGAGACGTTCCTGCCGGGATGCCGGGTCGGCAACACCCTGCTCGTGACCATTCGCGTTCCTTCGCGGCCTTGCCGTGGAAAGGTCACGAATCCGCCTCGGCCGCCTTGCGCCCCGCCTCGAAGGCCTTTTCGTTGATCTCCACCAGTTTTGGCTTGCGCGCGCGGAAGCGGTCCAGGATCTGGGCCTTGAGGATCTCCGGGGAGAAGGGCAGGTAGCGGGAGATGGCCCCCAGCATGACGGTGTTGACCAGGCGGAAGTTGCCCAGATCGCGGGCGATGGCCCCGGCATCGAAGGCGTGCACGTCGATGCCGCGGGCCTGCATCTCGGCCACCGGGTCGTCCGGGTAGTCGAACAGGCCCAGGTTGACCACCGGTGGCGCCTGCCGGGTGGTGCTGACCATGGCGACTCCGCCCGGGCGCAGGTGGGAGCACCAGCGCAGCGCCTCGGCCGGCTCGAAGCCGACCAGGATGTCGGCCTCGCCCGGTGGGATGGCGGGGGAGAGCACCCGCTGGCCGAAGCGGACGTGGGAGGTGACCACGCCGCCGCGCTGGGCCATGCCGGCCACCTCGGTCTTCTTCACGTCGTAGCCCTGGGCCAGGGCGGTCTGGGCCAGGATCTCGGCCGCGGTCATGACGCCCTGGCCGCCGATGCCGGCGACCAGGATGTTGGTGATGTCGTTGTCGCTCACGTTGGGCATGCTCGTCTTCGGATGGCTGTGGTTGGCCGCGAACGGACGCGGATGAGCGCCGGTGGTTCCGTCTCGGACCGGGCCCGTACTCGCCGGTGGCTGCCCTCGCGGTATAGGGGACAGGGTGGCGGGAGACCGGTCGCGTCCATTTGTGGCCCTCGGATTCTACTGCCGGCTGAAACCCTCCAGCGGCACGATGGCGTCGGGTCCGCAGGTCCGTGGGCAGAGGTCGCAACCGGTGCAGGCGGCGGTGTCGATGTCGACGAAGGCCAGTTCCTTCTCCTTGCCGTTGGGTTTCACCACGGTCTCGCGGCGGGTGACGAAGATGGCGGGGCAGCCCACGTCCAGGCAGTTGCCGCAGCCGGTGCACTTTTCCGCGTCCACGGTCAGCGCCGGTCGGGCGCCGTAGAACTCCACCAGTACGCACGGCTGGTTGGTGATGATGACCGACGGCTCCGGGATCTTGATCTCTTCGCGCAGGGCCTTGAACAGCACCGGCAGTTCGTAGGGGTTCACTTCGTGGATGCGCTCGGATTTCACGCCCAGGGCCTCGCAGATCCTGCGAAAATCGACCTGCATCGCCTCTTCGCCGTGGATGTCGCGACCGCTGGCCGGGTTGAACTGGCCGCCGGTCATGCCGACGGCACGGTTGTCCAGCAGCAGGATGGTGACGTTGCCCCTGTTGTAGGTGATGTCCAGCAGTCCCTGCATGCCCATGTGCATGAAGGTGGAGTCACCGATGACGGCGATGATCTTCTTGTCCCTGTCCTCTTCGGTGCGGCCCTTGTCCAGTCCCAGGGCGACACCCATGGAGGCGCCCATGCAGATGGTGGTGTCGAGGGCGTTCCAGGGTTCCCCGGCGCCCAGGGTATAGCAGCCGATGTCGCCGGAGATGCTGGTGTTCTTGATCTTCGACAGGCAGTAGTAGATGCCGAGGTGGGGGCAGGCGACGCACATGGTGGGTGGACGCGGGAATACCTGGATGCCGGTGGCCGGGTCCAGTTTCACTTCCGGCGCCTTCGCCGGTGGGGCCGCGGGCGCGGTCGCCGGTTCTTCGGTCACCGGCTCGCCCAGCAGGCCGGCGATGGCGGGGCGCAGCACGTGGGGTGCCAGTTCACCGATGCGTGGCAGGATCTCCTTGCCCACGACGTCGATGCCGGCGGCCTTGATCTCGGTCTCCAGGATGGGCTCGACCTCTTCCACCACCACCAGCTGTTCCACCTGGCCGGCGAGTTGCCGGATCTGCTCCATCGGTGCCGGATGGCTGAGGCCCAGTTTCAGTACCGGGGCGTCCGGGAACGCCTCCCGCACGTGCATGAAGGCGGGGCCGGAGGCGACGAAGCCGATGCGCCGGTCGTCGCCTTCGGTGATCCGGTTGAGTTCGCACTCCCCGCTGTAGCGGCGCAGCTCCTCTTCCCGCTGGTACATCAGGGGGATGCGGTGCCTGGCGTTGGCCGGGGTCATCACCAGCCGGGCCGGATTCTTCTCGAAGCCACCCGGGAGGACGTGTTCCTGTCGTTCGCCGGCCGGGACGACTACTCCCTTGACGTGGCAGACCCGGGTGGTGAGTCGCAGGATCACCGGGGTGCCGAAGCGCTCCGACAGGTCGAAGGCGGTGATGGTCATGTCGTGGGCTTCCTGGGCGTCCGCCGGTTCCAGCACGGGAACGTGGGCGAAGCGGCCCCAGTGGCGGGAGTCCTGCTCGTTCTGGGACGACGACAATCCGACGTCGTCGGCCACGGCGATCACCAGTCCCCCCTTGACGCCCACCAGGGTCTGGGTCATCAGGGCATCGGAGGCGACGTTCAGGCCCACGTGTTTCATGGCGCAGAGGGCGCGGCTTCCGGCCAGGGAGGCGCCGATGGCCACCTCCAGCGATACCTTTTCGTTGATCGACCACTCGGTGTACATGTCCCTGTGCTGGGAGGCGTACTCCAGGATCTCGGTGGAGGGGGTGCCGGGGTAGGCGGCCGCGACCCGGCAGCCCGCCGTCCAGGCCCCCAGTGCCACCGCTTCGTTGCCGGACATGAAGCGCCGGTCCGTGGCCGGCAGAGGATTCACCGCGTTCAATTGTGTCACCCTGTCTCAGTCGTGGATCTGTCTGTTCGGCGCCAACCGCGCGTAAAGGCTGCCATTGTAGACCAAACCGTGCCCTTTTCGCCTCGCTTTTTGGTGAGTGTGGGGCGGCTGCGATGGCGCTCCGTCCCTTCGGTGCCGGCTCTGGCCGTACCGATGGTCTGTTGCGGCAGGGCTGGAGGGTCGCCACAGGCGGGCCGTCCCGTCATCGCACCCGCTTTCGGTTCTTCGGGTGGGGGCGGGTGCGCTGCCGCGCCGTCCCTTCGGTGTCGGCCCTGGCCGGGCGAACGCTCTGTTGCGGCAGGG
>DRKP01000041.1 GCA_011051715.1 Sedimenticola thiotaurini | reverse complement strand
GTCACCGCCGCGGGCCGCTCCATCGGCACGGTCGCCGGCGACCACGCCAGCGCGGCAGCGGTCCGCGCCGCAGCCCTCCTGGGTGGCGGATCTCTACCGTACCTGGGGTGATCCGGCCGATGCCGGCGGCGGTGGTGCGCCGATGGCCATGTCCCGGGATCCCTCCCGGACCGCCCGGCATCCCTGATTCCCCGCCTCAGCGGGAGCGGATGAAGCGCAGCGCCCAGTGGGCGAACAGGGTGTTGTCCGGGGGCTGCTGCAGGGAGCGGAGCGCCGCCTCCACCCGCTCCGTCGGCAGCAGGTGGCGACGCTCCCCGATCAGGGCGCGGGCGTAGCCGGCATCCCACTCGGGGTGGCCCTGGACGCTGAGGAAGTGGTGGTTCCACTGCACCATGAACAGGGGGCAGAAGTCGCTGCCGGCGATCACCAGCGGATCACCGCTGGTCGCCACCACCTGGTCCTGGTGACTCACCAGCATCTCCAGTTCCGCGGGCACCGGATCCAGCCACTCCGGCGTCGCCAGGATCCGGTTGCGGGCGACACCGATGCCCCAGCCCCTGGCGGAGCGTTCCACCCGCCCGTGTCCGGCCATGGCGATGATCTGGTGGCCGAAGCAGATGCCGAGCAGGACATGGCCGCCGGCATCCAGGTGACGGACGAATTCGATCAGGCGCAGGATCCAGGGCTCGGGATCGTAGGCCGAGGCCTGGCTGCCGGTGGTGACGAAGAAGTCGTAGTCGCCCGGCTCGGCCGGATACTCCCCCTGGCGGCAATCGAACTCGTCGAAGCCGATGGTTTCGCCGCTGCCGGCGAACAGGCGCCGGATCATCTCCCCGTAGCGGCCGAAGCGCGGTTGCAGCTGCTCCATGACCTCGTCGCACTGGAGAATGGCGCCGCGCACCGGCGCTATACCTCGCCGGCCACGGCGCGCAGGAACAGGGACCGGTATCCGTCACTGCCCAGGTCCACCGGGTTGCCCCCGGCGGAGGGGTCGGCCGCCGCCATCGCACCGATGCGGTCGGCGTGGCTGTCGTCGATGCCGATTTCCGCGAGGGTGTGGGGGATCGACAGCAGCTCACGCAGGGCGAGCACCCATTCCAGAAAGGCGTCGTAGCCGCTTCCGGGCAGATCCATGCACTGGGCGAGATGATCGATGCGTTCCCCGATGGCGTCCCTGTTGGCCTGCAGCACATAGGGCATCAGGATGGCGTTGAGGGTGCCGTGGTGGGCGTCGTAAAGGGCGCCCAGCGGGTGGGCCAGGGCGTGCATCCCGCCCAGGCCGCGCTGGAAGGCGGTGGCGCCCATGGCCGATGCCACCAGCATCTGGGTGCGCGCCTCGAGGTCGCTGCCGTCGGCCACCGCCCGCGGCAGGAACTGCTGCACCAGCCGGATTCCCTCCACCGCGATGCCTTCGGCCATGGGGTGGTAGGAGGGGGCGCAGAACGCCTCCAGGCTGTGGGAGAGGGCGTCCATGCCGGTGGCGGCGGTGAGATCCGGTGGCAGCCCCAGGGTCAGCTCCGGATCCAGGATCACCCGCTCCGGCAGCATTCGCGGGTGGAAGATGATCTTCTTGCGCCGGTCGTCCTGGTCGGTGATCACCGACGCCCGTCCCACCTCGGAACCGGTACCGGCGGTGGTGGGGAGCGCCACCACCGGCGCCATCCCCTCCTCGTTCACCCGCGTCCAGTTGTCGCCCAGGTCCTCGAAGTCCCACAGTGGCCGCTGCTGGCCCACCATCAGCGCCACCGCCTTGGCCGCGTCCAGGGCGGAGCCACCGCCGCAGGCGATCACCCCGTCGCAGCCGGCCCGGTGGAAGGCGGCGACGCCGGCGGCCACGTTGTCACCATTGGGGTTGGCCTTGATGGCGGAGAAGAGTTCGGTCTGCAGCCCCGTCCGCTGCAGGGTCTCCAGCACCCGCCGCATCAGCGGCAGGCCGGCGAGGCCGGGATCGGTCACCAGCAGGGGCGTCCCGATGCCCAGTTCGCGGCAGGCGTCGGGCAGTTCGGCGACGCGGCCGGCACCGACGCGGATGGACGTGGGATAGTTCCAGTTGGCGGTCAGGGTCACTGCGTTCTCTCCTCCGGGTCAGATGGCCGTCTTGATGTGGAACGACTTGGGTCGGGTGAAGGCCTCGAAGCCCAGCACCGACAGGGTGCAGCCGCGGCCGGACTCCTTGACCCCGGTCCAGGCCAGTTCCGGGTCCAGGTAGTCGCAGCGGTTGATGAAGAAGGTGCCTGCCTCCAGCCGCTGGCCGAGCTCGATGCCGCGGTCGTAGTCGCGGGTGAACAGGGCGGCGGTGAGACCGTAGACGCTGTCGTTCATCAGCGCCACCGCCTCCTCGTCCGAGGCCACCTTCTGCACACCGACCACGGGGCCGAAGCTCTCCTCGGTCATCACCCGCATGGAGTGGTCGACGCCGGTGAGGAGCTGGGGCGCCAGGTAGGGTGAGCCGGGCCGGTCCAGGGGATAGTCGGCCGGGTCGATGTGGGCGACCGCCCCCGCGGCCAGGGCCTCGTCCACCTGGCCGCGTACGAAATCGGCGGCGGCGGCGCGCACCACCGGGCCCAGGGTGGTGTCGGGGTCGTCCGGGCGCCCCAGTTTCAGCGCCGCGACCCAGGCCACCGCCTGCTCCAGAAAACGGTCGTAGACCGACTGGTGGACGTAGATGCGTTCGATGCCGCAGCAGGACTGGCCGGAGTTGAAGAAGGCGCCGTCCAGGGCGGTCTCCACCGCCTGCTCCAGGTCGGCATCGGCGCGGATGTAGGCCGGATCCTTGCCGCCCAGCTCCAGGCCGACGCCGATGAAGCGTCCGGCGGCCACCCGTTCCACCATGCGGCCACCGGGCACCGAGCCGGTGAAGGCGACATGGTCGACGCGGCCGTCGCGGATCACCTGCTCGGTGTCGGCATGGGTCAGGTGCAGGTACTGGAACACCCCCTCCGGCAGCCCCGCCTGGTCGAACGCCTGCTGCAGCCGCTCGGCGCAGAGGGGGGTCTGGGCGGAGTGCTTCAGCACCACCGCGTTGCCGGCCAGGATGGCGGGCATCACCGCGTTGATGGCGGTGAGGTAGGGGTAGTTCCAGGGGGCGATGACGAACACCGTTCCCACCGGTTCGCGCTGGATCCAGCGCCGGAATCCCTCCTTCTGCGGCGGTCGTACCGGTGCCAGCCCCTCGTCGGCGAGGCGGATCATGGTGCGGGCCCGCTCCTCCAGGCCGTTGACCTCGCCACCGGCGAAACGGATCGGGCGTCCCATCTGCCAGCAGATCTCCGCGGCGATGCCGTCGCGGTGGGCGACGAAGGCGTCTACCATGCGGCTGCAGATCGCCTGGCGCTCCTGCAGGGGGGTGTCGCGCCAGGCGCGGCGGGCGTCGCGGGCCAGATCGAGGGCGGCGTCGATGCGCGCGGGAGTGGCCCAGGGGCGCTCCACGTAGACGGAGCCGTCGACGGGGCTGATGGTGGTCAGTGATTCACTCATGGATGCGTCTCGGGTGTGGTTGAACGGTGGTTCCGGGGTCAGATGATCTCGAAGTAGCGTTCCAGCTCCCAGTCGGTGATGTGGCGGCGGAACTCCCGCTCCTCCCACTCGCGGGAGGCGGCGAAGTGCTCGACGAAGGCGTCGCCCAGCAGCTCCCGCGCCGCCGTCGACTGCTTCAGCGCCTGGGCCGCGTCCCACAGGGTGCGCGGCAGGGCCAGTTCCGGCGGGTGCTGCTGCTGGTAGGCGTTGCCCTCCACCCGCGGCGTCGGCTCCCAGCCCTGCTCGATGCCATAGAGACCGGCGCCGAGGGCGGCGGCCAGTGCCAGATAGGGGTTGGCATCGGCCGAGCCGAGGCGGTATTCCACCCGTTGGGACTTGTCCGAGCCCGGGATCACGCGCAGGGCAGTGGTTCGGTTCTCGACGCCCCAGGTGGCGTCGGTGGGGGCCCAGAAGCCGGGGATCAGGCGGGTGTAGCTGTTCACCGTCGGCGCCAGCAGCGCCAGCAGTTGCGGCATCAGCCGCTGCTGGCCGGCGATGAAGCGGCGCTGGATCTCGCTCATGTTGAACGGGCCGTCGGGGTCGTGGAAGGCGGAGGTGGCACCGTCGGCGCTGCGCAGGGAGAGGTGGATGTGGCCGCTCTGACCCGGGTAGTCGGGCGACCACTTGGCCATGAAGGTGGCCATCAGGCCGTTGCGCTGGGCCAGCACCTTGGTGAAGGTCTTGAACAGGGCCGCCTTGTCGGCGGCCTCTCCGGCCCGGTCGACGGCGATCGCCGCCTCCACCACCCCCGGGCCGGTCTCGGTGTGGATCCCCTCCAGCGGGAAGTCCATGGTCTCGCACAGCTCCAGCAGCTCGTGGTAGAGCTCGGCGTGGACCGAGTTGCGCAGCATGGAGTAGCCGAACCAGCCCGGGGTCATGGGCTGGAGATCGCGGAAGCCCTTCTCGCGCACGCTGTCCGGGGTCTCGTCGAACAGGAAGAACTCGTACTCCAGGGCCGCCATCGGCAGGAAGCCCAGTGCCTCCGCCCGCTGCAGCACCCGGCGCAGGGCGGCGCGGGGGCAGACCGCCTCGGCGGGCCCGGCGAATTCGGCCAGGAACAGCAGCATGCCCTCCTCGAACGGCACCTCGCGGCAGCTCTGCGGCAGGATCCGGACGGGGGCGTCGGGATAGCCTGTGTGCCAGCCGGTGTAGCGGACGTTGTCGTAGAGCTGGTCCTTGCTGTCCCACCCCAGGACCACGTCGCAGAACGCAAAGCCATGCTCCAGGGAGGAGAAGAACTTCTCCCGGCTCATGTACTTGCCGCGCATCACGCCATCGTTGTCGAACAGTCCCACCTTGACGTGACTGAGGCCGCGCTCCTCGACGATGGCGCGGGCATCGGCTGCGCTCTCTACTTCTCTCGGTTGCATGGCGGGTCTCCTTGCAAGATGGTCATCTGGCGTAGACCGCCTCCGGCAGCCACATGGCGATCTGCGGGAAGGCGGTCACCATGGCGAGGCCGAAGATCATCACCAGGACGAACGGGAAGATGGAGTGGTAGATGTCGCCGAGGGTGATCTCCTTCGGCGCCATCGCCTTCATCAGGAACAGGTTGTAGCCGAACGGCGGCGTCATGTAGGCGATCTGGCAGGTGATGGTGTAGAGCACGCCGTACCAGATCGGGTTGAAGCCGAGGGCCTTGACCAACGGGATGTAGAGGGGCGCCACGATCACCAGCATGGCGGTGTCGTCCAGGAACATGCCCATGACGATGTAGGTGATCTGCATCAGGATCAGCACCTCCCACGGCGTCAGGCCCCACTTCTCCAGGAACAGGGACTCGATCGCCTTCACCGCGCCGAGGCCGTCGAACACGGCGCCGAAACAGAGGGCGGCGAGGATGATCCACATGAACATGGCGCTGATGTCGAGGGTGCGGCGCAGGATGGTGTCGATCACCTGGCGGTTGAGCCGGCCCTTGGACCAGGCGGCCACGGTGGCGGCGGCTGCGCCGACGGCGGAGCTCTCCACCAGGCTGGTGACCCCCATCACGAACAGGCCGATGACGGCGAAGATGATCACCAGCGACAGCACGCCGGCATTGAGCAGGGCGATCTTCTCGCGCCAGCTCAGCTGACGCTCGTGCTCCGCCAGCGGTGGCCCCAGCTCTGGCTGCATGCGGCAGCGGATCAGGATGTAGAGGATGAACAGGGTCGCCAGCAGCAGGCCCGGCATCACCCCGGCCAGCCACAGCTGGCTCACAGGCTGGCGCGCGATCATGCCGTACAGGATCAGCACGATGCTCGGCGGCACCAGGATGCCGAGGGAGCTGCCGGCCTGGATCACGCCGGTGACCATGCGCTTGTCGTAGTTGCGCTTGAGCATCTCCGGCAGGGCGATGCTGCTGCCGATCGCCATGCCGGCCACGCTGAGGCCGTTCATGGCCGAGATCGCCACCATCAGCACGATGGTGCCGATGGCCAGGCCACCGCGCAGCGGCCCCATCCAGACGTGGAGCATGTGATAGAGATCGCTGGCGATGCCGGACTCGGACAGCATGTAGCCCATGTAGATGAACAGGGGCAGGGTCAGCAGGGGGTACCAGTTCATCAGCTTGATGCTGGCGTTGAAGGCCATCTCGGAACCGCCGTCCCCCCACAGCAGCAGGGCGGCGGCGGTGGCGACGAAACCGATGGCGCCGAACACGCGCTGGCCGGTGAGCAGCATCAGCATCATGCTGCTGAACATCAGCAGCGCGATCATCTCGTAGCTCATGACAGGCTCTTTCCGCGCACCGTGGCCAGGTCACGGAAGAAGATGGCGATCGCCTGCAGCAGCATCAGGAAGATGCCGACGCTCATGATGATCTTGATCGGTGCCATCAGCGGCGCCCAGGCGGAGTAGTTGCGCTGACCGTACTGCAACGCATAGGAGGAGCTGGAGATACCGCCGTAGAACAGCATCACCAGGTAGAAGATCAGGGCGAAGGCGGTGATCGAGTCGACGAAGGCGCGGGTTCGCTTCGGCCAGCGCTCGTACAGCAGATCCATGCGCACGTGGGCGTCGTTCTGCATCGAGTAGCCGCCACCCAGCAGGTAATAGGCGGCCATGGTGAACTGGGACATCTCCACCACCCAGGAGATGGGGGTGTCGAGGAAGGTACGGGAGATGGCGGAGTAGAGCAGCATCCCCATCATCATGAAGATCAGGTACATGGTGGCGCGCCCCACCGTACGGTTGATGGCGTCGACCCAGCGCACATAGGCGCGGATGGCAGCAGGCAAGGTCCACTCCCCCCTGTCGGTTCAGTGTGAGCCGGCGGGCCGCCCGCAGACCGGGCGGCCCGCCGTCCGGTTCAGCCGCAACGATAGGGTGTGCCGGCCTTCTCCATGGTGGCGTTGTACTCCTTGATGATCTTCACCACCTTGGCGGTGCGCGGACTGATGGCGGCGATCTCGTCCCAGAACTTGAACGCCTCCTGCTCCACCGTCTTCCACTCCTCGTCCGGGATGGTGGTCAGCTTCAGCTTGGTCCCGGTGGTGCGCAGCGCCGCCTCACCGCCCCAGTACCAGTACTGACGATGGTAGTGGGAGCTGTCCATGCACAGCTTGAACAGGGTCTTCAGGTGTTCCGGCACCTTGGCCCAGGCGTCGGAGTTGGCGAAGTAGGAGCCGATCCAGGCACCGGAGATGTTGTTGGTGAGGAAGTAGTTGGTCACATCGGCCCAGCCGACGGTGTAGTCCTCGGTGATGCCGGACCAGGCGATGCCGTCCAGTTCGCCGGTCTGTACCGCCACCTCGATGTCCTCCCATGGCAGGGTCACCGGCACCACGCCGAAGCGGGACAGGAACTTGCCGGCGGTGGGGAAGGTGAAGACACGCAGGCCCTTCAGATCGGCCAGCTTGCGGATCGGCTTCTTGGTGGCGAAATTGCAGGGATCCCAGGAGCCGGCGCTGAGCCAGGTGACGCCCTCAACCTCGTCGTAGGCCTCCTTCCAGATCTCGTTCAGTCCATAGCGGTGGAACAGGGTCGGCACGTCCAGGCTGTAGCGGGTGGCGAACGGGAAATAGCCGCCGAACACGGCGATGTCCACCGGTGACGACATGGAATCGTCGTCGCTCTGTACCGCGTCGATGGTGCCGCGCTGCATCGCCCGGAACAGCTCTCCGGTCGGGACCAGCTGATCGGAGAAATAGAGTTCGATCTTCATCTCGCCGTTGGCGGCCTTGTTGAAGGCCTGGATCGACGGCTTGATCACGTATTCGGCCAGTGCCGGGCCGGCATAGGTCTGCATGCGCCACTTGATGGTGGTCTTCTTGGCGGCGTGTACCGCCGGCGCCCCGATCGAGACGGCCGCGGCGGCGGCCCCCACTCCAGCCTGCTTGAGAAATGTGCGGCGACTGCTCATCTGGTTCTCCTCCTGGTGGTACGGCTGTTGCTGTTGTTTTCGATCCTGGTGCCGCGGGACGCTGGGTCCGGCAGAGAGCCGGTCGTCCGCGCGCCGGCATGGATCGCCTGCCGAAACGAAGGCCGTTGTGGTCCTCTCTTCGTTGTGTAAAAAACTTTACATCATAAATTTATGCTGTCAATATTTTTATCTATGGGGGCGCTCGAAGGCGGCCGGGCCGCTGGCGAGGCCCTGAACGGCCGCCGGCGCCGCGGCTGGACCGGAGCGCCGGGGCGGGGCAGGGGTCACCAGGTCCGGGTTTCCGGCCAACACGGGAGGGTATGATGGATCAGGGCGAATCCGGGCCCACGATCGCGGATCTGATCCGGGCCCATTTCAACGAATTCAAGCCGGCCGAGCGCAAGATCGCCAACCATCTGCTCGGCAACTATCCGATGGCGGGGCTCACCTCGATCACCGAGCTGTCCGCCGCCTGCCAGGTATCGACACCGACGGTGATGCGCACCCTGGGACGCATCGGCTTCACCAGCTTCACCCGCTTTCAGAAGGCGCTGAAGCAGGAGCTGGCCGAGACCCTGTCGGATCCCATCGCCAAGCACGGACTGTGGGCCACCGGCACCCCCCGTGAACACGTCCTCAACCGGGCGGCGGAGGCGGTGGTGGCCAATCTGCGCGATACCATGAACCACATCAGTTACGACAGCTTCAACCAGGTGGTGGAGCTGCTGTGCGATCCCGGGCGCGCCGTGCACCTGGTGGGGGGGCGCATCACCCACGCCTTCTCCGACTACCTGGCCACCCACCTGGAGGTGATCCGGCGCGGCGTGCGCCAGCTGCCGGCGTCGGCCGGACTGTGGCCGCACCATCTGCTGGACATGGCCGCCGACGACGTGCTGCTGGTGTTCGACGTGCGTCGCTACGAGCTGGATCTGCAGGGACTGGCGCGGGTGGCGGCCGACAAGGGGGTGGAGGTGGTGCTGTTCACCGATCAGTGGCTGTCGCCGATCGCGGAGTACGCCGGGCACAGTTTCCCGGTGCACACCGAGGCGGCGTCGGGGTGGGACTCCGGCGTCGCCACCCTGTTCCTGATCGAGGCCCTGGTCACCGCCGTCGAGAGCCGCCTGTGGGACGGCGCATCGGAGCGGATGAACGAGCTGGAACGGATCTTCGACCGCACCGGGCGGTTCCGCCGGCTGAAGGAGTGAAGGCGGCGGGGGCGCCGGTTCAGGAACCGGTGCTCTCGGCCGCCGGCCGCTGCTCCTCGCAGGGTTCGGCGAAGGAGCACTCCTTCTGCGGGCACACCTTCTGGGTGCCGCTGCGCTTGGTGGTCTTGATGGTGAGGATCGGCCAGCCGCAGCGTGGACAGGGTTCGGCGACGGGCTCGTTCCAGGTGGCGTAGTCACACTCCGGATAGGTGGAGCAGGAGTAGAAGATCTTCCCGCGCCGGGACTTGCGCCGCATCAGTGTGCCCTTGTGGCACTTGGGACACTGGACGCCGGTGTCCACCGGTTTCTCCAGCGGCTCGATGTAGCGGCACTTGGGATAGCCGCTGCAGCCGATGAACTTGCCGTACTTGCCGCGCTTGATCACCAGGCCGGAGCCGCACTCCGGGCACTTGCGCCCCTCGACGATCTCCGGCTCCTCCTTCTCCCGGCCGTCGCCGTTGAGGTCGCGGGTGTAGTCGCACTCCGGGTAGTTGGTGCAGCCGACGAAGCGGCCGTGGCGGCCCAGGCGGATGGAGAGGGGGCTGCCGCACTTGGGGCACTTCTCGTCCATCGCCTCGTGGGTCACGTCGCTGCGCTTGACGTTCTCCTCGGTGTGGTCGATCAGCTCCTTGAACGGGCCCCAGAACCGGCGCAGCAGGGGGATCCACTCCTCCTCGCCGCGGGAGACCGCGTCCAGCTCGTCCTCCAGCCTGGCGGTGAAGTCGTAGTCGACGTAGCGGGTGAAGTAGCGGGTGAGGAAGCGGTTCACCACCCGGCCCACGTCGGTGGGGTGGAAGCGCTTCTTCTCCAGCTCCACGTAGCCCCGGTCCTGCAGGGTGGAGATGATCGAGGCATAGGTGGAGGGACGGCCGATGCCGTGCTCCTCCAGCGCCTTCACCAGGCTGGCCTCGGTGTAGCGCGGCGGCGGCTCGGTGAAGTGCTGTTCCGGCCGGATCGCCCGCAGCGGCACCTGTTCCCCCTCCTCCAGGGGCGGCAGCATCTTCTCCTCGTCGCTGCCCTTGCGGGCATCGTCCACCCCTTCCAGGTAGACCGCCATGAAACCGGGGTTGGCGATGGTGGAGCCGTTGGCACGGAACAGGTTGCCCTCGCCGCAGCGCAGGTCCACCGCCACGGTGTGGATGGTGGCGTGGATCATCTGGCAGGCGACGGTGCGCTTCCAGATCAGCTCGTAGAGGCGGAACTGGTCCCGGCTCAGGTGATCCTTCAGCTCCGCCGGGGTGCGCAGCACCGAGGTGGGGCGGATCGCCTCGTGGGCCTCCTGGGCGTTCTTCGCCTTGGTCTTGTAGTGGCGCGGCCTGGGCGGCAGATTGTCGCTGCCGAAGCGCTCGCTGATGTAGCCGCGCAGCTCCTCCACTGCCTCGTCCGCCAGGTGTACCGAGTCGGTCCGCATGTAGGTGATGAGGCCGACGGCGCCGGCGCCGGTGTCGATGCCCTCGTACAGCTGCTGGGCGGTACGCATGGTGCGCTGGGCGGTGAAGCCGAGCTTGCGCGCCGCCTCCTGCTGCAGGGTGGAGGTGGTGAAGGGGGCCGCCGGGTTGCGCTTGCGCTGCTTCTTCTGCACCCGCGTCACGCCGAGGTGGCCGCCGGAGCTGGCCAGCAGGATGCGTTCGGCCTCGCGGGCGGCGTCGCCAGTGGTGATGCTGAATTGCTCCAGCTTCTCGCCCTGGTACTGGATCAGCTTGGCGCTGAAACCCTGGCCGTCCTTGTCCAGGTCGGCCTCGATGGTCCAGTACTCGCGCGCCCTGAACGCCTCGATCTCCTCCTCGCGCTCCACGATCATGCGCAGGGCGGGGCTCTGCACGCGGCCGGCGGAGAGGCCTCGGCGCACCTTCTTCCACAGCAGCGGCGACAGCTTGAAGCCGACCAGGTAGTCCAGGGCGCGGCGCGCCTGCTGGGCATTGACCAGGTCCATGGAGAGTTCGCGCGGGTGCTCGATGGCCTCCTGGATGGCGCGCCTGGTGATCTCGTTGAACACCACCCGGTGCACCGCCTTGTCCTTCAGCCTGCGGCGCTCCCTGAGCAGTTCATACAGGTGCCAGGAGATGGCCTCGCCCTCGCGGTCCGGGTCGGTGGCCAGGTAGATCGCCTCGGCGTCCTTCAGCGCCTTGCTGATGGTCTGCACGTGGCGCTCGTTGCGCTCGATCACCTGGTACTTCATGCGGAAGTCGTGATCCGGGTCCACCGCCCCCTCCTTGGGGACCAGGTCGCGCACGTGTCCATAGGAGGCGAGGACCTTGAAGTCCTTGCCCAGGTATTTGTTGATGGTCTTCGCCTTGGCCGGCGATTCGACGATAACCAGCTTCATGGGTCGTGAGTATAGTCCGGTGCAAACGAAGCAGCCGGCCCGGGAGGTCCCGGATACCGGCCGGCCGCGTCGCTGTCAGTGTTCAGCGGGTCAATGCAGAAAGACGGGGATGTCGTTGTACACCAGGTCCTCCATCTGTGCAAAGGCGGACTCCTGGCCGGGCTGGTTGATCAGCACCATCAGCACCACCCATTTCAGCTCCTCCACCCCGATCTGGCGGGTGTCGAGGGCGATGGCGCGGTCGATCACCAGTTCGCGGCTGGTGGGATCCAGGATGCTGGTCTGCTCCAGGAACAGCAGCAGACCGCGGCACTCGGTGTCGAGGCGGCTCATCTCCTCGTCGCTGTAGAGGCGCATGGCGCTGCCGGCATGGTCGCCGAGGGTGGTGGCGTCCTGGTGCAGGGCCAGTTCGTCCATCCACTGGAAGGCCTTGTCGATCTCCCCCTCGGGGAAGCCGGCCTGCACCAGCTCCTCGTGGATCTGGGCCTGGTCCGACGGTGGATTCTGGTCGCTATCCATATAGTTTTCAAACAGATAGATCAGGATATCGACGACATTCTCGTTCATGTTGCTACCTTGTGTCGGATGGATCTTCGGATCCGGCCCTGGGGCTATTCCGAAACCACCTGGAGTTGTTTACCGGTCAGGCTATAGCGGTTGCCGGCGCTCGTGGTGACATAGCCCTCGAGTTCCAACAGTAGCAGCATGGAGGAAACCGACTCCGCGGTCAATCCGCTGCGCACGATCAACTCGTCCACCGGCAGGGGATCGTAGCCGAGCGCTCCGAACAGACGCTGGTATTCGGAATCCCATTCCGGCTGCACGCCCCCCGCTGCGGACTCCGCCGGGGCCTCCGGCAGCTGTTCCAGATGGCCGAGCAGGGGGCCCAGCTCCTCGACGATGTCGGCCGCCGTCTCCACCAGCTTGGCCCCCTGCCGGATCAGGCCGTGACAGCCCCGGGCCAGTGGATTGTGGATGGAGCCGGGGATGGCGAACACCTCGCGCCCCTGCTCCGCCGCCAGCCGGGCGGTGATCAGGGAGCCGCTCTGCACCGCCGCCTCCACCACCAGGGTCCCGAGGGTCAGGCCGCTGATGATGCGGTTGCGGCGCGGGAAGTTGCCCCGTGCCGGCGGTGTCCCCGGCGGATACTCGCTGACCAGCGCCCCTTCAGCGGCGATGCGGTGGGCCAGCGCCCGGTGGCGGGCCGGGTAGACCCGGTCCAGGCCGGTGCCGGTGACGGCGATGGTGCGGCCACCCCCGTCCAGCGCCCCCTGGTGGCAGGCGGCATCGATGCCGAACGCCAGCCCGCTGGTGATGGTGACACCGGCCGCAGCCAGGTGGCGGGCGAAATCATGGGCCGTGCGGCGCCCGGACGGGGTCGGATTGCGGCTGCCCACCATGGCGATCTGGATACTGGCGGGAAGGTCGGGATCGCCGTGCACGAACAGCAGCGGTGGCGGATCGTCGATCCGGCGCAGCAGTTCGGGGTAGCGCGGGTCGTCGAGGGTCAGCAGGTGGTGGTCCGGCTGCTCCAGCCAGGCCAGGTCCGGGGCGATGGCGGCCGGATCGGGATCGCGCAGCCAGGCCCGGGTCTCCGGCCGCAGGTTCAGGCCGGGGTCGTCTGCCCGTTGCAGGATGGCCGAGGGGGTGCCCAGGGTCTGCAGAAGGCGGCCGATCGCCCGGCTGCCGAGTCCCGGGGCATGCAGCAGCCGGAGCCACTCCTCGGTGGCCTGGGTCGGGCGATGGTCGTCCGTGACATCGTCCATGGGTGCCGCTACCGGTTGCGGGTCAGCGGTGGCTCCCCGGGTTGATCACCCGGTCACCCACGTGGATGGCGCGGGTGGCGTACATCACCAGGCCGAAGCTGACCCGGGGGAAGGTGCGGAACACCAGCAGCAGCCCGGCCGGTTCGTTGGGCAGCTTGACCCGGTCCCCGGCCTTGCCGGAGATCGGGTCGGATACGGTGATCCCCTTGTGGTCGATGGCCAGCACGTCGCCCGGCACCAGGCCGTTGGTCTTGCCCCGGTCCAGCACCACCACGTTGAACTGACCGATCTGGGCGACCCCGTCCAGCACCGAGATGATGCTGCCGTCGACCGGCTCGTCCGGGGCCTTGGGCACGAAGGTGCCGAGGGGGATGTCCTTGGTGTCCGGGATCAGGCGGTCGCCGACGATGAATTCGTGCTCCATGTTGGCCAGCATCACGGTGGCCGGATCGCCGGTGCGCTGCAGCTCGGCGCTGCCGATCAGCTTGGCCTCGTAGCCCAGGATCTCGCCGGTGTCGCCGTCCTTGTAGGGGCCGCCCGGGCGCACCACGTCGAAATAGATCTGCTCGTCGCTGTCGATGCTGCGTACGTAGGCCTTCACGTCGGTACTGCCGAGGATGTGGTCCTCGCCGAAGCTGACGATGTAGGGGGCGCCGTTGAGGGCGCCGGCATCGACCACGTAGGGCCGGGTCAGGAACTGGCGGATGGCGTCGATCGGGATCGCCGGCACGGCGCCGTCCGAGGGCGTCGAGCGGACCCGCGGCGACAGCTTGACCACCCCGCCGCGGCGCACGCTCAGCCGCGGCCGGCCGTCGACGAACGACAGCTCGATGACGTCGCCGGGGTAGATCAGATGGGGATTCTCGATCTGCGGGTTGGCCTGCCACACCTCGGGCCAGAGCCAGGGATCGCGCAGGAAGCGGGCCGAGATGTCCCACAGGGTGTCCCCCTTGACCACCACGTACCGGTCCGGGTGATCGGGATTGAGGGCGACGTTCTCCGCCGCCAGCGCGCTCCAGGACAGCAGCAGCCCCAGAACAAGGCCGACGAGCAGGTGGTTGTACTTACGCATGGTGATCCCTTCGTTCATGGTGTGGTGGCACTATTCTGATCGTGTAGCGGCCCGGCGCGCGGGATCTTGAGTCCCGTCGATCCCTCAACCGGTGCGGAATCCTGTATCATCATAATGTCAGTGGTGGGTTTTAGGAACCTCTTTATTGGCAGCCGGTCCGACCCGGTCGGGAGATGGAATCCGGCCACGGCCATCCTGATACTGTACGGCAGCCCGGGTGGCAACCTTGACGGGGGATGCGGTCCCGGTTTCGGGAACGCGTTCTCTGTTTGCGCATGAAACCGGGAGTCGGCACGGATGCGATTCCCGCTGTGGCCGGAAGCCGGGGACGAAGGCTGCATTTCGAGACTCAGGAAGAAACATGGCGATACTGGACATTCTTCACTTTCCCGATCCGCGCCTGCGCAACAGGGCCGCTCCGGTGGAACGGGTCGACGACTCGGTCCGCCGCCTGGTGCAGGACATGTTCGAGACCATGTACCAGGCACCGGGCATCGGCCTGGCCGCGGTCCAGGTGAACGACCCGCGGCGGGTGGTGGTGATCGATATCTCGGATCAGCGCGACCAGCCGCTGTGCCTGATCAACCCGGAGATCCTGGAGCGCGACGGCGTCGAGGAGATGGACGAGGGCTGCCTCTCGGTCCCCGGTGTCTATGAAAAGGTGCAGCGCGCCGACCGGGTGCGGGTGCGGGCGCTGAACCAGCAGGGCGAGCCGTTCGAGCTGGAGGCGGAGGGGCTGCTGGCGGTCTGCATCCAGCACGAGGTGGACCATCTCGACGGCAAGTTGTTCGTGGACTACCTCTCCAACCTCAAGCGCCAGCGCATCCGCAGGAAACTGGAGAAGGAACAGCGTCAGAAGGCAGCGCCGGCCCCGGGCCGGAAGGTGATCTGAGCCCATGTCCGCCCCACGCATCCTGTTCGCCGGCACGCCGGATTTCTCCGTTCCACCCCTGCGGGCGCTGCTCGACGCCGGTCACCGGGTGGTGGCCGTCTATACCCAGCCGGACCGCCCCGCCGGCCGTGGCCGCAAGCTGACCCCGGGCCCGGTGAAACAGCTGGCCCTGGAGCGGGGGGTACCGGTCCGGCAACCGAAGAACTTTCGCGACCCGGCGGAGGTGGAGGCGTTGCGCCGGCTGCAGCCGGATCTGATGGTGGTGGTCGCCTATGGCCTGATCCTGCCGCGCGCGGTGCTGGAGGCGCCGGCGCGCGGCTGCATCAACATCCACGCCTCCCTGCTGCCACGCTGGCGCGGGGCGGCGCCGATCCAGCGGGCGGTACTGGCGGGCGACCGTGAGACCGGTATCACCATCATGGAGATGGAGGAGGGGCTGGATACCGGTCCCATGCTGCTGAAGAAGGCGATCCCCATCGCTGCCGACGAGACCGGGGGGTCCCTGCACGACCGGCTCTCCCTGCTCGGCGCCGAGGCGCTGATGGAGGCACTCCCCGGGATCCTCGACGGCTCCCTCCGGGCCGAGCCCCAGGACGACAGCCTGGCCTGCTACGCCCACAAGCTGGAGAAGTCGGAGGCGGTGATCGACTGGAGCCGGCCGGCGCTGGAACTGGATCGGCAGGTGCGGGCCTTCAACCCCTGGCCGGTGGCCCAGACCAGGTACCGGGACCAGGTGCTGCGGCTGTGGCAGTCGCAGCCGCTGGAGCAGGCGGCCGATGCCGCTCCGGGTACGGTGGTGGCGACCGGCAGGGAGGGGATCGACGTCGCCACCGGCGACGGCCTGCTGCGGATCCGCCAGTTGCAGCTGCCGGGGAAGAAGGCGGTGGAGGCGGGGGCGTTCCTCAATGCCCACGATCCACTGGGGGTGGTGCTTGGCTGAGCGGCATCCGCCGCCCCGCAAGCGGACGACCGACGTCGAGCCCCGAGCCGTCGCTGCCCTGTTGCTGGCGCGCCTGCAGCAGGGTGAATCCCTCTCCGTCCTGCTGGCGGGGGAACCGCGGGGCCTGGCGCCGCGCGACCGGGCCCTGGTGAAGGCGCTGTGCTATGGCACGGCGCGCTGGTGGCCGCAGCTGGAGGCGCTGTACCGGGTCCTGGTGCGGCGACCACTGAAGTCCCGCGACCGGGACGTCAAGGCGCTGCTGCTGCTCGGCCTGCACCAGCTGCAGCACATGCGCATCGCCCCCCATGCGGCGCTGGACCGGACGGTGGCCGCCGCCCGTGTCCTGGGCAAGCCCTGGGCCGCCGGCCTGGTCAACGGTGTGCTGCGCCGTTTCCAGCGCGAGCGGGAGGCGCTGCTGGCGGACCTGGAGCAGGACCCGGTGGCCCGCTGGGCCCATCCCGCCTGGCTGCTGCAGGCGGTGCAGCGGGCCTGGCCGGAGCAGTGGCAGGCGGTCGTGGAGGCAGCCAACCGGCAGCCGCCGATGAGCCTGCGGGTCAATCTCCGGCGGATCGGCCGTGATGCCTTCCTGGAGCGGCTGCAACAGCAGGGCATCGATGCCCGGCCGATTGCCACCGTCCCCTCGGGGCTGGTGCTGGATCAGCCGCTGGAGGTGGAGCGCCTGCCCGGTTTCCGGGAGGGACTGGTATCGGTACAGGACGGTGGTGCCCAGCTGGCGGCCGGCCTGCTGGCGCCGGAGCCGGGCCAGCGGGTGCTGGACGCCTGCGCCGCCCCCGGCGGCAAGACCGGCCACCTGCTGGAGAGCGCCCCCGACGGGGTGGAGGTGACGGCAGTGGAGATCGATCCGGCGCGGCTGCAGCGGATCCGCGAGAACCTGGAACGGCTGGGCCTGACGGCGGAGGTGTGCCAGGGGGATGCGGCCCGGCCCGCCGGTCCCTGGGCACAGCGCCGTTACCAGCGGATTCTGCTGGACGTGCCCTGTTCCGCCACCGGTGTGATCCGGCGCCACCCGGACATCAAGCTGCTGCGCCGGGCCTCCGACATCGGCCCGCTGACCGAACTGCAGGCGCGGATCCTGGATGCGGTCTGGCCGTTGCTGGAACCGGGGGGGCGGCTGCTCTATGCCACCTGTTCGTTGTTGCCGGAGGAGAACCAGCAGCAGGTGGAGAGCTTCCTGCGGCGCCGGCCCGATGCCCGTGAACGGCCCATCTCCGCGGACTGGGGACACGCCTGCGGCAGCGGGCGCCAGATCCTGCCCGGAGAGGGGGGAATGGATGGCTTCTACTATGCCTGCATCGAAAAAGGCTGATCCGGCCCGCCGCCAGCGGTGCGTCCTGCTCTGGCTCCTGCTGCTGGCCTGGCCGGCGGCGGGCTGGGGCGGGGAGTTCGTCGTCCGCGAGCTGGGCACGCGCCTGACCGACGACGGCTACCTGGTCGATGCCCGCATCGACTACCGCTTCTCGGAACGGGCCATCGAGGCCCTCAACAACGGCGTGCCCCTGACCCTGGAGGTGGACCTGCGGCTGCGCCGCAGCGATGCCTGGCCGTGGGAGCCGGACATCGTCGGGCAGCGGCTGTTCTACCGCATCCGCTACCATGCCCTGGCGTCGGTCTACCAGGTGCGGGATCTGCAGACCGGCCGGCGCCAGAACTTCGTCACCCGGCGCGCCGCCCTCGAGGCCCTGGGCGAGCTCGACGGGCTGCCCCTGATCACGCCGGACCGGCTGCGGCCGGACGAGGTGTACGAGCTCTCCCTGCGCGCCAGTCTCAGTATCGAGGACCTGCCCCTTCCCCTGCGCCCCTGGGCCTATCTGGATCCGGACTGGGAGCACGACAGCGAGTGGACCCGATGGACGCTGCAGCCCTGAAACGGCTCGGCCGGGGACCGTTGCCGGTACTGGTGCTGCTGGCGCTGGTGCTGGCATCGCTGCACCTGATGAGCAGCGCGGTACAGAACACCGAGGAGCTGAACCGCCTGTTCGTGCCGCTGCTGATCGCCAGCCTGGTCGGCCTGGTGCTGCTGCTGGGCGTGATCGGCATCAACGTGGCCCAGCTGATCATCCGCTACCGCCAGCAGGCGGCGGGTTCCCGCCTCACCCTGCACATGATGCTGATCTTCGTCATCATCTCGCTGGCGCCGGTGCTGGTGGTGTTCTACTACTCGCAGCAGTTCCTGATGCAGGGCATCGACTCCTGGTTCGACGTGCAGATCGACCAGGCGGTGGAGGACGCCATGGAGCTCAGCCGCGCCTCCCTCGACCTGCACAAGCGGGAGCGGCTGAAGACCACCCAGCGGGCGCTCACCGAACTCACCGGCAGTTCGGTGGCGGGACTGGCGATCAGCCTGGAGGAGCTGCTGGACAAGTATGGTGCCACCGAGATGGCCCTGCTCACCCCCGCCGGCCGGCCGATGGTGATCAGCAACGCCGATCCGACGGTGATGATGGTGCCGACCAGGCTGGACACCGCCATCCTGCAGCAGGTGCGGGGCGGGGTCGATTTCGTCGGCCTGATGCCGACCCAGGGGGACGAGTCCCTGCTCGAGGTGATGGTGGTGGTGAACGACGAGAAGCGGGGCATGCTGCTGCAGGCGATGTATCCCACCTCGGCCAACATCAGCCAGTTGTCGGAGACGGTGCAGTCCGCCTACAACCGCTACAAGGAGCTGACCTTCCTGCGCAAGAGCCTGAAGCAGACCTTCACCCTGGCGCTGGCGCTGGTGCTGCTGTTCGGGCTGCTGTCGGCGATCTGGATGGCGTTCTACCTGGCGCGGCGGCTGGTGGCACCGATCACCGACATCGCCGAAGGCACCCGGGCGGTGGCCCAGGGCGACTACGACATGCAGCTGCCGGAGCCACGGCGGCGGGACGAGCTGGGGTTCCTGGTGGCCTCCTTCAACGAGATGACCCGCCGCATCGCCCAGGCGCGGGACGAGGCGGCGCGCAGCAAGCAGCAGGTGGAGGCCCAGCGCAGCTATCTGGAGACGGTGCTGGGCAGCCTCTCCTCCGGGGTGATGGCACTGGATGCGGATGGGCGGATCCAGACCGCCAACGAGGCGGCGCTGGAGATCCTGCGGGTGGACGTGCAGGACTACCTCGGGCACCAGGGGGAGGAGATGGAACAGGCCGGGCCGCTGCTGCGCCAGTTCCTGGCCGCGGTGGACGACGCCATCGGCGAGGAGCGCCGCCCCTGGCGCGCGGAGCTGACCCTGCATGGCGGCGACGGCCGCCGGGTGCTGCTGTGCCGGGGGACGCCCCTGGTCCAGCCCGGGGGACAGCCGGACGGCTACGTGCTGGTGTTCGACGACATCACCGCCCTGATCAAGGCCCAGCGGGACGCGGCCTGGGGCGAGGTGGCGCGGCGCCTCGCCCACGAGATCAAGAATCCGCTCACCCCGATCCAGCTGTCGGCGGAGCGGCTGCGGCGCAAGTATCTGAAACGGATGGCACCGGAGGACGCCCGGGTGCTGGAACGGGCCACCGCCACCATCGTGCAGCAGGTGGAGGCGATGAAGAAGATGGTCAACGCCTTCTCCGACTATGCCCGGCCACCGAAGCTGCGTCCGGAACCCCTGGCCCTCAACGGCCTGGTGCAGGAGGTGATCGATCTCTACCGCAGCGCCGGCATGCGGCCCCGGCTTGAGGTGGAGCTGGCACGGACCGACGTCCTGATCGAGGCCGACCCGGTGCGCCTGCGCCAGGTCATCCACAATCTGATCAAGAACGCCCAGGAGGCGCTGGCCGAGACCGAGGGGGCGCTGATCCGGATCGCCACCCGGGAGGTGGACGAGGGTGGCTGCCGCTTCGTCGAGCTGCGGGTGGAGGACAACGGCCCCGGCTTCGACGATGAGGTGCTGGCCCACCTGTTCGAGCCCTATGTAACCACCAAGGTGAAGGGGACCGGCCTGGGGCTGGCCATCGTCCGCAAGATCGTCGAGGAGCACGCCGGCCAGGTCTGGGCGGAGAACCGGGAGGAGGGCGGCGGGCGCATCGTGCTGCGCCTGCCCGCCGTCACCGGCAGTCCGGTGGAGAGCTGTCCACCGATCGAGTTTGCTGAAGGAGTGAAACAGGCATGAGCGCACCCCGAATCCTGGTGGTCGACGACGAACCCGATATCCGCGGGCTGGTGAAGGAGATCCTGGAGGACGAGGATTACCGGGTGGTGGTGGCGGAGAACGGGGAGGCGGCACGCCAGGCCCTGCGCGAGCGCCGCCCGGACCTGATCCTGCTGGACATCTGGATGCCCGACGTGGACGGTATCAGCCTGCTGAAGGAGTGGTCCGAAGGCGATGGCCTGCCCTGCCCGGTGATCATGATGTCGGGCCACGGCACGGTGGAGACGGCGGTGGAGGCGACCCGCCTCGGCGCCTACGATTTCCTCGAGAAGCCGCTGTCGCTGGCCAAGCTGCTGCTGACGGTGGAGCGGGCGCTGGAGGTGGACAAGCTGCAGATGGAGAACATCGGCCTGCGCCGGCACAGCGAGCCGGTGGTGGAGCCGACCGGCCGCAGTGCGGTGATCCAGCGGCTGAAGGAGCAGGTCAAGCGCATCGCCCAGCACGACACCTGGGTGCTGATCACCGGCGAGCCCGGCAGTGGCCGGGAGACCTTCGCCCGCTACCTGCACGCCCAGAGCCCGCGCCGGGAGCGCCCGTTCGTCGAGGTGGGGGTCTCGTCCATCACCCGCGGCAACGCCGCGCGCGAGCTGTTCGGCAGCGAGGAGGAGGGCCGCATCCACTACGGCGCCCTGGAACAGGCCCGCGGTGGCACCCTGTTCCTGGACGAGGTGGCGGACATGGACATGGAGGCCCAGGCCCAGCTGCTGGGGGCGCTGGATACCGGCTCCTTCCTGCGCGAGGGCGGCACCGAGCCGGTGGAGATCGACGTGCGCATCATCGCCGCCACCCAGCGTGACCTGGAACAGGAGGTGCAGGAGGGCCGCTTCCGCGAGGACCTGTTCTACCACCTCAACGTGGTACCGCTGCGGATCCCGCCGCTGCGCGAGCACAAGGAGGACGTGCCGGACCTGCTCAACTACTATGTCGACTACTACGTCACCCACGAGAAGCTGCCCTACCGCCGCTTCGACGTCGGCGCCCAGAACTATCTGCGCAACTACCCCTGGCACGGCAACATCCGCGAGCTGAAGAACCTGGTGCAGCGGCTGATGATCCTCGGCGCCGGCGAGACCATCACCCAGGAGGAGGTGGTGGCGGCCCTGGGCCAGGTGGATGCCCCGCCCGCCGGGGGCGGCGGCTTCCCGGTCTCCTTCGACCAGCCCCTGCGCCAGGCCCGGGAGCAGTTCGAGAAGGCCTATCTGGAGTACCAGCTGGAGAAGCACGGCGGCAACGTCAGCCAGACAGCGGCCGAGGTGGGGATGGAGCGTACCCACCTGTACCGCAAGCTGCGCGCACTGGGGATCGAGATCAAGGGGCAGGGACGGTGAGTCAAGGTACTAGGTTCTAGGTACTAGGTACTAGGTTCCAGGTTTCCGGGTCTTGTCCCAGGGCCCTAAAAAACGCTGCCTCCCGCCGGGGAACGCGCTACACTTCCCGCGCAGCGGAACAACCCGGAAGCAGCCATGAAGATCATCATCCTGGGGGCGGGTCAGGTCGGGACCTCGGTGGCCAACAACCTGGCGTCGGAGCACAACGACATCACCGTGGTGGATCAGAACCCGGACCTGCTGCGCAAGCTGCAGGACCGGCTCGACCTGCGCACGGTGCAGGGCAACGGCGCCCATCCCGATGTCCTGCTGCAGGCCGGGGGCGAGGATGCGGAGATGATCCTCGCCGTCACCAACAGCGACGAGACCAACATGGTCGCCTGCCAGGTCGCCTACACCCTGTTCCACACCCCCACCAAGATCGCCCGGGTGCGCGCCCCCGGCTTCACCGAACACAAGGAGCTGTTCTCCGCCGAGGCCCTGCCGGTGGACGTGCTGATCAGCCCGGAGCAGCTGGTCACCGACTACATCATGCGCCTGATCGAGTATCCCGGCGCCCTGCAGGTACTGGACTTCGCCGGCGGCCGGGTGCGGCTGGTGGCGGTGAAGGCGTTCAGCGACGGCCCCCTGGTGGGCAACGAGCTGCGCCAGCTGTACGAACACATGCCCAGCGTGGATGCGCGGGTGGCGGCGATCTACCGCGAGGGCCACGAGGCGATCCATCCCGAGGGGCACACCGTGATCGAGGCCGGCGACGAGGTCTTCTTCATCGCCGCATCGGCCAACATCCGCGCGGTGATGAGCGAGCTGCGCAAACTGGAGAAGCCGTTCAAGCGGCTGATCTTCGCCGGAGGCGGCAACATCGGCAAGCGCCTGGCCGGGGCCCTGGAGAAGCGCTACCAGGTGAAGCTGATCGAGCAGGACAAGCGCCGCGCCGCGCGGATCGCCGAGGACCTGCCCGGCTCCATCGTGCTGCAGGGAGACGTGGCGGACGAGGATCTGCTGCTGGAGGAGAACATCGAGAACACCGACGTGTTCTGCGCCGTTACCAACGACGACGAGGCCAACATCCTGTCGGCGATGCTGGCCAAGCGCCTCGGCGCACGCAAGGTGATGGCCCTGATCAATCGCCACGCCTACGTCGACATGGTGCAGAGCGGCCCCATCGACATCGCCATCTCGCCGCAGCAGGCCACTATCGGCAGCCTGCTGCGCCACGTGCGCCGGGGCGACGTGGTGATGGTCCACTCCCTGCGCCACGGCGCGGCGGAGGCGATCGAGGCGGTGGCCCATGGCGATGCCTCGTCGTCCCGGGTGGTGGGCCGGGCGATCGAGGACATCGACCTGCCCGAAGGCGCCAGCATCGGCGCCGTCGTGCGCGGCGAACAGGTGCTGATCGCCCACCACGACACGGTGATCGAGGCGGAGGATCACGTCATCCTGTTCCTGGTCAACAAACGGCACATCCCCCAGGTGGAGCGCCTGTTCCAGGTCGGCGTCACCTTCCTCTGAACCGGCGCGGACGACGGCCATGCAGCTGGCGGCGGTGCAGCGCATCCTCGGCATACTGCTGATGCTGTTCAGTCTCACCATGCTGCCGCCGATCCTGGTCTCCTTCCTCTATGGTGACGGCGCGGTGCCGGCCTTCGTGGTGGCGTTCGGACTCACCTTTCTCGCCGGTGCCATCTCCTGGCTTCCGGTGCGCAGGCGGCGCCGCGAGCTGAAGATGCGCGACGGCTTCATGGTGGTGGTGATGTTCTGGACCGTGCTCGGCCTCACCGGCTCACTGCCGTTCGCCCTGGCCGAGCATCCCCACATGTCCATGACCGACTCGGTGTTCGAGTCCATCTCCGGCCTCACCACCACCGGCGCCACCGTGATCACCGGGCTGGACCAGCTGCCGGAGTCGATCCTGTTCTACCGCCAGCAGCTGCAGTGGCTCGGCGGCATGGGCATCATCGTGCTGGCGGTGGCGGTCCTGCCGATGCTCGGTATCGGCGGCATGCAGCTGTACCGGGCGGAGACACCGGGGCCGATGAAGGACTCGAAGCTGACCCCGCGCATCACCGAGACGGCGAAGGCCCTGTGGTACATCTACCTCGGGCTGACGGTCGCCTGCACCCTGGCCTACTGGGCGGCGGGTATGACCCTGTTCGACGCCGTCGGCCACGCCTTCTCCACCATTGCCATCGGCGGCTTCTCCACCCATGACGCCAGCATGGGATATTTCGACAGTACCCTGATCGAGCTGATCGCGGTGTTCTTCCTGCTGCTCGCCGGTGCCAACTTCGCGCTGCACTACACGGCCTGGCGGCGCCGCTCGGTGGCGGCCTATTTCGGCGACAGCGAGTTCCGCTTCTACCTGGCGATTCAGCTCGGGGTGGCCCTGTTCGTCGTCGTCGCCCTGTTCTGGACCGGTACCCACGCCAGCAGCTGGGAGGAGGCCTTCACCCTGGGACTGTTCCAGGCGGTCTCCATCGGAACCACCGCCGGCTTCACCACCGCCGACTACTCGGTCTGGCCCGGTTTCATCGCCATCACCCTGCTGTTCACCAGTTTCGTCGGTGGTTGCGCCGGTTCCACCGGCGGCGGCATCAAGGCGATCCGTTTCCTGCTGCTGATCAAGCAGGGCATGCGCGAGATCATCCGTCTGATCCACCCGGCGGCGCAGATCCCGATCCGGGTCAACGGCAAGAGCGTCCCGCCCCGGGTGGTGGAGGCGGTGTGGGGCTTCTTCGCCCTCTATGTGGCCAGTTTCACCTTCATGTACCTGGCCCTGGCCATGACCGGCCTCGATCTGATGACCGCCTTCTCCGCCGTTGCCGCCTCCATGAACAACCTGGGCCCGGGCCTGGCCGGCGTGGCCCTCAACTATGCCGCTCTGAACGATCCGGCCAAGTGGATCCTCTGCTTCGCCATGCTGCTCGGGCGGCTCGAGATCTTCACTCTGCTGGTGCTGCTGTCGCCGGCCTACTGGCGCAAATAGCACCGCTGCTGCCGCCTCAAGAACTCCCGTCCTAAGCCGCTAACCCCCGCGAGCGCTGGGAATCCACATCATGGTTGCCTGGCCACAGGGAAGTGATTCCGAACTTATACTGACCTTTGGTGCGAACCGTGAACCTACTTAAAAAGAACCCCTCTCTCTACTTTCAATTCAACAGCGTCTTCGTGATCGTGATCGGCGTCCTGGCCGCCATCGGCGTCCTTCTCTACATGACCGTCTCCCCAATCGGCCAGCGCTGGCAGGACTACCAGAACGATGTGGTCCAGCGCCAGAATCTGCTGATGCAGATCAAGAGCGATTTCGGCTACGGTGGCGTGATCCACAACTTCAAGAACTACGTACTGCGCGGGAAACCCAAGTATCTGCAGCGGCTCGAGGGCGATTTTTCGTCCCTCGAGAAGGCGTTGGAGCGCTATGCCGCACTGGCCGACGTGTCGCCGGAGGAGCATCGCGCGCTGCAGGCGATCTCCGGGGTGGTGAACGAATACCGCGACAACACCCGGCTGGTGCAGCAGCGGATCGCCGCCGGCGACAGCGCCGAACAGATCGATACCCTGGTCAAGGTGGACGATTCACCGGCCTTCGCCGCCTTCAAGTTGCTGGATGAGCGCTTTGCCGAACTCACCGCTGCCGCGACCGCTACGCTGACTGGGGACATCTCCCTTGCCAACCGCACCAGCCTCTGGGGCCTGCTGCTGGTGGCGCTGGTGGTGGTGGTCAGCTTCACCCTGCTGAGCCGCTCCATCGTGCGGCGGATCGCCCGGGTCAGCAGCGGGATCCTGCAGGTGGAGCAGTCGAACGACCTCAGCGTACGGCTGCCGGTGGAGGGCCGGGACGAGCTCGCCGGGCTGGCGTCGAGCTTCAACTCCCTGATCGCCCGTTTCTCCGACCTGGTGGCCCAGGTGGTGCGCTCGTCGGTGGAGGTGGGCACGGTCACCACCGCCCAGAGCGGCCAGGTGGAGAAGTTGGTCTCCAACATCCGCCGCCAGCACCAGGAGATCGACCAGGTCGCCACCGCCATGCAGGAGATGTCGGCGACGGTGCAGGAGGTGGCGGCGAGCACCGGGCATACCGCCGAGGCGGCGGCCCGGGTCAACCAGGAGGCGGGATCGGGCAGCACCGCCATGCAGGAGACGATCGAGGCGATGGATGCCCTGCGCGCCCGCGGCGAGACCTCGGCCCAGGTGATCGAGACCCTGGAGCATGAGAGCCAGGAGATCAGCACCGTGCTGGAGGTGATCAGCAGCATCTCGGAGCAGACCAACCTGCTGGCCCTGAACGCCGCCATCGAGGCGGCCCGGGCCGGCGAACACGGCCGCGGCTTCGCCGTGGTGGCGGACGAGGTGCGGGCGCTGGCCGCCAAGACCAAGAACTCCACCGACGAGATCGGCGGCATGATCGAGCGGCTGCAGAAGCAGGCGCGGGAGGCGGTGCGGGTGATGGAGCAGAGCCAGCAGGACGCCCGCATCAGCAGCGAGAAGGCGGCCAACGCCGGCACCGCCCTGGCCAATATCGTGGCCGAGATCGGCACCATCGACCAGATGACCACCCAGATCGCCCAGGCCGCCCGCGAACAGGGGGTGGTGGCGGACGAGATGAGCAGCAACATCTCACATATCAACCAGGAGGCGACCGAGAACGCACAGGTGGCGGAGGAGACCATCCGCAGGACCGCCGAGATCGGCCAGAAGGTGTCGGAGCTGCGCGCCAAGACCGCCGAATACCGGCTGGACGATACCGCCATCCTCCTGGAGCAGGCGAAGGCGGCCCATCTGGCCTGGCGGGTGCGGTTGCGCAGTTACCTGGACGGCAACGGATACCTCGACCGCTCCGAGGCGATGTCGCACAAGGAGTGTGATCTCGGCCGCTGGTACTATGGCGGTGGCCTGCACGAGCTGCAGCACATCGCCGAGATGAAGGAGCTGGAAGGCCCCCACAGCGAGCTGCACAACCTGATCCGCGAGATCATGGAACTGCGCGAGGCCGGCCGGCTGGAGGAGGCGGAACAGGCCTTTCGCCAGGTGGACGAGCTGTCGGGGCGGATCGTGGAGCTGCTGGAGCGTATTCAGCGGCAGGTGTGATCCGGTCCGGACGGGTTCAGCCGACGGTCAGGCCGTATTTTCGGATCTTGCGGTCGAGGGCCGGCCGCGAGATGCCGAGGATACGGCAGCTGTTGCCCTTGTGGCCACCGGTATGGTGCAGTACCCGCTGGATATGGGCGGCCTCCACCTGGTCCAGGGTCTGCAGCGGTGCGGCCTCCTCCGGCGCTGAATCGCCGGCCGCCGCGATGGGGGTGGCCGACCGGTGGCGGATCGGCAGCAGATCCGGCGTCAGCACCGTGTCCCGGGCCTGGACCATGGCCTGGGTGAGCAGGTTCTCCAGTTCCCGTACATTGCCCGGCCAGTCGTGCTGCTGCAGCAGGTCGAGGGCGGCCGGGGTGAGGGCCAGCGGCGGACGGTGGATCTGCCCTGCGATACGGCCGATCAGGGCCTGGGCCAGCAGCGGGATGTCCTCCCGGCGCTGGCGCAGTGGCGGCAGCCCGATGGTCACCACCTGCAGGCGATAGGCCAGGTCTTCGCGGAAACGGCCCGCCTCCACCTCCTTGAACAGGTCCCGGTTGGTGGCGGCGATCACCCGCGCGCTGCTGACGATCTGCTGGTTGCCGCCCACCCGTTCGAACACCTGCTCCTGCAGCACCCGCAGCAGCTTGGCCTGCAGGGCGGGAGCCAGTTCCCCCACTTCGTCTAGGAACAGGGTGCCGTCCTGGGCCAGTTCGAAGCGGCCGATCTTGCGGCTGTCGGCACCGGTGAAGGCCCCCTTCTCGTGGCCGAACAGCTCGCTCTCCAGCAGGTTCTCGACGATGGCGGCGCAGTTGATCGCCACGAACGGGCCCTTCCGTCCGGAATGGGTGTGGATGAGGCGGGCCACCACCTCCTTGCCGGTGCCCGACTCGCCATTGATCAGCACAGTCGCGGCACTGCCGGCACAGAGGGCGATCTCCTTGCTCACCTGCAGCATGGCGCTGCTGCGGCCGATCAGTTCACGCCCCTTCTGCAACGCCGCAGGGGGTGGCTGCAGGGCCTCCACCTCGCGCGCCAGGCGGCGGTGCTCCAGCGCCCGGTCGACCACGATCTGCAGGGCCTCGGTCTGGATCGGCTTGTGGATGAAATCGGCCGCCCCCGCCTTGATCGCCTGGATCGCCAGTTCCAGGTCGTGCTGGCCGGTCATCATCACCACCAGCTGATCCGGCTCATGGGCGCGGACCCGCTGCAGCAGCTCGAGGCCGGTGCCGTCCGGCAGCTGCTGGTCGAGCAGGATCAGATCGCAGGCCCGCTGTTCCAGCGCCTCCAGGCCGGCACTGCAGGTCTGCGCCACGGTGACCTGGAAGCCCCGGTCCTCGAAATGGAACTGGAGCATCCGGCCGAGACCGGCGTCGTCCTCGATGATCAACAGGTGTTTGCCCATGGGGGGAGTATAGAGGGTGGTGAGGGGTGAGGGGTCAGCCGGTGGGGACGGCGGCGACCAGCAGGGCGTAGCGTGCGCCCTTGCCCAGGGCGATGAACAGGGTGGCGGGGGCGAGCCGGATGCCGGCCCAGCCTGCGGCCACGCACAGGGGGTCGCCCACCAGCGGCAGCCAGCTGAGCAGCAACAGCGGGCTGCCGTAACGCTGGATGCGCTGCAGGGCTCGCCGGTGCTCGGGGCGGTGCAGGCCATGACCGGGAAACCGCCGGTTGAGCCACCAGCCGATGACCCAGGAGCTGAGTCCGCCGAGGGTGTTGCCCAGGGTGGCGGCCGCCCACAACGCGGTCACCGGCGCCAGGGACTGGTTCAGGGCGTAGGCCAGGGTGGCCTCGGACCCCCCCGGCAGCAGGGTGGCGGCGAGGAAGCCGCTGCCGAAGATCCCCCACAGGACCGCGGCCTCGCTCATCGGGACGACGGGATCCCGGTCCCCCCGGTCACCATTGTGGGTGCCGGCCGGCCGCCAGTGGGGATGGGGGCGTGGGTCACCGGTTCAGCCGTCGTGACCGGGGCGGGCTCAGTGCAACTCTGCCTTCTTCAGCTCTTCCAGGATGCCGAGGATCACCGCCTCGGTCTTGGGGTCGACCCCCTTGCACAGCACCTCCGGCTCCCGTTCGCCATTGATCAGGGGACGGATCACCGCCGCCAGCCGGGCCATGGGGCCACCGGCGCGTGACATCTGCTCGGCCATGTTGGAGATCAGGGTCAGGGCCTGCACGTCGCCGCGGCCGGCGGCCAGGATCATGGCCGCCAGTCCGGGGGCGGCCAGTGACGGGTCCGGTTTTGCCCGGGGATCGGGGAGGGTGGCCGGATTCTGCAGGCCGCGCATGATCGCCTCCGCGATCACCCGGTCCTCCTGGTCGAGGCCGGGGATGGCGTCGAGGTCGCGCTGTCCGGCGACGATCCCGCGGATGGCCGCCACCAGCCGGCCCCAGCCATTCTCCTCCGCAGTTTTCAGCACCGCCTCGTACTCGGGGCGCAGGGCCTCGTTGCGACAGGTCTCCACCACCTTGCAGATGAAGGGGGCATGGGCGGCGACGATCTGCTGGTCACGGTCGGGCAGTCTGGCCATCGGTCTCTCCTGCTGAGTCGGTTGGGCAGCGATCCCCCGGGGAGATCCGGGTGATTCTCAATCCCGGCAAGAAGTCGGGGCGCGGGCGGGGGCCCGGTCCCATGGGTTCCGGCCTGCGCCGGAATGACGAAGACGGGAGGGCGCCCGGGGATTCCCCGCAACCGGCCGTCCGCCGGGCAGGTCGCGGGTCCATGGCCGGTATGACGCAAGGAGACCCCATCAGGTTCCCTGGCGGGTGGTCTCCCGCTCATGGCCGGCCCCGGTCTCCAGCACCGCCAGGGACTCTGCGGCGATCTCCCTTACCTCGGCGTCCGGGTCGTCCAGCAGCCGGCGCAGCGGGTCGATCGCCGCCCGGTCCCCGGTCAGGCTGAGATAGTGGGCGGCATCGGCCCGGATCTGGGGCTCGTCGGAACGGGTCAGGGCGGCCAGTTCGTCCACCGCCGGTCGCAGCTCTCCCCGCTCGGCCAGCTCCTCGAGTACCGCGCCGACACCGATGCGCACCACCAGCGGCGTATCCAGGCTGGACAGCAGCAGGATCAGGTCGCTGAGGGTCTCCGGCTGCTGCCGGATCATCTCCTCCACCCGGTGGGAGCGCCGGTGCTCCAGCAGATGGGCATAGTACTCGGTCAGGCCGGTGCCGGCCGCCGCGTGCCCGGCCCAGCGGGACAGCTCGCCGAAACCCTGCTCCCCTTCCAGCTCGAAGGGGCCGATGCGGCACCAGGGCACACTGCGCACGCCCAGTTCGCTGGCGGTCTCCGGGGCCTGCTGGATATTTACGATCTCAAGACGCGCCAGCCTGCCCTCCTTGATCAGGCGGGTCAGCCCCTCCATCACCACCGGGCAGTGGCTGCAGCCGGGGGCCATCAGCAGCAGGGCATCTACGGGGTGTGGCGTCGGTTCGGTCATCGGCGCTCCTGGGTGGTCGGCTGGCTACCGGGTCAAGATACCGGAGGCGGACGCCGCGGGCAAAGCGGGGCCGGTTGGAAAATGCCCGGGATTTGCGTTGACCTGGGTCAATGGAAGGGGTGGTGCGAAGGGGTATTTTTCGCAATTCAGGGCAGTTTTCCCCCCTCTGCCAGAAATAAATCGAATTTATGGAAAGACCAAAAGGTTTGTTTGGCACTTTCCCGGACAACTCTTTATGTTTGACTGCCCTGATCATCGGGTGGGAAGCGGCTTCCGGTTCCCGGGGGCGGGTCGCGGGCCCGCTGCCGACAGGCGTCACCCCTGTGACGCGCCGATTATTTTTGAGTACAGGTGTTCGGATCCATCCGGATGACGGCTCGAGACACGCCATCGACAGTGGTGGCGGTTAACTCACTGCAGTGAAACTAGGAGAAAAAGTACCATGCCTACATTTGTGCGTACTGAGAAGTGCGATGGCTGCAAAGGTCAGGACAAGACTGCTTGCATGTACATCTGCCCCCACGACTTGATGAAGCTGGACATGGATGGGTCCGAGACCGGGCACGCCATGAAGTCCTTCAACCAGGAGCCGGACCAGTGCTGGGAGTGCTACTCCTGCATCAAGATCTGCCCCCAGCAGGCCATCGAGGCCCGTCCCTACGCCGACATCGTTCCCCTGGGCGCCTCCGTGCAGCCCCTGCGTGGTACCGACTCCATCATGTGGACCATCAAGTTCCGCAACGGCACCATGAAGCGTTTCAAGTTCCCGATCCGCACCACCCCCGAGGGTTCCATCGACCCCTATGGCGGCAAGCCCGAGGCCGACATCTCCAAGATCTCCGAGCCCGGCTACTTCGTGCAGAGCAACGGCTACCGCGCCGGCGATCCCAGTGAGCTGATCCGCAAGTAGGCGGCTCCGCGCAACGGTAATCGACACAGACAGTTAATCACTTCGAGGTAATTGAAATGGCTGGTGAATTTGGAAATCCTGAAGTCATCGAGGAAGAGGTAGACATCCTCATCATCGGTGGTGGCATGGGCGCCTGCGGTGCCGCATACGAAATCGGTCCCTGGGTGGACGCGGCCAAGAAAGAGGGCGTGGACATCAAGGTGAAGCTGGTCGACAAGGCCGCCATGGACCGCTCCGGCGCCGTGGCCCAGGGCCTGTCGGCGATCAACACCTACATCGGCTCGGAGCAGGATCCCGCCGACTATGCGCGCATGGTCTCCAACGACCTGATGGGCATCACCCGTGACGACCTGGCCTACGACCTGGGCCGCCACGTCGACGAGTCGGTGCACCTGTTCGAGGAGTGGGGCCTGCCGATCTGGAAGACCGACGAGAACGGCGAGCGTCACGACGGCTCCAAGGGCCTGCCCGCGCTGAAGGACGGCGGCAAGCCGGTGCGTTCCGGCAAGTGGCAGATCATGATCAACGGCGAGTCCTACAAGTGGATCGTCGCCGAGGCCGCGAAGAAGGCCCTGGGCATGGACAACATCCAGGAGCGCGTCTTCATCGTCAAGCTGGTCAACGACAAGAACGACAGCAACCGCGTCGCCGGTGCCGTTGGCTTCTCCGTGCGCGAGCACAAGCTGTACGTGTACAAGTTCAAGGCCTGCCTGCTGGTCGCCGGCGGCTGCGTCAACATCTTCCGTCCCCGCTCCGTGGGCGAGGGCCAGGGCCGCGCCTGGTACCCGGTCTGGAATGCCGGTTCCACCTACGCCATGGCCGCCGAGGCCGGCGCCGAGCTGACCCTGATGGAGAACCGCTTCGTACCCACCCGCTTCAAGGACGGTTACGGTCCGGTCGGTGCCTGGTTCCTGCTGTTCAAGGCCAAGGCCACCAACGCCTTCGGTGAGGTCTACATGGACCGCAACAAGGAGATGCTGAACGACTACCCGCCCTATGGTCAGGCCGCCGTTCCCGCCTCCTGCCTGCGCAACCATCTGATGCTGAAGGAGATGCGCGAGGGCCGCGGTCCCATCTGGATGGACACCGTCACCGCCCTGGCCAACCTGCGCGAGACCCTGTCCCCGCGTGAGGTGAAGCATCTGGAGGCCGAGGCCTGGGAGGACTTCCTGGACATGTGCATCGGCCAGTGCGGCATCTGGGCCGGTGAGAACATCGAGCCGGAGAAGAAGAACTCCGAGCTGATGCCCACCGAACCCTACCTGCTGGGCTCCCACTCCGGTTGCTGCGGCATCTGGGTCTCCGGTCCCGAGGATGTCGGCGCTCCCACCGAGGAGGCCGAGTCCGGCGTGCCCGAGCACCTGCCCTCCGGCTGGCACTGGGGCTATCGCGGCATGACCACCGTGCAGGGTCTGTTCACCGCGGCCGACGGCGTCGGCGCCTCCGGTCACAAGTTCTCCTCCGGCTCCCACGCCGAGGGTCGCATGTGCGCCAAGTCCATGGTCAAGTTCGTCATGGACAACAAGGACTGGACCCCCGAGCTGGACACCAGCGTGGACGAGCTGATCGAGGAGATCTACCGTCCGGTGAAGAACTTCATGGAGTTCAAGGACTACTCCACCGCGATCGATGTGAACCCCAACTACATCACCCCGCGGATGCTGCAGTTCCGTCTCCAGAAGATCATGGACGAGTACGTTGCCGGTGTGGCCACCTACTACACCACCAACGAGCACATGCTGGAGCTGGCCGAGC
>DRKP01000040.1 GCA_011051715.1 Sedimenticola thiotaurini | reverse complement strand
TCCAGTAGTGCCAGCCTGGGTGCACAGGCGTTGTCGCGGCATTGTGCGCGGCTGGAGAATACTGCCCGGAACGGCGATCTGGCACCGGTGGCGGGGCTGCTGGACGGGATCGAGGCGGCCCTGCCCGCGGTCCTCGATGCCCTGGAGCAGGAACGGCAGCGTTGTCCGGTGGCCCATGCCGACAGCTCGCCGCCGAAACCATCGGGTGGTGAACTGATCCTGCTGGTGGACGATGATCCCGCGTTCCGCGGGATCCTCAAAGAGGTGCTCAGCGGTGCCGGCTATCGGGTCAGGGAGGCCGGCAGCGGTGCCGAGGCCCTGGCCATGGTGGTCTCCGAGCGACCCGATATGGTATTGCTGGATGCGCTGATGGAGGACATGGACGGCTTCGAGGTCTGCCGGCGCCTGCTCCGGATCGATCAGATGAGTCACACGCCGGTGCTGATGGTGACCGGTCTCGACGACAGCGACTCCGTGGATCAGGCCTACGATGCCGGTGCCTCCGGATTCGTGATCAAGCCGGTGAACTATCCGGTGCTGCTGGGCCGCATCCGCTTTCAGCTGCGCGCCAGCCAGAATGCCCGGGCCCTGCTGGAGAGTCAGGAGCAGCTGACCTGTGCCCAGCGAATCGCCGGACTCGGTTATTGGCGCTGGAACACGGTGGAAGACGGGTTCTCGGTGTCGGACAATCTGGCAGCGATGATGGGGCTGTCACAGGATAACTGCTGTCGCACCCTGAACGACTATCTGCAACGGGTTCACCCGGACGATCAGGACTTTGTGCGCGATACCATTTTCGGCACTATCGGGGAGGGTCCCCTGAAGCCCATCGAGTATCGGCTCCAGGTGGTGGGACGGTCGCCGATCATCGTGCATCAGGAACTGGGGTTGTCACCGAATGATCACCGGGTGGTACTGGGCACGGTCCAGGACATCACCCAGCGCCGGGCCACCGAGCGCCGGATCCGCCAGCTGGCCTACTCCGACAAACTGACGGGGTTGGCGAGCCGGGCCTATTTCTACAAGCATCTCGACGATGTGATCAAGGCGGCGCGGCGTCGTGACGAACACTTCGCGCTGGTCTATCTTGATCTCGACGGTTTCAAGGACGTCAACGACAGCATGGGTCACGATGTGGGTGACGAACTGCTGAAGGTCATCGGTCAGCGGTTGCAGGGGATCCTGCGGGGCACCGATTTCGTGGCCCGCCTCAGCGGTGACGAATTCTGCATCCTGGTGGACAACGTCAACGACCAGTACGCGGCAGCAGACGTGGCCAACCGCTGCCTGCAGGAGATCAACCAGCCGGTGATCCTGAAGAAGCGGGAGCTGCGGCCCCGCTGCAGCATCGGCATCGCCCACTTCCCGGCGGACGGGGAGGACATGCAGACCCTGCTGAAGGCCGCCGACAGCGCCATGTATGCCGCCAAGGCGGAGGGTAAACACCGCTATGCCTTCTATCAGCCGGAATTGACGCTGGAGGCGGAGCACCGGCTGTGGATGGAGCAGGAGTTGCGGCTGGCCATCGAGCGTGACCAGTTCGAACTGCACTATCAACCCCAGGTGGATATCGGCAGCGGGCGTGTGATCGGGCTCGAGGCCCTGATCCGCTGGCGTCATTCGAAACTGGGTCTGGTGCCACCCGAGCAGTTCATCTCCATCGCCGAGCGTATCGGCATGATCAAGGAGCTGGGCGAATGGGTGCTCAGGAATGCGGTGGCCCAGACCATGCAATGGCAGCAGCAGGGCCATGACGGATTCCATATCGCGGTCAATATCTCCCCGATCCACTTCAAGGATCCGCTGTTGCTGGACACGGTGGCGGAAGTGCTGCACCAGAGCGGGTTGCCGGCGCGGCGCCTGGAGCTGGAGATCACGGAGAGCGTGGTGCAGGACATCGACGAGAATCTGCCGATGTTCGAGCGCCTGCGGGCCATGGGGGTGAGGATCTCGATCGACGATTTCGGTACCGGCTATTCATCCCTGGCCTCGCTCAAGTATCTGCCCATCGACTGTCTCAAGATCGACCGCCTGTTCATCGTCGACATGATCGAGGATGGAGGGTCATCGATCCTGCTGGGTACCATCGTCGGCGCCGCCCGCGCCCTGGGTCACGACGTGATCGCAGAGGGTGTGGAGACGCTGGAGCAGGTGCAGGTCCTGCACGGGATCGGTTGCGATATCGTGCAGGGCTTCTATTTCAGCAGGCCGGTGAAGGTGGAACAGGTGCCGCATCTTCTGGCCCGGGACTATCGTCATCGCGGGCCGGAGGGGAAGGGGAGGGATGCCTCCCTCCGGATCGTGCAGTGACGGATATGACCAGTGCCTGCAATGCCCCGGTCCTCGACACCCTGAGCAGCCGGCGTCTCCCGGTGATTCCCATCGGGACCTTCGATCTGCTGGCGGCCCTCGACGACGACAGCATCGGCTTTCGCGAGATCGCCACGGTCCTGGAGCGTTTTCCCACCATCGCCGCCCGTCTGATCCAGCTGGCCAACTCCTCCTGGTCGTCTCCGGTGGCGGAGGTCTCGTCGCTGGATGCCGCCTGTTCACGGCTGGGCGTCGATGTGGTGAAGAGCACCAGCGTGGCCCTGCTGGTATCGGCCCCCTTCGATCCCTGCCGCTGTCCGGCCTTTGAGCCCCGGCGCTACTGGGCGCGGGCCCTGGCCGTGGCCGAGGCGGCGTCGCATCTGGCCGCATGTATCGGCAGTGAGGCGGGCGGCGGGGATCTGCAGAGCGCCAGGACGGCGGGATTGCTGCATAACCTGGGGCTGTTGTGGCTGGCCGATCAACTGCCGGAACCGACCCACCTTGCGCTGCTGAAGTGGGCCCGCGATCCGGACGTATCCCTAGATCGGTCATTGATGGAACTGGCGGGGGCGGGGTATCGGCAGGCGGGCGGGTGTCTGGCCCGCGCCTGGGGATTGCCGTCTTCTCTGGTCACCGCCCTGGAGCATCAGGGCAGGGACCGGGGGCAGGCGGATGCCGGCCCACTGGCGAAACTGACCGGGATGGCGGTCTCCATGGTGGCCGCTGCCGAGGCTGGAAGCGGAGTGCCGGCCCATTGCGCAGCCGACTGTCCCGCTGTCCCGGCCGCCGACGCCGAGCGCGTCTACCGCCATACGGCCCAGCAGCTGGAGCGGATCGAGGGTCTGGCGGGCAGCCTGTTCGACGGCTGAGGGACAGGGCGTCCGGCCTCAGGCGGTGCCCTGGCCGGCCATGAACAGCCAGGTGTCGATCACCGTGTCGGGGTTCAGCGATACGCTGCTGATCCCCTGCTCCAGCAGCCACTTGGCCAGGTCGGGGTGGTCCGACGGCCCCTGACCGCAGATGCCCACGTATTTCCCCTTGCTGCGGCAGGCGGAGATCGCCATCGCCAGCATTCTCTTGACCGCCGGGTCGCGCTCGTCGAAGCGCTCGGCCACCAGGCTGGAATCCCGGTCCAGCCCCAGGGTGAGCTGGGTCATGTCGTTGGAGCCGATGGAGAAACCGTCGAAGTATTCCAGGAACTCCTCCGCCAGAACGGCGTTGGAGGGCAGTTCACACATCATGATCAGGCGCAGGCCGTTGCTGCCGCGCTCGAGGCCATTGTCGGCCAGGGCCTGCACCACCCCTTCCGCCTCCCCCAGGGTGCGCACGAAGGGGATCATGATCTCCACGTTGTCCAGCCCCATCTCCTCGCGCACGTAGCGCAGCGCCCGGCACTCCATCTCCCAGCAGGGGCGGAAGCTGGAGGCGATGTAACGGGCGGCGCCGCGGAAGCCGAGCATCGGGTTCTCCTCCTGCGGTTCGTAGCGCGGGCCGCCGATCAGATTGGCGTACTCGTTGGACTTGAAGTCGGACATGCGCACGATCACCGGGTTGGGCGCGAAGGCGGCGGCGAGGGTGGAGACCCCTTCGGCGATCTTCCTGACGTAGAACTCCTCCGGGCCGTCGTAGGCGGCGATGCGCGGGGCGATCTCCGCCTTCAGGTCGGAGGGGAGATCGTCGTACTCCAGCAGCGCCCGGGGATGGATGCCGATCATGTTGTTGATGATGAACTCCAGCCGCGCCAGACCGACACCGGCATTGGGGATCGAGGCGAAGTCGAAGGCGCGGTCCGGGTTGCCCACGTTCATCATGATCTTGGTCGGGATCTCCGGCATGGCGTCGAGGGTGACCACCTTGTGCTCGAACTCGAGGATGCCGTCGTAGATGAGGCCGGTGTCACCTTCGGCGCAGGAGACCGTCACCCCCTGGCCGCTGCGGATCACCCGGGTGGCGTCGTTGCAGCCGACCACGGCGGGCACCCCCAGCTCGCGGGCGATGATAGCGGCGTGGCAGGTGCGGCCGCCGCGGTTGGTGACGATGGCCGCGGCCCGCTTCATGATCGGCTCCCAGTCGGGGTCGGTCATGTCGGTCACCAGCACGTCGCCGGGCTGCACCTGGTCCATGTCCTCCAGGCTCATGATCACCCTGGCGGTGCCGGCGCCGATACGGGAGCCGATGGAACGCCCCTCGGTCAGCACCTCGCTCCGCTCCTTCAGCTCGTAGCGCTCGATCACCCGCCCGCTGCGGCTCTGCACCGTCTCCGGCCGCGCCTGCACCACGTAGAGGCGGCCGTCGATGCCGTCCCGCGCCCACTCGATGTCCATCGGCCGCCGGTAGTGCTGTTCGATAGTGACCGCCTGGCGCGCCAGCTCCTCCGCCTCGGCGTCGCCGATGGAGAAGCGCCGGCGCTCCTCCTCCGGCACCTCCACCGTCGTCACCGGTTCCGCACCATCGGGGGCGTAGATCATCTTGATCGCCTTGGTCCCGACGTTGCGGCGCAGCACCGCGGGCCGGCCGGCGGCCAGGGTCGCCTTGTGGACATAGAACTCGTCCGGATTCACCGCCCCCTGGACCACCATCTCGCCGAGGCCGTAGCTGGCGGTGATGAAGACCACGTCGCGAAAGCCGGACTCGGTGTCCAGGGTGAACATCACACCGGAGGCGCCGATGTCGGAGCGCACCATCTTCTGCACCCCCGCGGAGAGGGCGACCAGTCTGTGCTCGAAGCCCTGGTGCACCCGGTAGGCGATGGCGCGGTCGTTGAACAGGGAGGCGAACACCTCGTGGATGGCGCCCTTGATGTTGTCCAGGCCGGAGACGTTGAGAAAGGTCTCCTGCTGGCCGGCGAAGGAGGCGTCGGGCAGATCCTCGGCGGTGGCCGACGAGCGTACCGCCCAGGTCACTTCCGGGCCATACTCCTGTACCAGCTTGGCATAGGCCTCCTCGATCGCCCGGTCCAGACCGGGTTGGAACGGGGTCTCCCGGATCCAGCGCCGGATGTCGGCGCCGGTACGGGCCAGGGCGTTGACGTCGTCCACGTCGAGGTCGGAAAGGGCCTGGTCGATGCGTCCGGCGAGGCCGCCGGTGGCGAGGAACTCGCGGTAGGCGTGGGCGGTGGTGGCGAAGCCGCCCGGGACCTGCACCCCGAGGCCGCTCAGGTTCTGGATCATCTCCCCCAATGAGGCGTTCTTGCCGCCGACCTTGTCGACGTCGTCCATCCCCATCTCGTTCAGCCACAAGACGTATTCGCTCATCGTCGCTCCCCGTTGTCGATGTGGAGAATTGGCCCGGCTGCGCCGGTAAATCCGGAGCAATGTAAGGTTTTCCGGGGGATTGTGCAATGCAATATTATCCCCCGATGGAATTTTTTTATCGGCAGGGAAGGGGATTCCCTGAGGTGGACCGGGAAGGCAGCCGGAACGGGGCGCCGGCCGCCGCCGGCGGGAGAGGGGAGGGGCCGGGCGCGGCCCCTCGTCCGGCGTCCCCGGTCAGGTGATCACGTCGGCCCTTTCACGGCCGAGACGGTGACGGATTCCGGCCACCCGGTCGGCGATACGGACCAGGGGGGCGAGTACCTCCGCCGGCTCCAGGTCGTGGCGCGAGGGATCCGCTTCGAACGCCTCCAGATAGACCCGCAGCGTGGCGCCCTCGGTGCCGGTGCCGGAGAGGCGGAAGACGATTCGTGAACCGTCGCGGAAGCCGATGCGAATCCCCTGGTTGGCGGAGACGGAGCCGTCCACCGGATCGGTGTAGGCGAAGTCGTCGGCGTAGTCGACGATGCGCCCCTCGAATTCCTGCCCCGGCAGCTCCTGGAGCGAGAAGCGCAGCTGCTGGATCAGCTCCTCGGCCGCCGCCTTGTCCACCCCCTCGTAGTCGTGGCGGGTATAGTAGTTGCGGCCGTAGCGGCGCCAGTGGTCGCGCACGATGGTGGCCACCGGCTGCTGCAGGATCGCCAGCAGGTTGAGCCAGAACAGCACTGCCCAGAGACCATCCTTTTCGCGCACATGGTCGGAGCCGGTCCCGAAGCTCTCCTCTCCGCACAGGGTGATCCGGCGCGCATCCAGCAGGTTGCCGAAGAACTTCCAGCCGGTGGGGGTCTCGTAGCAGTCGATGCCGAGGGCGTCGGCGACCCGGTCGGCCGCCTGGCTGGTGGGCATGGAGCGGGCGATCCCGACGATGCCGTTGCGGTAGCCGGGGACGCGGTGGGCGTTGGCCGCCAGGATCGCCAGGCTGTCGCTGGGGGTGACGAAGAACTCCTTGCCCAGGATCATGTTGCGGTCGCCGTCGCCGTCCGAGGCGGCGCCGAAGTCGACCGGGTCGAAACCGTGGGTCAGGTCGACCAGCTCATGGGCGTGCACCAGGTTGGGATCGGGATGGCCGCCGCCGAAATCCTCCTTCGGCTCGCCGTTGATCACGGTACCGGGCTCGGCCCCGAGAATCCGTTCCAGGATCTCCACCGCATAGGGCCCGGTGACCGCGTGCATGGCGTCGAAACGCATGCGGAACAGGCCCGAGTTGAACAGCTGGTGGATGGCGTCGAAGTCGAACAGCTCCCGCATCAGCGCCGCATAGTCGCGTACCGGATCGATCACCTCCACCGTCGTCTCGCCGAGGGTGTGGGTACCCGCCTGATCGATGTCGATCCCTTCGTCGTCGGTGATACGGTAGCTGTCGATCTCACGGGTACGCCGGTAGATCGCCTCGGTCACCTTCTCCGGCGCCGGACCACCGTTGGCGGTGTTGAACTTGATGCCGAAGTCGCCGTCGGGACCGCCCGGGTTGTGGCTGGCGGAGAGGATGATTCCCCCCTGGGTGCGGTACTTGCGAATGACGCAGGAGGCCGCAGGAGTGGAGAGGATGCCGCCCTGTCCCACCAGCACCCGGCCGATGCCGTTGGCCGCGGCCATGCGCAGGATGGTCTGGATCGCCTCGCGGTTGTGGTAGCGGCCGTCCCCGCCCAGCACCAGAGTACCGCCCCGCAGGTCCGGCTGGGTATCGAAGATGGACTGGACGAAGTTCTCCAGATAATGGTCCTGCTGGAACACGCGCACTTTCTTGCGCAGTCCCGAGGTGCCGGGGCGCTGATCGGGGAAGGGGTGGGTCTGGATCTGCTCGATGTTCATGGCTGGAGTAACCGCGTCCGGGGTGCGAGGGTGCGGCTATTCAACCACAGGGGAGATCGTGAATCGAGTCTGTGTCTGCGGGTGCCGGAATGGCTCAGCAGTGCCCTCCTGCTTGGGAGGGCGGCGCCACCGGGAGGGGTGATTCCAGCTCTTCCTCGTCCATGCCCAGGGTCCGGCAGACACCATCCCGGTGATGTGCCCAGTCCGGGTTGTCGCAGCCGCGGTGGGCCCTGTCCACCAGATTCTGGGACCATTTCAGCACCGCGACCAGGGTCTTCAGGGTATCGTCGCGGGACAGATCCCACAGGTCCCGCTCATGATTCTGGAGAATGGCACCAGCAATATGGGATGGCAGGCCCCAGGTGGTGGCGACCACGAAGCCCAGGACCGAATGGTCGTTGCCGTAGCGCTCCCGCTCGATGGCGGTGGCGGAACGCTCGTAGTCGGTGTTGATCCATGCCAGCACCTCGCGATAGTCGGGATGGAGCTGGGCCATGAGGGGGATGCCGCAGTCGTGGAACAGGCCGAGGGCATAGAGTTCTTCCTTCGGAATGGGGATGCCGCGCATTCGGCCGACGCGGACGCAGGTGCGGGCGGTCTCCGAGGAAGTGTCCCAGAAACGCCCCAGCTGAAGACAGGCAGGGAGCTGGAGGGCCTGGCGCAGCTGGTAGACAGTGACCAGGTTGAACAGGGCATCGGTGCCCAGCAGCACCGCCGCCTGGCGAATATCGGCCACGCGCCCGCGCATGCCGAAATAGGGGGAATTGATGGTGCGGAGGACGGCCGAGGCCAAACCTACGTCGGCGGCGACCAGGTTCGCTGCGGAGATGACATCGGGTTCGGGCGACTCTTTGATCTGCAGCAGGCGTTGCAGGATCTCGGGTTGCGGAGGGACATAGTAGCGTTTCTGCAGCTGCTCCCCGGAAATCGTGGCCGGATCGATCATCGTGCTGCTTCCGCTGCTGTCGCGAGCGGTGACGGGGTCGCCGCTGTCCGCTCCCGCTCCTCCCACTCCAGGCGGATCTTCTCGATCCGGGGGCGGATCTCCAGGAACGTCGCCACCATGTCGGGATCGAAGTGGCGGCCTGCCTCCTCTTCGATCATCCCGAATGCCCGGTCCAGGGGCCAGGGTTCCTTGTAGGGGCGATCCATGGTCAGGGCATCGAACACGTCGGCGATGCCGACGATGCGCGCCGATTCCGGAATCTCTCTGCCCGTGAGGCCGCGTGGATAGCCGCTGCCATCCCACTTCTCGTGATGGCAGAGGGCGATTTCGGCCGCCAGGGTGAACAATGGGGTGCTGCTCTGACTGAGGATACGGTGGCCGATCTCGCTGTGGCTGCGCATCACCTGCCACTCCTCGGGTGTCAGTTTGCGCGGTGCCTTCAGGATGGCGTCGGGGATGCCGATCTTGCCGGTGTCGTGCATTGGCGCGGCGAGCTCCAGCAGTGAGGCCCGTTCCACCGGCCAGTGCAACGCCCGCGCCAGGGCGGCGGAGTAGGCCGCCATACGCCAGATATGAACGCCGGTGTCGGTGTCGTTGAAGTGTCCCGCCTCGCCCAGCATGTAGACTGCCGCGCGCTGGGATGCCTCCAGTTCGCGGGTCCGCTCCTCCACCATACGCCGGCAGGAGCGCTGTTGGTCGGCCAGGGCGAGATGGGTGGCGACCCGCGCCCGCACCACCGCCGGCTGCACCGGTTTCGTGAGATAGTCCACCGCACCCAGTCGCAGTCCCAACTCCTCGTCCTCGGATTCGGCCATGGCGGTGACGAAGATCACCGGGATCGGGGCAGTGTCCGGATCCGACTTGAGGATGCGGCACACTTCGTGGCCATCCATACCGGGCATCATCACGTCCAGCAGGATCAGGTCGGGCTGCTGGCGCTCGATCACCTTGAGCGCCAGGGGGCCACTGGTGGCGATGCGCAGCCGATAGTCGCTGCCGAGGATGCCGCGCAGGATGTCCAGGTTCTCCGGCGTGTCGTCTACCAGCAGCAATAGGGGTTGTTGTCGCTTCTCGGTCCCATTCATAGCGTGATTTCCACCAGTGTCATGTCGTCCAGCCGGGTCCGTTCGCCGGCGTGTTCCAGTACCTCGTCGACCACTTGCCGGAGAGGAATTTCGCCGGCCGCCGCCCTGCCCAGCAGGGCACGGAAGCGCGTCTCCCCGAACGCCTCTCCCTTGGTTGACGGTGCTTCATGGAAGCCGTCGGTTCGCAGGTAGATGCGTGCCCCCGGTATGAAACGGCAGGAGGCGGCCGAGCCTGGGGCGCCGTTCCCGGGAACGATGCCGACCGGTGGCCGGTCGGAGGGGATGGTGTCGATCCGACCCTCCCGGAACAGAAGGATCTCCGGCTGTCCCCAGTTGTGGCACTGCAGCCGGCCGCGGATGCGATCGATGGAGACCGCGGCGGCGGCCATGAAGATGTGGGCGGGAAAGCGATCCAGCAGCACCCGGTTCAGGGTTTCCAGAGTCTCTTCCAGGGGGATGCCGCGGCGGGTATCGTCGTAGAAGATGTGGCTGATCATGGGGGCGCCGACCGCTGCCGGCAGGCCGTGTCCGGTGAAATCGCCGAGCAGCACGTGCTGTACCTGTTCCGGGGTGGTGGCGGCCAGCACCACGTCGCCGCTGATGTTCTCGGGCGAAAGAGCGGCGATGCGAAGGTGGGTATCGTCGAAAGCGGGCTCGTCACGCAGTCGCAGTACGATCTCCTCGATGATCTCGTGTTCATGCTGCAGTTGCTGGTTGCGCAACTGAAGTTCTCTTCGTGCCGTGCGCAGAGCCAGCTGGGTCGCCACCCGGGCGTGCAGTATCCCGGGCGCGATTGGCTTGGTGATGTAGTCCACCGCTCCCAGCCCCAATCCCCCGGCCTCGTACTCCTCGCCGGCCAGGGCAGTGATGAAGATCACCGGAATCTCTTCTCCCCAGAGATGGGTACGCAGCTGGTGCAGGACCTCGTAACCGTCCATCTCCGGCATCATGATGTCGAGCAGAATCAGGTCGGGTTCGATCCGCTCGGCGATCCGCAGGGCGGTCCTGCCATCCCTGGTCATGGTCAGGCGGTAGTGGTCGGCGAGGATGCCCTTGACGACATCCAGATTCTCCGCAGTGTCGTCCACCACCAGGATCCGGGGACGGGAATCAGGCGCCACCGGCTGTCTCTGCCAGCAGGTTCCGAAGCCGTTCGGAGGCGCGCTCGAAATCGTAGGCGTCGACCGAGGTGGCGATCTCCTGCAGGGAACGGGACTGCTGCGGCGGCAGGGAAATGGAGAGCAGTGGCTGCAGCAGCTCCTGGGCCTCCGGATCGAACTCCTCGATCCGGGCCAGCAGCTCTTCCAACTGGGGTATCAGCCGTTCCGCCTCCTGCGGTTGAACGGAATCCACCGTGGGCGCCGTTGGACCGATGCGCTCGAGTACAGTGGCGAGCTCCGCCACCAGCTCCTCCTCCCGGGGCAGGCCGGAGAGAGAGCCCTCATCACGCAGCGTCTGTTCAGAAGCGGCCGCCAGCTCCTGCAGCCGCACGGCACCGATGGCGCCGGCGGTGGACTTGAGGGTGTGCATCAGCAGCTGGGCCGTTTCCCGGTCGCCCGACCGCATGGCTCCGGCTGCCTGTTCCACCACATCGGCCTGGTTCAGGGCGAATTTGGCCAGCAGGCGGTCATAGGCCGCCGGATTTCCGCCGATACGGCGGCGGCCCAGCTCGCGGTCGAGGTGAGGGTCGTCGTCCCCGGTCGGGGCGGAGACCGGCGCGGGAGTACCGCTCTTCGGCAGCGACAGCTCCTCCACCGACTCCAGCAGCCTTCTGGCAGGGACGATCCAGCGTACGAGGGTGACCAGCAGCTGGCTGACGTCGATGGGCTTGGCCACATAGTCGTTCATGCCCGCCTCGAGCGCCTTGGAGCGATCCTCCAACAATGCGCTGGCCGTCATGGCGATGATCGGAATATCGGACCATTGCGGCTGCTTGCGGATCTCGCGACTGGCGCTGTAGCCGTCCATGACCGGCATCTGGCAGTCCATCAGTACCCCGTCGTGCCGCTCCGGATCCAGCAGGTCGAGCGCCTCGCGGCCGTTTTGAGCGATGTCGACTTCGATGCCGAAGCCATCCAGGATCCCCTGGGCCACCTCCTGATTGAACTCGTTGTCCTCCACCAGCAGCAGGCGTGATCCCCGCAACAGAGCGGCCTGGGCAAGCAGCTTGGCCTGGTGGTTGTCTCCGGACGGGGACGAATCGCAGCCGAGCGCCTGGCCAATGCCATCGATCAGTCTGTCGGGTGTCACCGGCCGTACCAGGATTCCACGTACGAAGGGATGATCGTCGGCGATCGAACGGCACAACTCCCGGTCGTCGCAATCGCACAGCAGGAGAGTCGGGGGTGGAACGGAGCCCGATTGCTCCAGCGTCTCCCTGAACCGCGACAGGTCGAGTCCGGGGAGTGGACAGTCGAGCAGCATCAGGTCGTGGCCGTCACCCTGTCGAAGTGCCTCCAGGGCCTGGTCGGTGTGGGCGAGGGTTTTCACGGTGATGCCATTGTTCTCCAGCATCGATCCGAGGATCGCCCTGGAGCTGGAGCTGTCGTCCACCAGCAGAACCCGCAACTGGTCCCGGGGGCAGCCGGCGGGTGAAGTCGATCGGGCCAGTCGTACGGTGAAATGGAACGTGGTCCCCCTGCCGATTTCGCTTTCGGACCAGATACGGCCACCCATCAGCTCCACCAGGCGGCGGCTGATGGTCAGTCCCAGTCCGGTGCCGCCGTAGCGCCGGGTGGTGGAGGTGTTGGCCTGGGTGAAAGGGGTGAACAGCCGCTGCTGCTGTTCCGGGGTCATGCCGATACCGGTGTCGCTGATTGAGAATTGCAGTCCGACTTCGCCATCACCGGCCTCCGCCGGACCGACCCTCACCACCACTTTGCCCTGTTCGGTAAACTTGATGGCGTTGTTGCACAGGTTGAGCAGTACCTGCCGCAGCCGCAGGGAATCGCCATGGAGGGCGTCCGGGGTATCCGGCGCGACGTCGAACAAGAGATCCAGCCCTTTGGAGCTGGCCTGGTGCCCCAGCACGCTGGCCAGGTCGTCGAGCATGTCGTGGAGCAGGAAATCGTGCCGGTCCAGTTCCATCTTCCCTGCCTCGATCTTGGAGAAGTCGAGCAGCCCGTTGATCAGGCCGAGCAGGGTGTTGGAGGCCTTCTGGGCCTTCTCCAGGTAACCGCGCAGCTTGGGCTCCGGCTGCTGCTGCAGCGCCAGGTGGTTCATCCCCAGGATGGCGTTGAGAGGGGTCCTGATCTCATGGCTCATGTTGGCGAGGAAGGTTGACTTGGCCTGATTGGCCGCCTTCGCCGCCGATACCGCCGCGTTGAGCCTGGCCTCGTCCTCCTTGCGCTGGGTGATGTCCTGGAACACGGTCACGCTGCCCACCACTTCACCGCCTTCCAGCATCGGGGTCGAGATGAGGGAGACC
>DRKP01000039.1 GCA_011051715.1 Sedimenticola thiotaurini | reverse complement strand
TGGAGCCGGTTGCGCAGCCCCTGCAGAAACAGGCTCACCGCCCCCTTGGCGGTGCCGTAGAGGTAGTTGCTCCTGCGCCCCCGGTCGCCGGCCACTGAGGAGATCACCGCCAGGGTGCCCCTGCCCCTGCTCTCGAAGTGATTGGCCAGGTGGGTGAGCAGCGACAGCACGCTGACGGCATTGACCTCCAGCTCCCGGCGCGCCAGATCCCAGTCCCGCTCGCAGGCGGCCTGATCCGGCAACGTGCCGTGGGCGACCAGCACCGCATCCACCCCCCCCAGTGCCGCCTCCGCCTCCTCCGCCAGCCGGGCATGCCGGTCGTAGTCGAGCACGTCCATTACCAGGCCGGCCACCCGCTCCGCCCCCCTTGCCTCCAGGTCGGCCGTCACCGCCGCCAGCTTATCGCCATCCCGCGCCAGCAGGAACAGGGCGGCCCCCTCGGCGGCGTAGAGCCGCGCCACCGCCTGGGCGATGGCCGAGGTGGCACCGACGATCATCAGTCGCGTCATCACTGCACTCCCGTCACCCGCCGCCAGAAGCTGGAACCGATGGCCGGATCGCGCATCGCCTCCAGTTCCCGCCAGCGGGGAAAATAGGTATCGAAACTGGCGGCGCTCATGCGCCCGTCCTTGGCCGGGTAGACGGCGCCGCCGGCCTCCCGCACCACCCCGTCCAGCCGCTCCAGCAGCTCCAGTGTCCGGGCGCCCCGGTTGGGGAAGTCCAGTGCCAGGGTCACCCCCGGCCGCGGGAACGACAGCAGGCCGGGAGACGGGCGTTCGCCGAAGCGCTTCAGCACCGCCAGGAAGGAGCCGCTGCCGGCGCGGGCGATCCGCTCCAGGATCTCACCGATGGCCGGCCGCGCCACCCCATCCGGTACCAGGCACTGGTACTGCATGAAGCCGCGCGGGCCATAGATCCGGTTCCACTGGCCGATGGCATCCAGGGGATAGAAGAAGGGCCGGTAGTGGACCCGCTCCCGCCGCCGGCGCGGGCGGTGGTAGTAGAGCCGGTTGAAGACGGCCAGGCTCCAGTGGTTGACCAGGGAGACGGGTGGGTCCAGCGGGATCGTGATCCCGCGTCCGCCGGGGCGGCCGCAACCGCTCCCCGCCGGCGCCGTGTTGCCGCGAAACAGCAGCCCCCGGCCCAGGGCGGCCCCACTGGCCAGGCAATCGACCCAGGCCACCGTGTACTCGTGACTGCGATCGGACTCCGCGGCCAGGTCGAAGAAACCGGCCAGGTGGTCGAAGCGCAGGGTCTCCTGGTCGATGCAGGGGCTGGCCAGGGGCTGCAGGCGCAGCCGCGCCCGGGTGATCAGGCCGGTCAGGCCGAGCCCGCCGATGGTGGCGCGGAACCAGTCGCCGTTCTCCCCCGGTGAACACTGCAGGCGCCGCCCGTCCGAACGCAGCAGTTCCAGGGATTCCAGGTGGCAGCCGAAGGTACCGGCGCGGTGATGGTTCTTGCCGTGCACGTCATTGGCGATGGCGCCGCCGACGGTGACGAAGCGGGTGCCGGGAGTCACCGGCAGGAACCAGCCCGCCGGTACCACCAGATCCAGGATCGCATCCAGGGTGACGCCCGCCTCGCACTCCAGCACCCCCCGGTCGTGATCGAAGGCGATGAAGCGGTCCAGGCCGGTGGCATCGAGCAGCACGCCGCCATCGTTGAGACAGCTGTCACCATAGCTGCGGCCGGCGCCCCGGGGCAACAGGCTCTCCCCCGGACCCGGTTCGGGCAGTGGCAGGTGGCGCCAGTGCAGCGGCAGCCGTCGCTGGCGGGCGGTGGGGTAACGTCCCCAGGAGGGCCAGTCGCCGCGCCGGCTCACATCGCCGCCCACAGGAACAGCAGGATCAGGGCGGCCACCGCCCAGCTGCGCCGGTCGGTGAGGGCGAACAGCAGCGGATCGTCGTGCATCTCGCCGCGCCGGGCCAGCATCCAGACCCTGCCGATCCAGTACAGCATCAGGGGGCACAGCAGCCAGATCAGCTTGGGATGATGATACAGCCCCTCCACCCGGGGGCTGTTGATATACAGCGCCAGCACCAGTACCGACAGATAGCCGCTCACCACCCCGGACTGGGCCAGCCCCTCCAGATCCACCGGCCGGTAGCCCCGCGCCGCCTCCACCGCCTCGCGGCCGTCGTCGTCCAGATCACGCAGCTCGGAGTAGCGCTTCACCTGGGCCAGGCTGAAGAACATGAACATGGAGAAGGCGAGCAGCCAGAAGCTGGACTCCAGCGCCACCGCCTCGGCGCCGGCGATGATGCGCAGGGTGTAGAGCCCGGCCAGGACGATCACGTCCACCAGGGGGGACTGCTTCAGGCGCAGGGAGTAGGCCAGGGTGAAGAGGTAGTAGATCGCCAGCACGCCGGTAAAGCGCCAGGGCAGCAGCAGCGACAGCAGCAGCGCGGCCAGCAGCAGCGCCGGGGCCAGCAGCATGCCGCCCTGGATGGGCAGGTCGCCGGCGGCGAAGGGGCGCCGCCGCTTGCGCGGGTGGCGCCGGTCCGCCTCCAGGTCGAACAGGTCGTTGAGCAGGTAGACGCTGGAGGCACACAGGCTGAAGGCGGCGAAGGCGATCACCACCTGCAGCAGCAGCCCCGGCTCGGTCAGCCGGTGGGCCATCAGCAGGGGGACGAACAGCAGCAGGTTCTTGGCCCACTGGTGCGGGCGCATCGCCCTCAGCCAGGGGGCCAGGCCGCGTGGACGCCGGTCGAAGGTCCGCTCCACCGTGGCCAGCCGCCGCGCCCGCTCCGCCACCCCCGGCGCCGGGTTCACCAGCAGGGCACGGCGGGCGTGACGCCAGATCTCCAAATCCACCGCGGCGTTGGCAGCATAGTCGAAGCCCCCTTCGCCGAACGCATCGACCAGCCGCCGGGCCTTGCGCGGGCCGGAGAGATTGACGCTGCCGTCGCTGGCCATCACCTGCTCGAACAGCCCCAGCCGATCGGCCACCATGCGAGCGTGGCGCCGGTCGCTGGCGGTGACCAGCACCAGCCGGCGGCCGGACCGGTGCTGCGCCCGCAGGTAGTCCAGAAAGGGGCCGTCGTAGGGCAGCAGCGTCGCGTCCGGGGCCACCCGGCGGGCGATCTCGGCCTTGAACCGCGCCTTGCCGCCGCGCAGCCACCACAGCATCCGGAACAGGTAGAGGGGATTGCGCCGCAGCAGCGCAAACAGGGACTCGATCAGCAGGTCGCTGCGCACCAGGGTGCCGTCCAGATCAACGCACAGGGGCACCGGATCGGCAGCAGGGGTGGCGGCGGTGGATTCACCTGAGGGTGGGTTCAAGCGGCTGTCCGGCGGGTCGAATGCTGAAACCGCGACTATACCGAATCCGGCCCGGAAAGTTGATGCCGTGACGGCCGCCCGCTTCCATCGCTCCGGGGTACTTCATCCGCCCTCCGCAAGCCGCTCGACGAAGGCGGCAATCCGGCCCTTCATGTAGTCGTGGAAGGGGTTGTAACGCAGCCGCATCAGCTGGCTCCCGGGCACCTGCAGCAGCCGCTGTTCGCCGCGCAGCTCGATCCGGCCCAGAGACGGCCTGTCGTCCGAACCGATGCCGTAGACGGGATCGTCGGGGGGAATCGGCAACGCCACATGGGAGAGGGAGTAGATCCCCCTTGGCCACTCCAGTCCCAGCACCCGGCTGCCGCTCCGGTTGCTGCCGGCGGTCCACTCCAGGGCCCACACCTCGGGGCGGTCCGGGTAGCGGTTGGTCAGCAGGGTTCGCCGGAAGCCGGCCGGACCTTCGAGCAGCGACTGGATCGGCTGCAGGCGGGTGCCGGCAAACAGATCGATGATGGCCGCATCCCGGTTGATGTCGAACAGCACCAGCTCGTCCCGCCCCGAACGCAGGTGCGACATCAACCGGTCGATCACCGCGCCGGCGGTGACGGTATCGTCGACCACCGACTGGATCGCCAGCACCGGGGGAAAGTCGGCCATGGCACCGCGCGACTCCAGTGCCCGCAGCCCTTCCTGCACCGCCCTGGACAGCAGAAAGACCTGGTAGCCGGCGTTGACCGGAAACGAGTTGTATTTGTAGGGATCGTACTCCGGCTGCAGCGACAGCCACGCCAGCTGCTCCAGGCCCGGCAGTGCGCCGGCCCACAGCAGCAGCCGGGAATAGCGGGCCGCCGGCGTCACGGCGATGGCCGGCGAGATCAGCACCAGACCGGCGGGACGGGGCAGCTCCTCCTGCTGCAGCGCGGCGAGGGTGTAGTGCAATGCCAGGGCGGCGCCGTTGGAGTAACCGGTGATGAAGAGGGGGCGTCCCCGGGTCAGGGACGGCCGCAGGGAGTTCACTGCCAGCCGCACCACAGTTGCCATCTCCTCCCAGGTGACGCGGAGCAGGCCGGCCGGCACGGTGCCGTGGCCGGGCAGTCGCAGGGCCAGGACGTGAAAACCCCGGGCACGGTAGTCGAGCGCCAGGGCACGCAGGCTGTAGGGGGCATCCGACATTCCGTGCAGCAACAGGACGGCACCCCGCGGTTCCCCATCCGGCCGCAGTTCGACAGTACGGTTCCAGTCGTTGCCGTCCACCGGAGCAGTCAGGGGGTTGCCACCGGCATAGCGGCTGCTGGCCGGCGGCCGCAGCGATGCCCCGAGGGTGGCCAGCTGGCTGAACAGCCGCTCCTCCAGTCTGCGGTAATCATCGAGATTGCCGATGCGCCCGGCGGCGGCATGGTACTCCGCCGGGGATTGCCACCGGTGCCACGGTTGCAGGGGCGGGCCGCTCAGTACCTGGTAGAAATAGAGCAGGATCCCGCCCAGCGCCGCGCCCAGCACCAGGCACAGGGAGAGACGAAGCAGCCGCCTCAGCAGGCGCATGGATCGGAGACAGGAGGTTCGACGGGCGTCATGGCCCCGATTCTACCGGATCGGGCGCGCTGATCGTGCATGCCGTTCATGCTAGAGTTCCGGTCT
>DRKP01000038.1 GCA_011051715.1 Sedimenticola thiotaurini | reverse complement strand
TTAACCCGGCAACCTAATATATCGTGTTCAGCCGTGCTGTGCGCGTTCGCGGCAAGGCGTCGAAACGCCGCTGTAGCACTTCTACAGCCAGTTTCGACAACGCAGTCCGCGGGCGCGCACAGCACGGCCTGTCATTTGATTTCAATTGGTCAGGAGCCTCAGGCATCTCCCCTCCCGGCGTTGCGTGCCTTGCCAAGGGAACCACCCTTGCCTGCGGCACGCGCCTTGATAGGGAAGATGCCTGAGGCTCTGAATACGACATATTAGGTTGCCGGGTTAATAAGCAATCTCTTATTGTACCCGATCACCAGGTACGGGAATACGGGGGATTCACGGGGAAACCGGCTGTTGCCCCACGGGGCCGCCTCAGTGCAGCCGCTGCACCCGCATCACGCATTCGTCGGCGCCCTGGTGCATGCACTGGGTCTCTTCGATGGCGAAGCGCTCGCCATACTTCTCGCCCAGGCCGCGGATGATGCCGCGGACCACCGGGCAGAGGCGGCGGTGGGAATGGTAGTGGACCACCAGCAGGTCGTCGGACTCCCGGTGGGCGGAGAGGTCCGGCGGCTTGCGGGTCGGATTGTGGCGGTGGATGACGTCGTGGATGCGGCTGCCGGCGATCTCGATCACGTCGAAGGTGTTCCAGCCGTCACCGGTGAAGAAGACCTTGTAGAAGGAGATCAGGCGCGGGCCGACGTAGGAGCCGAAGTCCTCCAGCACGTCGGCCAGCGGCAGATCGAGGGCCTCGGCGGCGCTGCCGGCCAGGTCGACGATCTCCTGGTCCGGGTACTCCTTGACCGGGAAATAGACCCGGTGGGGGTTGCCGGTGGCCGCCAGCAGTGCCTTCCAGGTCTCCTCGCCGCCATGACGCTGGGTGACGTACTCACGCAGAAAATCGAAGATGACGCCGTACATGGGCAGGAACCCTGTTGCCTCGGGAAGGGCCCAATGTACCAGAGTCGGCGGCGGTTCCCCAAACCGTGCCGCCGCGGCAGGGGGGTGTCCCCGGCTTCAGGATTTCTTCCGCCGCGCCCGCGGGTGGGCGGCGTCGTAGACCCGGGCCAGGTGCTGGAAGTCCAGGTGGGTGTAGATCTGGGTGGTGCTGATGTCGGCGTGGCCGAGCAGTTCCTGCACCGCCCGCAGGTCGCCGGACGACTCCAGCAGGTGGCTGGCGAAGGAGTGGCGCAGCAGGTGGGGATGGAGATCGCGCGGCGCCCCCTGCCGCAGGGCCCAGCGCCGCAGCCGCTGCTGCACCGTGCGCGGGTGGATGCGGCGGCCGTGGCGGCTGACGAACAGGGCCGTCTCGTCCGCGGCGGCGAGGGTGGGACGGACCCGCAGCCACTGTTCCAGCGCCGCCAGCGCCTTGCGCCCCACCGGCACCCGGCGGCTCTTGGCCCCCTTGCCGGTGACCACCAGGGTGGCGTCCTCGCGGTCGATCTGGTCCCGCTCCAGGGAGACCAGCTCGGCCAGCCGCAGCCCCGACGAGTAGAGCAGTTCCATCATCGCCAGGTCGCGCTGTTCCAGGGGATCGGCCGGCGGCGCGTCGAGCAGGTGGCCGAGCTGGTCCGCGTCCAGGGTGGCGGGCAACCGCCGCTGCCCTTTGGGGGCGCGGATCCCCTGGGCCGGGTTGGCCTCCGCCTCGCCCTCCCGCAGCAGGTAGCGGAACAGGCTGCGCAGGGAGGAGAGCTCCCGCTGCAGGGTCCTGGCGGAGATGCCGTGGCGGTGCCGTTCGGCCAGGTACTGCCGCACCTGGTGCCCGTCCAGATCGCGCCAGCGGCCGATCCCCCGGCCGGCGCACCAGTCGCCCAGGCGGGTCAGGTCACGGCGGTAGTTTTCCAGGGTGAGGGGGGAGAGGCGGCGCTCGTGGCGGAGATGGTGCAGGAAGCGGTCGCTCCACTCCCGCAGGGGATCGGCCGCCGCCATCAGAAGCCGGGTTCCGACACCACTTCCAGGGTCTTGGTGACGATCTCGCCGAGGCGGGTCAGGTACTCGGTTCCCATGGCCGGGTGGAAGCGGTCGGCGTCGTAGCTGCCGAAGGCGAGCAGGCCGAGCAGGCCCTGGCCGACGATGGGGATCAGGGCGGTGGAGCGCACGTCCCCGGCCTGGGGACCGAACAGGTAGTCGAGCTGGGCCCGGGGCAGGCGGCCGCAGCGCGGACGGTTGGCGTCGAGGAACTCGCGAAAGCCGTCCAGCTCCGGGTGGGTGTCCCGGTCCGCCTCGGCGGAGGAGAACAGGTGCAGCTCCACCGCCTCGGCCTGGAAGTCCTCGTGCAGCTTGTCCTCCAGGGCGTTGATCACCTCGTCGAAGCTGACCGCCTCGATCAGGGTCAGGGTGAGCTGGTGCAGGCGGCGGTTGAGCTCGTCGTTCTCCCGCGCCACATCGATGAACTCGTCCAGCTTGCGGCGGTAGCGGGCAGCCTCCTCCCGCAGCCCCTTCACCTGGCGCTCGATCAGGGAGACGGCGCCGCCGCTCTGGTGGGAGAGGTCCAGCGCCTGCAGCAGGTCGGGGTGGCGGTTGAAGAAATCGGGCTGTTCCCGCAGATAGTCGACGACGGTCTGTTCCAGCGCGTCCCTGTCCATCGTCTCCCCGGACTGTGTGTTCATAACGCGATCTTCCCCTCGAATACCCGGGCCGCCGGGCCGCTCATCCATACCGGCTGGTCGCCACCCTGCCACTCTATCACAAGATCCCCGCCGCGGAGGTGGACCACGACCCGCTCCTCCAGCACCCCCTGCAGGCGCCCGACCACCACCGCGGCACAGGCGCCGCTGCCGCAGGCCAGGGTCTCGCCGGTTCCCCGTTCGAACACGCGCAGGTCGATCTCCCGGGGCGAGCGGATCGCCATGAAGCCCACGTTGACCCGCTCCGGGAAGCGCGGGTGGCGCTCCAGCAGCGGGCCGAGCCGCGCCACAGGTGCCCGTTCCACCTCCGCCACCCGCAGTACCGCGTGGGGGTTGCCCATGGAGACGGCGCCGATGCGCAGCGTCTCCCCGTCCACCTCTATTGGGTACTCCGGCCGCTGCCGGTCGGCCTCGAACGGGATCCGTTCCGGGGCCGTCTGCGGCCGCCCCATGTCGACGCGTACATCTCCATCCGGCTGGACATATAGGGTGATCAGACCGGAGTGAGTACCCACTTTTATGGTCTCTTTGGTGGTCAGTCCCTGGTCCCGGACGAAGCGGGCGAAGCAGCGGGCGCCGTTGCCGCACTGGGCCACCTCCGAACCGTCGGCGTTGAAGATGCGGTAATGGAAATCGGCCCCCTCGAACTGCGGCGGTTCCACCAGCAGGATCTGGTCGCAACCGATGCCGAAGTGGCGGTCGGCGATCCGGCGGCACTGCTCCGGGCCGAGCTCCAGGGGCTGGCGGGTGGCATCGAACACCACGAAATCGTTGCCCAGGCCATGCATCTTGACGAATTCCAGTTGCATCGATCGATCCGGGTGCCCGGGCTCCTGGTGGGTGGGAATCCCGATTCTAACGCCTGGGAGGAGGGCTTTACAGGGCGAACCAGGCCCCCAGGGCGAGCCAGGCGATGCCCTTGATCAGGAAGAACAGGAATCCGCCCCAGCCGAGACGTCGCAGCAGCGGCCGGCCGGCGGTGGGGGAACTCCAGCAGTGGTTATGTCCGTTCATCGTGTTGGCTCCGGTTGCGGCGGGACCGCCGCCTTTTCCGACGGTCCCGCCGGTGATGCTCAGCCGGTGATCCCCAGCCCGCGGGCGACCCCCTCACCGTAGGCCGGATCGGCCTTCATGAAGTGTCCGATCTGACGCCGCTGGATCGCCTCCGGCACCCCGCGCATGGCGTCGACGATATTGTCGATCAGCTCCTGCCGCTGCCCCTGGTCCAGCAGCCGGAACAGGTCCCCGGCCTGGCCGTAGTCGTCGTTGCCCTGGCGGTGATCGTAGCGGTCGGCATCGCCGCTGATGCGCAGGGGCGGCTCGCGGAAGGAGGGGTCGTCCACCGGGCCGTCCAGGCTGTTGGGCTGGTAGACCGGCCCGGTGCCGCCATTGGCGTCGAAACGCATCTGTCCGTCCCGGTGGTAGCTGTGCACCGGGCAGCGCGGCCGGTTCACCTCCAGCGCGTTGTAGTTCACCCCGATGCGGTAGCGCTGGGCGTCCGGGTAGGAGGCGAGCCGCGCCTGCAGCATCCGGTCCGGTGAGGCGCCGATCCCGGGCGGCATGTTGGCCGGGGAGAAGGCAGCCTGCTCCACCTCGGCGAAGTAGTTGGCCGGATTGCGGTTCAGCTCCAGCACACCGACCTCGATCAGGGGGTGGTCGGCGTGGGGCCAGACCTTGGTCAGATCGAAGGGATCGAACGGCATCCGTTCGGCCTCCCGCTCGGGCATGACCTGGGCGTAGAGGGTCCAGCGCGGGTAGTCACCGGCCTCGATCGCCTGGTACAGGTCGCGCCGGTGGTGATCCGGATCCTCGCCGGCGATGCGCGCCGCATCGGCCGCGCTCAGGCAGCGGATCCCCTGCCGGGTCTTGACGTGCCACTTGACCCAGAACCGCTCTCCGTCCCGGTTCCACAGGCTGAAGGTGTGGCTGCCGTAGCCGTTCATGTGGCGCAGGCTGGCGGGAATGCCCCGGTCCGAGAACAGGATGGTGACCTGGTGCAGGGACTCCGGCGACAGGGACCAGAAGTCCCACTGCATGGCGGCGTCCCGGCGGCCGGTCACCGGGTGGCGCTTCTGGCTGTGGATGAAGTCGGAGAACTTCAGTGGATCGCGGACGAAGAACACCGGCGTGTTGTTGCCCACCAGGTCCCAGTTCCCCTCCTCGGTATAGAACTTGATGGCGAAGCCGCGCGGGTCGCGCACCGTGTCGGCCGAGCCGAGTTCACCGGCGACGGTGGAGAAGCGGACGAACACCGGCGTCTCCCCGCCCACCGATTCGAAGATGCGCGCGCGGCTGTAGCGGGAGAGGTCGCCGGTGACGGTGAACACGCCATGGGCACCGGCCCCCTTGGCGTGCACCACCCGTTCCGGCACCCGCTCGCGGTTGAAGTGGGCCATCTTCTCCAGCAGCAGCTGGTCCTGCAGCAGTACCGGTCCCCGCGGACCGGCGGTGAGACTGTTCTGGTTGTCGGCCACCGGGCAGCCGGTGGCGGTGGTCATGGTGATCTTGCTGGACATGGTCGTTTCTCCGTGTGGTCTGTGCATGGCGGCGGACGCGGGAGGCGTTCCGCCATGGGAGAAACGATAGGTGTGGGCTGTAAATTAATCCAATTAATTATTAATAGCGTGCCGATTGTGAAAGACTATCGATGTTCCGTCGCCGCCCTTCCTCCCGCCGCCTCTGCCAGGGGGCCGGTCACTCCGGCTGCGCCGCCCGTTCCGGGGCCGGCTCGTCGGGCAGGTAGAGATCCCCCTTCTGGCCACAGGCGGAGAGGCCGCCGGCCAGGACCAGGGCGAGGAGCAGGGGCAGGATGCGAGGGCGCATGGGCGGACTCCGGTGGACAGGAACCGCCAGAGTATACCCCGGTTCCGCGGTCCCGGGCCGGTCCCTGCCGGCCCGACGGGCGACCCCCGTGCCGATCTCAGGCCAGGCTCACGCGCCTGCGGGTCAGCTGTTCCATCACCCGGTTGAGACGCCGTTCCAGCCGCTTCTTGAACCGGTACAGCTCGCAGGTGGAGGCGACCCCCTCGCCGGAGACCCCGGACAGCTCCAGGCCGGTGAGGTAGATGGGATAGGACTGGCGGCTGCGGCGCTGGGAGAGGATGTACTCCACCACCCGGTCGAGCAGCAGGGGGCCGTGCTCCAGGGAGCTGAACTCCTGCTCCCCGCAGACCAGTACGTGGGGGGCGCGGTTGAGGTCCAGGCCCTCGCTGACCAGGCGCAGCTCCAGGTAGTTGTCCGGCAGGCGGTGGCGGGGGGGGGTGCGGGGGCTGGCCACGAAGCGCCCTTCCCGGTCCCGTTCCAGGGCGAAGAACTCGGGCGCGTCCAGCAGCAGGCGGTGGGCCGGCTCCTCCGCCATCAGGCTGCGCATCAGGCGGATGCCGTCCAGGAAGCGCTGCTGCTGCAGCAGCAGATAGTGCTCGTCGGTGGCCGGCAGCTCCTGCTGGAACAGGGCGCCGTGCTCGTCCAGCACATAGAGGCGGGTGAGGCCCTTCCCGGTCAGGTGGAACAGCTGAATCACCCCCTTCCGGTTGAGCCGGAACAGCTCCGGCAGGGGGGTGTCCTGGAGCGCGTTGGGGTCGATCACCAGGGGACGGAAGCGGTGGCGGGGCTCGGCCAGCAGGTCGAGCAGCTCCTGCTGGTCGTTCAGGGTCAGGTAGCCGATGTTGTCCTGCTGGCGCTGGATCAGGTAGTACTCGTCCCCCGCCTGCAGCAGGTAGCGGGTGTCCAGGCCGGAACCCTCCGGTCCCATGGCCCGGGCGACATCGTTGAACAGGGCCTCCACCCGGCGCGCGATGCCGCTGGAGCGCACCGACGAGAAGCTGTGGGCGGTGACCCGGGGCGGTGCGCCGCTGCTGCGGTTGAGCAGTGCCAGGCGCAGGAAGTGGCACAGGCTGTCCAGCAGCCCGCTGATCCCCTGGTAGGAGAGCACCAGGGTCTCGCCCCAGCTGGTGGTGACCAGCTGCTCCACCTGTTCCACCAGGCAGGCGTGGGCGGCGCCGAAGCTGAGCGGGTCACTGCGGTTGCTGGTGAGCTGCTTGCCCTGGCGCGACAGATAGGCCATGGGGTCGGTGCCGGTGTTGATGAACAGGGTGCAGGCGATGGCGCTGGGCGGCGCCGACAGCGCCTCCATCGGCACCTCCATGCGGATCCCGTCGGGATAGATGCCGCGCAGGGCGCAGAGCAGGGCGTGCAGCTCGCTGCGCTGCACCGGGCCGCTCTCCGGGTAGAGACCGATGAGGGTGTCGTGGCCCAGGACCTGGTTGAGGTGGCACCAGGTGAGCATCTCGATCAGCCCGGAGGTGGTCTTGATCGGCGAGGTGACCTCGGCCTGGGACTCGGTCACCTCGCCCAGGAACAGGAACCAGCCGAACTCGTCGTTGCGGGTGCGGGCGTAGTGCAGCGACACCCGCGGCTCCACCAGGCTGCGGGAGATGCCCGGGTTGATGCTGTCGATCTTGCCGGGCCGCTTCTCCAGGGCGGTGTACAGCTTGCGCCCGAGCAGGCTCAGCTCCTCCGGATCGATGCGGCTGTCGCGGGCGTAGGTACGGGCGAAGTCGGTCAGCAGGCGGTAGCTGTGGGTCAGCTCCCGCACCAGGGTGTTGCGCTCCTGCAGCACCCGGTCGATCTTCCACTCGTCACGGGAGTCCAGCAGCGCCAGCTCGCCCGGCTTCCAGCCCCACTCCCGCACCAGCGCCTGCAGCAGGTCACGGCGCCAGCCGTGGCGGCGGTCGGCGCTGCGCCGGCTCAGTTTCTGTTCCGTCTTGAAGTAGAAGCAGCGGCGCGCCAGCTCCAGTCGCCGGGTCTCGCCGCGACCGGCCAGGTACTGCTCCAGCCGGCGGTAGAGCAGGACGTAGGGATCCAGGGTGTCGGCGTCGGCCTCGCCGGCATAGACCGCCGCCTTCGCCTCCTGGCACAGCCAGCGCACCCGGGGGTAGTCCTCCGAGTAGGCCTCGGTGAGCAGGATCTTGAGGATGGTCTTGTAGGGCGATTCGATGCCCTTGAACAGCTGCCAGTGGGCGGCGCCGAAGAACTCCTCCACCGGCAGCTGCTGCAGGCCGCCGAAATCGATGCAGTCGAGGGGATTGACGAAGCGCTTGTGCAGCAGCATGGCGGCCCAGTCGTCGTAGTTGCGCTCCTCCTCCACCGGCACCAGCCACCACAGGGGATAGCGTCCGGCCAGCAGCACCCCGGTACGGTAGAACTCCTCCAGCAGCAGCCGCGGCTGGGTACTGCCGCTGCTCTCGTGGGAGAGGCCGTCGCGCTCACCGCGGCGGAAGGCGTCCGGGTTGATCAGGAAGATATGGGCCTCCAGGCCCAGCCCGGCGGCCCAGGCCTCCACGTTGGCCACCTTCTGCCGCAGCGCCTTCAGCGCCCGCGCGCCCAGGCCGGGGTCGTGGCACAGCCAGATGTCCAGGTCGCTGCGGGCGGTATGGGCGATGCTGCCGATGCTGCCCATCAGGTAGAGGCCCTGGATGTGGTAGCGTCGCCGGGCCCGCTTCTTGTATTCGAAGCTGCGACTCAGCTTCTTCGCTGCCTGCAGCACCACCTTGGCCGGGTTGTAGTCGGGGATGCCGGCCGGGGTCTTGGTGTTGACGAACCCCGGCAGCATGGGGTGGTTGATGTGAAACAGCAGGGGCAGCAGGGTGGTGAACACCCGCTGCCCCTGGCTCAGTTCGC
>DRKP01000037.1 GCA_011051715.1 Sedimenticola thiotaurini | reverse complement strand
CCCGGTCGGCGGTGGAGCTGGCCAAGGACTGGCGCACCGACCGCATGCTGCGGCGGCTGGAGGCGCTGCTGGTGGTGGCCGACGCCAGCGCCTCCCTGATCATCACCGGCACCGGCGACGTGGTGGAGCCGGAGGAGAGCCTGATGGCGATCGGCTCCGGTGGCCCCTATGCCCAGGCGGCGGCCCGGGCCCTGCTGCAGAACACCGACCTGAGCGCGCGCGAGATCGTCGCCAAGGGGCTGGAGATCGCCGCCGACATCTGTGTCTACACCAATCACAACCTGACCATCGAGGAGCTGGACACCGACGCGTCCTGATACCGACCCGAACCATGCCCGACAGCACACCCACCCCCCAGGAGATCGTCCGCGAACTGGACAAGCACATCATCGGCCAGTCCGCCGCCAAGCGCGCCGTGGCCATCGCCCTGCGCAACCGCTGGCGCCGTGCCCAGGTGCCGGAAGAGCTGCGCAACGAGATCACCCCGAAGAACATCCTGATGATCGGCCCCACCGGCGTCGGCAAGACCGAGATCGCGCGCCGCCTGGCGAAACTGGCCAATGCCCCCTTCATCAAGGTGGAGGCGACCAAGTTCACCGAGGTGGGCTACGTCGGCCGCGACGTGGAGTCGATCATCCGCGACCTGGCCGACTCGGCCATGAAGATGGTGCGCGAGCAGGAGATGGAGAAGGTAAAGGACAAGGCGGCCGACGCCGCCGAGGAGCGCATCCTCGACGTGCTGCTGCCGCAGCCCGCGCGCAACAGCTGGGAAACCGAGAGCGACCGCGAACACCGCGAGGAGTCCCCCACCCGCACCAAGTTCCGCATCCGGCTGCGCAACGGCGAGCTGGACGACAAGGAGATCGAGATCGACGTCTCCAGCTCCCCCCTGGGGGTGGAGATCATGGCGCCGCCCGGCATGGAGGAGATGACCAGCCAGCTGCAGGGGCTGTTCCAGAACCTGGGCGGCGGCCGCACCCGCAAGCGCAAGCTGCGCATCAAGGATGCGATGAAGCTGCTGCAGGACGAGGAGGCGGCCAAGCGCATCAACGACGAGGATCTGAAGCTGCGCGCCCAGGAGATGGTGGAGCAGAACGGCATCGTGTTCCTGGACGAGCTCGACAAGGTCGCCAGCCGGGCGGAGTATGGCGGCCCCGACGTCTCCCGCGAGGGGGTGCAGCGCGATCTGCTGCCACTGGTGGAGGGCTGCACCGTATCCACCAAGCAGGGCATGGTGAAGACCGACCACATCCTGTTCATCGCCTCCGGCGCCTTCCACCTGGCCAAGCCGTCGGACCTGATCCCCGAGCTGCAGGGCCGGCTGCCGATCCGGGTCGAACTGGACGCCCTCGGCACCGAGGAGTTCGTGCGCATCCTGACCGAGCCGGACGCCTCCCTCACCGATCAGTACCAGGCCCTGCTGGCCACCGAGAAGGTGGAGCTGACCTTCACCGAGGACGGCATCCGCCGCATCGCCGAGATCGCCTGGGAGGTGAACGAGCGTACCGAGAACATCGGCGCCCGGCGCCTGCACACGGTGATGGAGCGGCTGCTGGAAGGCATCTCCTACACCGCTTCCGAGGTGCCCGGCACCCGGGTGACGGTGGACGCGGAATACGTCGACAACAACCTCTCCGAGCTGGCGTCGGACGACGATCTGAGCCGGTTTATTCTTTAGGAGAAGGGCCGAGGGCCCAGGGCCGAGGGCCGAGGAACTCCGTTCGAGTACCAGGCCCCGTTCCCCAGCCTTCGTCCCTTGCTGTTTCGATCAGTCGATCTGTTTCTGTACTCGGCCCTGGGCCCTCGGCCCTCTGCCCTCGACAACAAGGAACCAATCATGTCCAAGCACATCCCGACCGAACTGAATCTGCACCGCCAGTCCCGGGTGCTGGAAGTCACCTTCGACGACGGCTCCCACTTCAACCTGCCGGCGGAGTACCTGCGCGTCTACTCCCCCTCCGCCGAGGTCCAGGGCCACGGTCCCGGCCAGGAGACCCTGCAGCTGGGCAAGGAGGAGGTCGGCATCGACCACATCGAACCGGTGGGTCAGTACGCCATCTGCATCCATTTCGACGACGGCCACAACACCGGCATCTACGCCTGGGACACCCTCTACGATCTGGGCAGCCACCACGACGAGAAGTGGCAGGCCTACCTGGAGCGGCTGAAGGAGGCCGGCTACCAGCGCAAGGAGTCGAACTGAGCGGTGCAGTGGACCGCCGGCCCGGAGCACAGCCACCCGGCGGCTCGTGAGACCCGGCCCCGGAAGGGACACCGCTCCCGATCCACAGAGGCTTCGAAATCGACTATCCTAGCCGCAGATTCCGTGAAGGCCCGGCCATGAACGAGAAACAGACGACCCATTTCGGCTACCAGGAGGTACCGGCGGAGGAGAAGGCCGGCCGGGTACGGCAGGTGTTCGACTCGGTGGCGGACCGCTACGACCTGATGAACGACCTGATGTCGTTCGGCATCCACCGGCTGTGGAAGCGCATCGCCATCGAGCTGGCGGGCGTGCGCCGCGGCCAGCGGGTGCTGGACCTGGCCTCGGGCACCGGCGACCTGGCGGCCCGCTTCTCCGGCCTGGTCGGTCCGGACGGACTGGTGGTGATGTCCGACATCAATGCCGCCATGCTGGAACGGGGACGCGCCCGGATGCTGGACGAGGGCATCGTCGGCAACGTCGACTACGCCCAGCTCGATGCCGAGGCCCTGCCCTTCCCCGACAACAGCTTCGACTGCATCAGCATCGCCTTCGGGCTGCGCAACGTCACCGACAAGCAGCAGGCGCTGCACGAGATGTTCCGGGCCCTGCGCCCGGGCGGCCGGGTGCTGGTGCTGGAGTTCTCCCACCCCGCCTCGAAACCGCTGCAGTCGGTGTACGACCTCTACTCGTTCCGGCTGCTGCCGCTGCTGGGACGGCTGGTGGCGAAGGACGAGCAGAGCTACCGCTACCTGGCCGAGTCGATCCGCATGCATCCGGATCAGGAGACCCTGAAGGGGATGATGGAGCAGGCCGGCTTCGAACGCTGCGACTATCACAACCTCACCGGCGGTATCGTGGCGGTGCACCGCGGCTTCAAGCTCTGACCGGAAGCGGCCGCAGCATGCACCCCACCGCCCTCACCGTCGCCGCCCTGGAACAGGCGGTCAACCACTACCTGGCCCTGGACCCGGACGCCCGCCAGGCCATCGGCCGGCTGCACGGCCGGGTGATCGCATTCGACCTGGAGGGGACCGGTCTGACCATCTACCTGGTCCCCGCCGCCGATGGCCGGGTGCAGCTGCTGTCCCATCACGAGGGCGGGGCCGACTGCCGGCTGCGCGGCACGCCCCTGGCCCTGGCCCGGATGAGCCACCCGCGGGCCGGCTCCGACCAGCTGTTCGCCGGCGAGGTGCAGATCGAGGGCGACACCGAACTGGCCCACCGCTTCGGCAAGATCCTCGCTGCCATGGATATCGACTGGGAGGAGCAGCTGTCGCACTACACCGGCGACCTGATCGCCCACGACCTCGGCAACCTGGTGCGTGGCGCCACCCGCTGGGGCCGGCACAGCCTGGACACCCTGGGCCGCGACCTGCAGGAGTACCTGCAGGAGGAGCTGCGCCTGCTGCCGGTGCGGGCGGAGATCGAGGACTTCCTGACCGGCGTCGACCGGCTGCGCGACGACGTGGAGCGGCTGCAGGCGCGGATCGAACGGCTGCAGCCGGGGCCGCGCCAGGGGGAGACCGAATGATCCGGCCCGGCGAGGCCCTGCGCCTGCTGCACATCAACTGGATCCTGCTGCGCCACGGCCTGGACGAGGTGATCCTGGTCACCCACCTGTTCCGGCCGGTGCGCTTCATTCTCTATCTCAGCCCCTGGTACTGGTGGCGGCGCAACCGGCTGCCCCCCTACCCGGTCCGCATCCGCCTGGCACTGGAGGACCTGGGCCCGATCTTCGTCAAGTTCGGCCAGATCCTCTCCACCCGCCGCGACCTGGTGCCGAAGGAGATCGCCGACGAACTGTCCCGGCTGCAGGATGCGGTCCCCCCCTTCTCGGGCGCCGAGGCGCGGCGCATCGTGGAAAAGGCCTGGGGCCGTCCGATCGAGCAGGTGCTGGACGAGTTCGACGAGACCCCCCTCGCCTCCGCCTCCATCGCCCAGGTCCACACCGCCCGCCTCAAGGACGGCCGGGAGGTGGTGGTGAAGGTGCTGCGACCGGGCATCGAAACCGTGATCCGCCGCGACGTCGGCCTGCTCTACATCATCGCCCACCTGGCCAACCGCTACTGGAAGGAGGCGCGCCGGCTGCGCCCGCTGGAGGTGGTGGAGGACTACGAGCGGACCATCCTGGACGAGCTCGACCTGCAGCGCGAGGCGGCCAACGCCGCCCAGCTGCGGCGCAACTGGGAGGGGAGCGACATCCTCTACGTGCCCGAGGTCTACTGGGACCATACGCGCAAGAACGTGCTGGTGATGGAGCGCATCTACGGCACTCCGGTGGGGGACATCGAGGCGCTCAGGGCCCAGGGCATCAGCATGCGCCAGCTGGGGGAGCAGGGGGTGGAGATCTTCTTCACCCAGGTGTTCCGCGACAACTTCTTCCACGCCGACATGCACCCGGGCAACATCTTCGTGGAACCCGGCGGGCGCTACATCGCCGTCGATTTCGGCATCGTCGGCTCCCTCACCAGCGAGGACCAGCGCTACCTGGCGGAGAACCTGCTCGCCTTCTTCAACCGCGACTACCACCGGGTGGCGGAGCTGCACGTGGAGTCGGGCTGGGTGCCGCGCAAGACCCGGGTGGACGAGTTCGAGGCCGCCATCCGCTCGGTGTGCGAGCCGATCTTCAACAAGCCGTTGAGCGAGATCTCCTTCGGCCACTTCCTGCTCAACCTGTTCCAGACCGCGCGCCGCTTCGACATGGAGGTGCAGCCCCAGCTGGTGCTGCTGCAGAAGACCCTGCTCTACATCGAGGGGCTGGGGCGCCAGCTCTATCCCGAGCTCGACCTCTGGTCCACTGCCAAGCCCTACCTGGAGCGCTGGATGCGGGAGCAGGTGGGGCCGCGCGCCTTCGCCCGCAAGCTGAAGAAGAACCTGCCGCAGATGAGCGAGCACGCCGCCGACATGCCGCTGCTGCTGTACAAGGTGCTGCACGACACGGCCGAGGGCAAACTGACCCTCAACTGGCACTCCTCCGAGCTGAGGCGGCTGCGTCTCCAGCTGGCGCAGCAGCATCAGAGGATGACCGGCACCACCAGCGGCGCCGCCATGCTGGTCTCCGGCAGCCTGCTGCTGACCCTGGGCCCCAGCGTGCTGCTGCCGGCCGGTGTCGTCACCGGTGGCGGCATCACACTGGTGGCGGTGGGACTGGTGCTGATGCTGCGGGGCTGGTATCGATAGGTACTAGGTACTAGGTACTAGGTACTAGGTACTAGGTACTAGGTACTAGGTACTAGGTACTAGGTACTAGGTACTAGGTACTAGGTACTAGGTACTAGGTACTAGGTACTAGGTACTAGGTACTAGGTACTAGGTACT
>DRKP01000036.1 GCA_011051715.1 Sedimenticola thiotaurini | reverse complement strand
TGTCCTACCTGATCGAATCCGGGAGCCTGCCGATCGCGGCGTTCGCGGTGCAGTATCTGGGGCTGCTGCTGGAACGCTGGTACTTCTTCGCCGAGGCGGAGCATCCGCAGAATCTGTACTACCAGACCATGTCCTGACGGGCCGGGATCCAGGCGGTCGGATCTTCTGGATTCCGGCCTGCGCCGGAATGACGAAAAGAAGGGATTGTGGAGGGGTTTCGCGGCCGGTGGCCGGTGACTGAACGAGGGGTCGCGCAAGGATTCCCGGACTGGTGGCCGGTGACAGGAGGCGAAATCCGGGGAGAAAGACGACATACAACGGGAGGTGGATCATGAACCGTTCGATTCGGGCCATTGCTGTACTGTTCGCCCTGCTGGTCTTCGTGCCGGCACGGGCCGATGTGCTGGTGCTGATCCATGGCTACATGGGCAGTGCCGCCTCCTGGGAGACGAGCGGGGTCGGCGCGGTGCTGGCGGCCAACGGCTGGGCGCCGGCGGGAGTGCAGGCGGGGATCCAGTACCTGCCGGGTCCGGGGCAGGAGGCGCCGAACCGGTACTACACGGTGGAACTGCCCTCGCTGGCGCCGCTGATGATCCAGGCCGACCAGCTGCAGCTGGAGCTGCAGCAGATCGCCGGCCGCCACCCGGGTGAGCCGATGATCCTCGCCGCCCATTCCGCCGGCGGGGTGGTGGCGCGCATCGTCCTGGTGCGGGGCGGGGCGCCCGGGGTCCGCACCCTGATCACCATCGCCTCGCCCCATCTCGGTACCATGCAGGCGGTCGCCGCCCTGGATGCGACCGACAGCTCCGGCCCGTTCGGCTTCATCAAGGACTTCTTCGGTGGCAGTCTCTACCATACGGTGAAGTCCTCCTGGGGGGCACTGCTGGACCTGACCCCGGCCGCACCGGGCAACCTGCTGTTCTGGCTCAACCGGCAGCCCCATCCCGACATCCGCTACGTCTCCGTCCTGCGCACCGGGCCGGTGGGCCTGGGGGACGAACTGGTGCCGGCGTTCAGCCAGGACATGAACAATGTTCCGGCCCTGCGCGGCCGCTCCGAACGCGTTACGGCCGCTGCCGGTCACGCCCTGCTGCCCGGAGACGGGGAGATGCTGGTGCGGTTGATGACGGAGCAGGGGGAGAGCGCCGCCGGCGGGGCGAAGTGACCGGGCGACCTGGTGCACCCCTGGCGGAGGCCCCGGACGGGGATCGTCGGCGCGCCCTCGACCAGGGGGCGGGTGGCGGCGGTGCCCGGCTTACGGCTGCTGCGGCGTCGCGGCGCCGGCGGCAGCGGGCAGGCTGATCCGCTTCCAGGTGAGCTGCAGGATCATGGCGTCGGCGCTGGCCCGGTGGCGTTCCAGCCGGGTCTGCCGCAGCACCGCCTCCTTGGTCGGGTGCCAGCGGGCGGCCTGCTCCTCGGTGAGCAGCCGGCGCAGGCTCTCCAGGCGGAACAGCTGGCGTACGCCGGCGGCGTCGTAGAGCTTGCCGATCCAGGAGAGGTCGTGACCCCAGGCGTCGCTGTAGACGGTGCTGTCCGCCAGCAGCCGGTTGAGCAGGCGCGCCACCTCGGTGACGCTGTGGCCGCGCTGCAGCAGCCGCTGGCGCGGGATACCGTGCACCCTCTCCGCCTGCCGTGACCAGAAGGTCCATTCCGGCTCCGGCCGCACCAGGTAACAGTGCCGGGAGCCGTCCGGCATCACCACGCCCACCTCGATGGGGTAGCTGTCCGGGCCGAATCCGGAGGCCTCGATGTCGATCACGGCTGGAATCATCCTGCTCTTCCCTGGGGTTGTATGGGGGTGATCGGCGCACCGGGGGGAAACTGAACCCGGCGCCGCCACCGCGTCAGGCCGGCCGCCCCGGCTGGCAGCGGGGGCAGACGTAGCAGGCCTGGCCGCCGGCGCTGATCCTCTCGATCGGCGTGCCGCAGCGGTAGCAGGGCAGACCGGCACGGCGGAACAGGTGGAAGCGGGCCTGTTCGAAGCTGGCGCCGTTCTCCATCAGTGCCCGGGCCGCGTCCGGATCGTTGGTGATGCCGCCGGTCCTGAACGAGCGGCGGGGCAGCTCCAGCAGCAGCCGGGAGAGGGATTCGAGCCGTTCCGGCCCGCAGTCGACCGGCCGTTGTGACGGCGCCAGGCCGGCCAGGAACAGGATCTCGCAGCGCAGATAGTTGCCCAGGCCGGCGACGAAGCCCTGGTCCGTCAGCAGTGCACCCAGGCGCCGCCGGGAGAAGCGGCGCTGGCGCAGCCGCTCCAGTGCCAGGGCGGGGGTGGTGGCCGGGTCCAGCACGTCGGGTCCGAGGCGGGAGAGGAACGGATGGGCCGCCTCCTGCGCCGGCGTCAGCACCTGGATCTCCGAGGCGCTGTAGAGCAGGGCGGAGTGGCGCCGGGTGTGGATCGCCAGCCGCAGCTGGCGCTTCACCTGCGGCGTCTCCCCCCGCGGTACCAGGTACCAGCGGCCGTAGAGCTGGTTGTGGCTGTAGATGGTCAGGCCGTTGCCGAAGCGGGTCAGCATCGCCTTGCCGCGGGTGTCCACGCCGGTGACCAGGGCGCCGGACAGCTGCGCCTCGAACCGCTTCAGCGGCTCCA
>DRKP01000035.1 GCA_011051715.1 Sedimenticola thiotaurini | reverse complement strand
CTGGATGCGCCGGCAACCAGCCCTGCGATATCGACGAACTGCATGGTGGTGGGGACCACCCGCTGGGGCCGGACGATGTCGGCGATCACGTCCAGCCGCGGATCCGGCAGCGGCACCACGCCGACGTTGGGATCGATGGTGCAGAAGGGGTAGTTCTCTGCCGCGATGGTGGCCTGCGTCAAGGCATTGAACAGGGTGGACTTGCCCACGTTGGGCAGGCCGACGATGCCGCATTTGAAACCCATGATGATCCGTCCGGGGGAAAGAAAGCGGGAAGAATAGGGGAAATCGCCAGTGCTTTCCAGCCGGGCCGGTGGGGATCCCGCCGGCATCCGGCGGCTCAGTCACCGGTGGTGCGGTTGTAGATATCCTCGAAGCGGACGATGTCGTCCTCTCCCAGGTAGCTGCCCGACTGTACCTCGATGATCTCCAGCGGAATCTGGCCGGGATTCTCCAGCCGGTGTGTGGTCCCGACCGGGATGTAGGTGGACTGGTTCTCGGTCAGCAGCACGGTCTCGCCGTCCCGCGTCACCCTGGCCGTCCCCCTCACCACGATCCAGTGTTCCGCCCGGTGGTGATGCATCTGCAGCGAAATGGAGGCCCCCGGGTTCACCGTCAGCCGCTTGACCTGGTAGCGGCCGCCCGCATCGATCGGTTCGAAGTTGCCCCAGGGACGGTGTACCCGGCTGTGGAAACGGTGTTCGTCCCGACCCTGTTCCTGCAGGAACCGGGTCACCTCCTTCACCTCCTGTGCCTGGTTCTTGTCCAGGACCAGCACTGCATCCGGGGTCTCCACCACCACCAGGTTGTCGACCCCGACCACCGCCAGCATCCGGTGCCGGGCGATCAGCAGATTGTCGTTCGCCCGGTGGGTGAAGACATCGCCCTCGGTGGCGTTGCCGTTGTCGTCCCGCGGGCTCACCTCCCACAGGGCCGACCAGGCACCGACATCGGACCAGCCGGCGTCCAGGGGCAATACCACCGCCTGCGCGGTATCGTCGCCGCTGCCGGCGATACGCTCCATCACCGCATAGTCGATCGAGTCCGACGGACAGGCCGCGAAGGCCTCTTCACCGGCATGGAAGAAATCGCCGTCCGCCCGCCCCTGCTCGAAGGCCTGGCGGCAGGCGGCGGCGATATCGGGGCGGAAACGCTCCAGCAGCTCCATCCACAGGGAAGCGCGCAGCAGGAAGATACCGCTGTTCCAGAGATAGTCGCCGCTCTGCAGGTAGGCGGTCGCGGTCTCCAGGTCGGGCTTCTCGACGAAGGCGTCGAGGTCGGCCGCTGTGGCGGCATCCGCCACCGGCCGGCCCTTGCGGATATAGCCGTAACCGGTCTCCGGACCGGTGGGAACGATACCGAAGGTCACCACCCGGCCCGTCTCCGCCAGCCGCGCGCCCTCGGCGACCTGCTGCAGGAATACCGCCTGATCGCCGACCAGGTGATCCGCAGGCATGGCCACCAGCAGCGGGTCCTCACCCTGCGACAGGGCCATCTGTGCGGCGAGGGAGAGGGCCGGAGCGGTATTGCGGCCGACCGGTTCCAGCAGGATGGCGCCGGGCTCCCGCTCCATCCGGCGGAACTGTTCCGCCACCAGGAAGCGGTGCTCCTCGTTGCAGACCACGAAGGGGGGGAGCACGGCGGCAGAGGGATCCCGCCGCGGCAGCTGGTCGAGCCGGCCGACAGTGGCCTGCAGCAGGCTCTCGGAACCGGCCAGGGGCAGAAACTGCTTTGGGTAGGCCTCGCGGGAAAGCGGCCACAGGCGGGTGCCGGCGCCGCCCGACAGGATCACCGGGAGAAGCTGCATTGGATCTGGTTTCGTCCGTGCATCTGTGAAGAGACAGTGATTACAGCAACTGACGGGACAAATGGCAATCGGGGGGACCACCGCATCGGGCGGTCCCGTTCAGGCGATCCGGAACAGGCGGTCGAAGTTGGCGATGCGCAGAATCTCCAGCACCCCTTCCCTGCCGTTCACCAGCGAGACGCCACCGTCCCGGTGCGCATACTCCCGCAGCTGCAGCAGCATTCCCATCGCCGAGCTGTCCATGTATTCGGTGCTGGAGAGATCGACCACGAAACTTTTCTCCCCCTTGGGATACTCCTTGTAGCCACGCACGAACTCCTGGTGGCAGGAGAAATCGAAACGCCCGGCGACGTGGATCACCACCTCGCGACGGTTGTCCGACTCGGTGAAGGTTATGCTCATAGAACACCTCTGTGGCAAATGAAACGGCAGCTGGGTATCTGCACGGACCAGCCCTACGGGGCCGGTTCCATGTCGAACAACTGGTCGAAGTGGGAAATCTCGAAGATCCTGCGGACTTCAGGGCCAAAGCCGCGCAACCTGATCCGGTCACGGCCACCACCGGTGCGCTGGCGCAACAGCAGCAACATGCCCAGTGCGGAGCTGTCGACATAGTCGGTACGACTCAGGTCGATGATGAAACGGGTCCGCTCCGGGTCCCCCTGGCTGCAGGCCTCGCGGAACGACTGATGGCTGGAGAAATCGAAGCGCCCTTCGACGCCGATGGTCAGTTCGCGCCCATCGCTCGACCGGTTGCTGGTAATGGTCATCTCTTCTCTCCCCTGGGAAACATCGAAACATGCACCTTGTCATCGTCCCGCCGGCCAGGCGGATTGTCCACGCCAAGGCCTGTGCCGAGTCCTAGAACAGCTCCACGTCCCCTTCCGACATGGTCTGTTGCTCCACCGGCTTGTGGTCCTGCTCTTCCTGCTGTGCCTGCAGCCGGGCCAGCTGCAGCCGCAGTCCGGCCACCTGCTCCCGGCATGCGACCGGATCTCCGGCCACCGGCTTGAGCTGTTGCAATCCCCGGTCGAGCTCGTCGAACAGTCCATTGAGACGGTCCAGGTGACGCTCGGTGTAGCTGGACAGCTGGTTCACGATGTCCTCGAACTGCAGCGAGCGCACCGCATCCCCCACACCACGGTTGATGCCGTCGACGATGGACGAGACCTCGCCCAGCCGTTGTTCCGTCTCCTGGTTCATCCTGCCGACCTGCTCCATCATCTGGTCGACCTTGGATTTGGAGTGGATGGCGAAACTCATGTCCTTGGAGGCCAGGCGCGACACCGTCTGCCGTGCGCTGTCGATATTGCTGCGGGAACCGTGGATCACGTCACGGATCTCGTCGTTGAAGCGATCGGAGCGCTGGGACAGGGCACGGACCTCTTCCGCCACCACGGCGAAACCACGCCCCGCCTCACCGGCCCGGGCCGCCTCGATGGCGGCATTGAGGGCGAGCAGATTGGTCTGGTCGGCGATCGCCTTGACATCGTTGAGCAGGGCCTCCGCCTTGTCCATCTGTGCCGCCATATCGTCGATCTGCTCCACCATCTGCATGCTGTCCGCGCTGGTCTCGACCACATGATCGACGAAGAAGCGCAGGACCCGGTCGGTCTCCTCGGCGAACTGCCCGAAGCTGAAACCCTCCTCCCCGTCGCTGTACTCCTGGTGGGACTTCTCGATCATGGAGACCACCAGCTGCCGCTGTGACATGGAGAGATCGTTGAGTCCGTGGAACGACTGCTGCAGGGTGGCCACCGCATCGTTGACCAGGGTACGGATCTGAACGAGGTCATCACGAATCCTGCCCGATGCACCTTCCACCAGTCGCTCCATGTCGGTGGCCAGGCCAAACACCTCGTCGGCCAGTCCGTCCCCGCCCGTGCTCTGCTCATTCTGTTCCTGTTCCTGCCCCTTTCCGTACCATGCAGATGCCAGCCACAGCAGAGTGATCGATGCCATCCAGCCTGCCGTCGCCGCCGAATCCTGCACCAGCCAGGCAAGGATCGTCAGCGCCAGGCTGGTGGCCAGGAGGAACCAAAACCGTTTCTTCACGAGAACTTCCACGTCGTTCACCTGTTTCCGCACACCCCCGATGACGGGCCCCGATGTCGCACAAGAATAGCGGCCCGGCGGCTGCTTTCTTTATCAACCCGGCATATTGGGTTAGCGGATTGATACCTCCCGATTCCTGCCATCATTGCCCTCTGGACAACTGGACCAGGCGTCCCGCAATCCGTCCCAGGGGCAGCACCTCGTCGGCGAATCCCCGTTTCACCACCTCCCCGGGCATTCCCCAGACCACGCTGCTCTTCTCATCCTGGGCCAGCGTGGTGCCGCCAGACTCCTTCACCTCCCCCATGCCGGAGGCGCCGTCGTCACCCATTCCGGTCAGCATCACGCCGATGGTATTGGGCCCGGCATTCTGGGCCAGGGAGCGCAGCATCACATCCACCGAGGGCTTGTGCCGGTTCACCGGCGGACCGTCGTTCAGGCGGCACACGTAGCGGGCACCGTCGCGCTGCACCACGAGGTGGCGGTTGCCCGGTGCGATATAGGCATGCCCGGGAAGGACCTGCTGTCCGTCGTCGGCCTGCACCACCGTCAGCGGACTCTGGCTGTTCACGCGGGCGGCAAAGGGACCGCTGAAGGCCTCCGGGATGTGCTGGGAGATGACAATCCCGGGCATGTCCGGGGGCAGCGCCGCCAGCACCTCCTTGATCGCCTCGGTGCCGCCGGTCGAGGAACCGATGCCGATGATGCGATCGGTGGTGCGGAAGTGGCGGCCACCCCCTGCAGGGGCCAGTACCGCGTCCGCCGACAACTTCTCCGCCACCGGGGCCACCGCCGTCTTTGCCGGCCGGCGCTGCAGCGGCCGCACCCGCGCCGAAGCCGCGGACCGGACCTTGGCCACGATCTCGTCGGCGTAGTCCTGCAGCCCGCGGGCCACATCCAGCTTCGGCTTGGCGATGAAGTCCACCGCCCCCAGTTCCAGTGCCCGCAGGGTCACGTCCGCCCCCTGTTCCGTCAGGGACGAGATCATCACCACCGGCAGTGGCCGCAGGCGCATCAGATTGCCGAGAAAGGTGATGCCATCCATACGCGGCATCTCCACGTCCAGGGTGACCACATCCGGGTTCAGCTTCTTGATCTTCTCCCGCGCCGCATAGGGATCCACCGCCGTACCCACCACCTCGAGGTCCGGCGCGGAATCGAGGATTTCGGTCAACAGTTGGCGCACCAGCGCCGAATCATCCACCACCAGTACTTTCGTGCTCATTTCAGAACAGCTCCACCTCACCGGCGACCGGCGCCTGCTCCAGGTCCCTGCGGTAGGCCTGTTCGCGTTCGATCACCCTGGTGTCGTGCAGATGCCTGAGCTTCTTCACCCGGGCCCGGCCGCTGCGTGGGAAATACTGGATCCTGCGTGGATGGATGCCTCCCAGATCCTCACCCACCACCGGCAGGCCCTCGGTCTCCAGGTAACTGCGGACGAAGTCGATGTTGCGGGCACCCACGTCCGAGGTATTGTTGATGATCCGGCCACCGCCGAAGAGCTTCACTTCCAGGTTGCGGCGATGGCCACCCAGTTTCAGGATCTCGTTGATCATGTGCTCCATGGCGTAGTTTCCGTACCGCGTCGCGGTGCTGGTCGGATCGGTCGCCGTGCCCCAGCCGCCGTGCTCCGACTCGGGCAGCATGAAATGGTTCATACCGCCGATACCGAAGACCCGGTCCCGGATGCAGGCGGAGACGCAGGATCCGAGCACTGTGGTGATCATCTCGTCATCCCGGGTGACATAGTATTCCCCGGGCAGGATCTTGGCCGCGGGCAGCGCCAGCTTTCTGTCCCAATAGCGGTTGATCCGCTCGAACCCGGGCACTGGTGGTGGCAGCCCGACACTCCTTTTCGACAGCGCCATGGCCGTCACTCCTGACGCCGGTAGACGGTGTTGCCGATCAGCTGGAACCGGTCGGTCAGCTTGAACAGGGATTCCGAGTGGCCGATGAACAGGTAACCATGAGGGTGCAGGCTGTCGGCATAGCGATCCACCAGCCGCCGCTTGGTCTCCTTGTCGAAATAGATGATCACGTTGCGGCAGAAGATCACGTCCATGGGCTCTTCCAGCGACCATGGCTGCATCAGGTTCAGCTGTTCGAAGCGGACCAGCCGGCGGATCTCCGGCTTCGGCCGTACCATCCCCGAGCGGGTGTTCCTGCCTCGCAGGAACCAGCGCTTCAACCGGGTCATGGGGATGCCCTTCACCCGCTCCACCGGATACACTGCCGCCGCCGCCCGCTCCAGCACGCTGGTGTCGATATCGGTGGCCAGTATGCGTCCATCCCAGCCCTGCGGCAGGTTCTCCCGCAGGGTGATGGCGAGGGAATAGGGCTCTTCCCCGGTGGAGCAGCCGGCGGACCAGATACGTATGCGCCGAGTCGCCGCGTTGCGCCGCATCAGCTCCGGCAACACGGTAGCGGCGAGATAGTCGAAGTGATGGTTCTCGCGGAAGAAGGCGGTGAGGTTGGTGGTGATGGCATTGACCAGCTCCAGCACCTCGTCATCCCTGGTCTCGTTACGGATCAGGTCGCAGTATTCGGCGAAGCTGCGCAGGCCCAACCGGCGTACCCGCCGTGACAGGCGCGAATAGAACATGTCGAACTTGTCGTCGCCGACCACGATTCCGGTACGCTCGTTCGACACCTTGCGCAGGTAGTCGAAATCACGCCGGGTAAAGGGAAACTCCCTCACCTTCTGCTGCATGCCCTGTCCCTGCCGACCGTTGCCGTCCACTGTCCGTGCCACCCCGATGTTCCGTTACTGCCAACCGGAGCCGGAATCACCGTCGCTGCGCGAATCGATGACCGGTTCACCACTCACTGTTCCCGCGGCAGCTGCAGCAGCTCCGCCAGACCCAGCTGGCGTGCCGCTTCTTCCACCACCGGGGAACCGGCCGCCCAGCGCACCCGCTGCTGCCGCCGGGCCGCCTCCTTCATCAATGCGGCGAGCAACTGGATGCCGGCGCCGTCGATCTGTTCGATTTCCCCGCCCTCCAGCACCACCTCGGCACCACGGTCGAACACATGCACCATCCGCGCCCCCAGTTCGCCCACCTCGGCGATGGTGAGACAGCTGCCCAGATCCAGCACGGAGGCATCGTCGGCCGGCTGTCCGGCGTTGGCCGCAGGAGCGTCATCCATCGCTTGCTGTACCGGCACCGTCATTGCCGGGCCCTCCCTTCCGCCACCTCCATGGCCAGGGTCGCGGGATCCAGCAGCGCCTCCACGTCCAGCAGCACCACCATGCGTTCCGGCAGGGTGACCATGCCGTGGATATAGCCGACGTCGATCTCCGCACCCAGGTCCGGAGCGGAGCGGATGGCGCTGCTGTCCAGGTCCAGCACGTCCGACACACTGTCCACCACGACGCCAGCGATCACCTGGCGCTCCCCGATCCGGGATGCGAGGACGATGATCACCGTGGTCGCCGTGCAGTCGGCGCGCTCCAGCCCGAAACGGCTGCGCAGATCTATGATCGGCACCACCAGACCGCGCAGGTCCATCACCCCACGGATATAGGGTGGGGTATCGGGCAGCGGGCGCACCGGCTCCCACCCCTTGATCTCCCGGACCTTGAGGATGTCCACGCCGTACTCCTCACCGCCCAGGCTGAAACTGAGGTACTGGCCCGTCGCCTGCTGTTCCATACCGTCCTCCTGCACCACTGCGCCCATGCCGCCTCCGCCTCATCCGACCTTTCGTTCCAGCCCCTTGAGCAGGGCGACGATCCGTTCCGACAGGGCCTCGATCTCCGCGAAGCGATCCTCGGCCTGCTCTGACCGGCCACTGTTCTTCAGCGTCACGATCTCGCGGATCACCGCGTGCAACCGCTCGTGCTCCGGCTCCAGCTCCTGCATCTCGGCGTGGTTGCCATAACTGTCCAGGCCGGTGGAATAGAGCCACTTGCCGAGGGCGCAGTGGCGGTGCGACACCGCCTCCTCCTCGCTCAGGGTGACCCTGCCATCGAGAAAGTCGCGGATACGCATGCGCCACGCCATGTGCGCCAGCCGGGCCTTGAAGAAATCGACGCTGGCGCCATCCTCGCCCGGCTTCGGTTCAGTACGGAAGTAGCCCATCAACGCCTCCATCTCGCGCGCCTTTTCGTTCAGGGCACTGGAGGCGGCGGAGGTCTGTTCAGCCAGCGCCGCGTTCTGCTGCGTCGCCTCGTCCATGCTGGTGACGGCCCGGTTGACCTGATCGATGCCGATCGACTGCTCCTGGCTGGCGGCGGCGATCTCGGAGACGATGTCGCCCACCTTCTTCACCCCGGTGACGATCTCCACCAGGCTCTCTCCCGACTCGTTGACCAGTTCGGTTCCCGCCCGTACCTTGGTACCGCTGTCCTGGATCAACTCCTTGATCTCCTTCGCCGCGGTGGCGCTGCGCCCGGCCAGGTTGCGCACCTCGGTGGCGACGACGGCGAAACCACGCCCCTGCTCGCCGGCGCGCGCCGCCTCGACCGATGCGTTCAGCGCCAGCAGGTTGGTCTGGAAGGCGATCTCGTCGATCACCCCGATGATCTCGGCGATGCGGTTGCTGGAGCGGTTGATCGCCTCCATCGCATCCACCGCCCGCTGGACCACGTTGCCACCGCGCTCCGCCGTTTCGCGGGCACTGGCGGCCAGCTGGTTGGCCTGCTGGGCATTGTCGGCGTTGTTCTTCACCGTGCTGGTCAGTTCCTCCATGCTGGAGGCAGTCTCCTCCAGGGAGTTGGCCTGCTGTTCGGTGCGCGCCGACAGATTGTTGTTGCCGGCGGCGATCTCGTTGGAGGCGGTATTCACCTCGTCGGCGGCGTTGCGCAGCCGTATCACCATCTCCTTCAGATGCTGCAGGGACTCGTTGATGTCGTCCTTGACCATGGCGAACATGCCCTGGTAGTCGCGCTCGATCGGACGGGACAGGTCGCCACGGGCGAGTCGTCCCATGACGCTGGCGATGTCGTCGAAGACCATTCCCAGGGTGTCCAGCAGTTCGTTGACACCACTCCCCAGGCGCCGGTAGAAGCCCTCCTTGTCCTCCAGCCGGATGCGCCGGCCCAGATCACCGGCGCGGGCGGCGCTGACGATCTCTTCCACTTCCCGCTCCACCGCCACCTCGTCGGTGCGGTCGGTCCACTCCACCGCCGATCCCAGCCGTTCCCCGGCCTCGTTGACCACCGGATTGGCAACGATGCGCAGGGTGCGGCCGCCGATCTCGATCTGGGAATCAAAGGTGCCCTGCAGTGCCGCGAGCAGGCGCCGCTGGTGTCCCGGGTCACGGTGAAAGGTGTCGATGCTGGCGCCGAGCAGGCGCCCGGCATCGAAGCCGGGGAGATCCTTGCGGATGTCCTCTTCCGCCTCCCGGAACAGATCCTCGACGGTCCGGTTCATGTAGATGATGGTGCCGTCGTTGTCGGCCATCATCACGCTGCTGGAGACGTTGTCCAGGGCGGTCTTGATCCGCTGCGCCTGGTCCGCCCGCTCGCGCGCCTCGTTCACCTCGAAGCCGAGACGCACCTGCATGGTCTTCAGCCCGCGCAGGAGATCGCCCAACTCGTCGCCGCGCTGGAAACCGATCTCGTCATAGTAGTGTCCCTCGCTGATACGCCGCAGCTGATCGATGGTGAACTGCAGCGGCTTCAGCACCACCCGCTTCAGCCCCAGCCAGCAGAGCCCCCCCAGCAGCACCGAGACCGTGGCCGCGGTCAGCGGCAGCTGCCAACCCCCGCTGCCGGTGGCCGCAGCCAGCCATGCAGCGGCAATCGTTACCGCCAGGGTTGCCAGCACCGTACCGGCGGCGAATTTCCAGCGCAGGGGCAGGTCGGTGAACCGCTTCCGCCAGCGGACCAGCCACCGGTCCCCTTTGAAGGTGCCGCTGTTGATGCTGCGGTAGAGCTGCTCCGCCTGCTCGATCTCCTGCCGCGTCGGCTTGGTTCGCACCGACATGTACTCGACGATCTGGCCATCTCTCTGCACCGGGATCACGTTGGCCTTGACCCAGTAGTGATCGCCGCTCTTGGCGCGGTTCTTGACGATACCGATCCAGGGCCGGCCGGCGCGGATGGTATCCCAGAGGTCCTGGAACGCCGCGGCCGGCACGTCGGGATGGCGCACGATGTTGTGGTTCCGTCCGATCAGCTCGGCCTCGCTGTAGCCACTGATCTCCACGAAGGTATGGTTGCAGTAGGTGATGATCCCCTTCAGATCCGTCTTGGAGACGATGACGCTGTCCTCCTGCATCGGGATCTCGACATCGGTTACCGGCTCATTGATCTTCATCTCTGGTTCACCACATCCGCCACCTTTTCGGCCGCTGTTGTCCCATCGCCCCGTTCACATGGGGCCATCGTCCTGACCCCATCGCTGCCGCAGGATCAGAACTCCTCCCACTCGTCTCCGTCGTCCTCGGCCAGCGCAACGGGCGCCGTTGCTGCCGCGGCCACGGCGGCCCGGGGCGGCGGCGCCGCGGCAGCCACCACAGCCGGTTGCACAGCCGCCGTGCCGGCCTCTTCCGGCGCCCTCGCCATGCCCGCGCCGCCGGTAACGGTAAAGAAACTGATCAGCTGCTCCATCTCGCGCGCCTTCTCGCTCATGGAGGCCGATGCCGCCGAGGTCTGTTCGGCCAGCGCGGCATTCTGCTGGGTCGCCTCGTCCATGCTGGTGACCGCCTGGTTCACCTGGTCGATACCGGCAGACTGCTCCTGGCTGGCGGCGGCAATCTCGGAAATGATGTCGCCCACCTTCTTCACCCCGGTTACGATCTCCTCCAGGGTGGTGCCCGATTCGTTGACCAGAGCGGCCCCCGTCTGCACCTTGCCGGCACTGTCCTGGATCAGCTCCTTGATCTCCTTCGCCGCGGTGGCACTGCGCCCGGCCAGGTTGCGCACCTCGGTGGCGACGACGGCGAAGCCGCGGCCCTGCTCGCCGGCCCGCGCCGCCTCGACCGAGGCATTCAGCGCCAGCAGGTTGGTCTGAAAGGCGATCTCGTCGATCACGCCGATGATCTCGGCGATCTTGTTGCTGGCCTCGTTGATCGCGTCCATCGCCTGCACTGCCTGACTGACCACCTCGCCACCCTTCTCCGCCGCCTGTCGCGCGCTGGCCGCCAGCTGGTTGGCCTGCTGGGCGTTGTCGGCGTTGTTCTTCACCGTGCTGGTCAGCTCCTCCATGCTGGAGGCGGTCTGCTCCAGGGCGCTGGCCTGCTGCTCGGTTCGGGCAGAGAGATTGTTGTTGCCGGCGGATATCTCGTCCGCTGCGGTGTTGATCACGCTTCCGGCCTCGCGCAGCTGGGAGATGATCTTCTCCAGGTTTTCCATGGTCTCGTTGACATCGCTCTTCACCGCCCCGAAGGTGCCCTGGTAGTCGCTGGTGATGCGCTTGGTCAAGTCTCCCCGCGCCAGTTCGCTCATCGCCCTGGCGATATCCTCGAACACGCTCTCCATGGCATCGATCAGGGCATTGATCCCAGTGCCCAGCTGGCGGAAGAAGCCCTCCTTGCCCGTCATCTCGATGCGCTTCGACAGATCGCCACTCCTGGCCGAGGCAACGATGGCATCGATCTCCTGCTCCACCGCCAGCTCTTCGGTGATGTCGAACCACTGGGTGACGCGACCCTGGTAGTCCCCATCCGCGTCGTGGACCGGACTGGTCACCAGCTTCAGGGTATGGCCCCACGCCTCCAGCGTGGTGGTGGAGGTCTCTTCCAGCTGGCGCTGGTACATCCCGCGCAGCTGCTCGTCGGGGAAGAAATCGGCCAGATTGGTACCGATCAGGCTGTCGGTGGTAAAGGCCGGATCGTCCTCGCGGATCCCGTCGGCCAGCCGATCGAAGCGGTCATGGGCCGCCTGGTTCATGTAGATGAGGGTGTTGTGACTGTCGGAGACGGTCACTGCCGTGGAGACATTGTCCAGCGCCTGCTTGATGCGCGCGGCCTCGTGGGCCTTCTCCCGGGCGTCCATGACGTCGAATCCCAGCTTGATCTGGGTCGACTTCAGCGCCTGCATCATACGCCCGATCTCATCGTCGCGGTCGGTCTCCACCCAGTCGAAGTAGTTGCCCTCGGTGATCTGGGCCAGTTTCTGCTGCACGTACTCCATCGGCCGCGTGACGTGGCGCGTCAGCAGCAGGCCGAACGCCAGGGTGGAGACGGAGACCAGCCCCAGCAGCCAGAGGATATACGACTGCGGCACCCCGGCCAGCATCATCGCAGCGATGGCGGCAAAGAAGGCGACAGTGAGGAACACCGTGCCACCGAGCAGGTAGCGCACGTCGACAGAACGGATCGAGGCCAGCCAGCGCCGCATGCCGCGGGGATGCAGAGCGGCCCTGCCGGCGTTGATCTCCTGGTAGAGTCGCTCCGCCGCCATCACCTCGTCCCGGCTGGGGGGCGTGCGCACCGACATGAATCCGGTGACCCGGCCGTTGTGGGTCAGGGGGGTGACGTTGGCCTTGACCCAGTAGAAATCACCATTCTTGCAGCGGTTCTTCACCACCCCGCTCCAGGGCCGCCCGCTCTGTACCGTCTCCCACAGGTCCTGGAACGCCTCCGGCGGCATGTCCGGGTGACGCACAATATTGTGGTTCTTCCCCAGCAGTTCGCTGTAGTCGAAACCGCTGATCTCGACGAAGTCTTTATTGCAATAGGTGATGGCACCCTTGAGATCGGTCTTGGAGACCAGGATGGTGCCCTCCTTCATGTGCCTCTCGATATCGGTGACCGGTTGGTTGATTTTCACGATCTCCTGCTCCCCTGTTCTCGTCTGTACCTGGTCGGGCGGCAGTCAGGCCGCACCCACCTCTGTCGCTGGATCCGCCGCCTGGGCCTGGTGCAGTCCCTCCACGTCCAGCAGCATCACCATGCGCTCTCCCGCCGTGACCATGCCGGTGATCAGGCCGGTGTCCAGGCGCGCGCCGAATTCCGGCGTCGCACGGATGGAATCACTGGTGACCCGCATCACGTCCGACACCGCGTCCACCACCAGACCGATGCTCTTGCTCTCCTCCTCGCCCTGCACCCGCACCACGATCACCACCGTCTCCTTGCCATAGGCAACCGGCTCCATGCCGAGGCGCCGCCGCAGGTCGAACACGGGGACGATGGCGCCCCGCAGATTCAGCACCCCGCGCACGTAATCGGGTGCGTTGGGAACACGGGTGACCGGCTCCCAGCCGCGGATCTCCTGCACCTTGAGGATGTCCACGCCGTAGCCCTCGTCGCCGAGCCGGAACGACAGGTATTCCGCCCCCCCGGTGTCCTGGTGATTGCGTGCGATAGTGCTCTCTGCGTTCATTGCCACTCAGGCCGATTGCTGCAGTTGGTCCACGTCCCCGGCACCGGCGGCCAGGCGGAGGACGCCGGGGATGTCCAGGATCAGGGCCACCGAGCCATCACCGAGGATGGTGGCTCCGGAGATGCCTTCCACGCGCTGGTAATTGGCCTCCAGCGACTTGATCACCACCTGCTGCTGGCCGATCAGGTCATCCACCAGGATGCCGAACTGGCCTCCCTCCCCCTCCACCACCACCAGCAGACCATCGACCAGATCGGTTGCGCGGGGATTCTCGATGCCGAACACCTCGTGCAGCCGGATCACCGGCAGGTAGTCGTCACGCAGGCGGATGGTCTCGCCGCGGCCGGCGACCAGGTGGATCATCTCGCGCCGCACCTGGATGGATTCGACGATGGAGATCAGCGGCACGATGTAGGTCTCGTCGCCGACGGCAACGGTCTGACCGTCGAGGATCGCCAGGGTCAGCGGCAGGCGGATGATGATGGCGCTGCCCTGTCCCGGTTCCGACTCGATTTCGATACTGCCGCCCAGCTCATTGATATTCCTGCGTACCACGTCCATGCCGACACCACGGCCGGAGACGTCGCTGACCTGTTCGGCGGTGGAGAAGCCGGGCTGAAAGATGAGTTCGTGGATCTGCCGGTCGGTCAGGTTGTGGTCTTCCTGCACCAGCCCCCGCTCCAACGCCTTGGCCAGGATCCGGTCCCGATCCAGCCCGCGGCCGTCGTCGCGGATCTCGATGACGATATTGCCGCCCTTGTGGTAGGCGTTCAGCTCCACCGTTCCGGTCTCCGGTTTGCCGGCGGCGATCCGCTCTTCCGGCATCTCGAGCCCATGATCCAGGCTGTTGCGCACCAGATGGACCAGGGGATCACCGATCTTCTCGATCACCGTCTTGTCGACCTCGGTGTTCTCACCGGTCATCTTCAGCTCGATCTTCTTGCCGAGCTTGGCCCCGAGATCGTGGACCAGGCGGGGGAAGCGACTGAAGGTGAAGCTGATCGGCAGCATGCGGATCTGCATCACGCTCTCCTGCAGCTCCCGGGTATGGCGGTCGAGTTGCGCCAGACCGTCGCGCAGGCGGCCCAGCTGTCCCATATGGAAATCGTCCCCCAGCAGGCTGAGCATGGACTGGGTGATCACCAGTTCGCCGACCATGTTGATCAGGGCGTCGATCTTGCCGATGTCGACGCGGATGGAGCTGGAAGGGGAGGCCTGACCGGAGCGGCGCTCCTGCCTGCGCCGCGGCTCCGGCGAACGTCGTTCGCCCACGCGCCGCTCCGCCGGGGGCGATACGGCGGAGAGCCGGGATTGGTCGGGCCCCGGCGCCTCCTCCCGGGGGGCGTCGATCATCACCGGCATGATCGCCAGGTCGCAGTCGTCCTCGACCCAGTCGAAGATCTCGTCGATCCTGGCCCGGTCCACCGGGGCGTCCAGGTGCAGATCCCAGGAGAGGTAGCACTCCTCCGGATCGAACTCGCTGAAAGGGGGCAGCAGGGAGACGTCCCCGGTGACCTGCAGGTCACCGAGTTCCGCCAGTTCACGGATGATGCGCAGGGGGTCGTTGCCGGTACGCATCATGTGGGGATGGGGACGAAACACGATGTGCCAACCGGCCGCTTCCGGGGCCTGTTCCCGCGATTCCGGGGCAGCATCCACGGATGCCTCCGGGGGTGCGGTGCCAGGGGATGCCAGGACCGACTCCAGCTCGGCCTGCTGGATCCTTACCTGCTCCGGGTCCGGCGACGCGCCTTCCCGGGTGGCGGTCAGCATCTCCCGCAGCACGTCCACCGAACGCAGCAGGACCTGAACCGTGTTCGGTGTCACCGGACGGCGACCATCCCGCATCTCGTCGAGCAGGGTCTCCATCACGTGGGTGAAATCGGCCACCTCGGTAAAGCCGAAGGTTCCGCTGCCACCCTTGATGGAGTGGGCGGCACGGAAGATGGCGTTGATCTCCTCGTCATCGACGGCACCGCCGTCCATGCGCAGCAAGCCGGCCTCCATCACCTCCAGGCCCTCGAAGCTCTCTTCGAAGAAGACCTGATGAAACTGTTCCATGTCGATGGACATGCCGCCCTCCCCCGGTACCCGTCTGCCGCTGGAGCGGAATCCGGGATCAGCCCAGAACCTTTTTCACCGTATTCAGAAGCTGGTCGGGGTTGAATGGCTTGACGATCCAGCCGGTGGCACCGGCCGCCTTTCCCTGCTGCTTCTTGTCCTGGCCGGATTCGGTGGTCAGCATCAGCAGGGGCGTAAAGCGGTAACTGGGCAGGGCACGGAGCTGCTTGATCAGGCTGATGCCGTCCATGTTGGGCATGTTCACATCGGTGATGACCAGGTTGACACCCTTCGACTTGGCGATGTTCAGGGCCTCCACCCCGTCCGCCGCCTCGATCACATCGTAGCCCGCGCCCTTCAGGGTGAAGGCGACCATCTGGCGCATGGAAGCGGAATCGTCGACTGCAAGAATGCTTGCCATAGTTGTTTCTCCTGATCGGCAGGCTGACCCCGAGTGGTCATGGACTGGGATCCGGGTGGCCCGGGGACTGCGCCCCGCAGCAACCACGGATCGTTACTGTTGTGACAGGCTAGCGACCCGGGAGACGGGAACTTTAGTCCCGATGGAGGTTCGCAGCATGCCCGCGGAAATGTGCGGCGATTGGCCAGGAGGGGCCGGCAGGAGAGCGGCTGCAGATCGATTCCGCGGAAGCTTCAGGGCGGGGAAGAGAGGGCGTGGCGGGGGATCCCGGGACTGCATCCGGAATCGTCGGCGAAGGGGGCTACAGCACCTGGTAGAGGTTACCGCGACCCTGTTTCCGCCGACAGATGCGGCAGCGTGGTTCAGCCGTCTCCGGTAACGGTTCGGGCTCGTGGAAAGGGACACCGCAGACACGGCACACCCGTTCCCCGAGAGGCAGGGTCCGGAGAGAGGCCGAATCCCATTCCCGGATCCGCATCACGTCCCGGTCACAGAGATCGACACACAGACTGCAGCCGGTGCACTCCTCCGGGACCAGGCGATAGCGCATTCCATCCGCTCCCCTTTCCAGCAGGAGCGCACCGTGGGGACATACCCGGATGCAGGCGTCGCAGCCGTTGCAGCGACTGGCATCGATCCAGGGGGACCAGGGCACGATTCCGGCGGTGATGGCGGACAGGGTCCGGCCGGGAGGTTGAAACCGGGCCGACTCGCGGCCGAACAGCAGCGACACCGGGGCGTTCTCTTCCGCGGTGGTGCCGGAGAGGGCACGCAGAAACCCGCGCCGGTCCAGTACCGGCCCGGACGGCTGCTTCCGCGACCGTCCCATCCGGCGTTCCCATTCGGCGGCGAAGGTCCACAGCAACTCCATGGTCTCGCCACCCGCTGCCGCCAACGCCCGGTTCAGGGCTTCGATGCGTGAATCCAGCCGCATGGCGCCGCCACGGGGACAGTCGTCGCAGCCAGCGGAACAGGCGACGAGCCGCCGCACCCCGCGCCGGTACAGCTGCAGGATCTCCTGCCAGCCGATGGCATGGACGCACGGCAGCGACCCGGCCCCGCTGCGGGCATCACTGTATTCACAGGCGGCGAAAGCCAGCTCCTCCGTTCCGGCGCTGACCACCGCTACCGGCAACGGTATGTCGATCGCACCCTCGGGGCAGGCGGGGCGACACAGACCGCAGCCATCACAGGCCACCTGATCCAGGCCCAGCGACCGATCGTCCAGCACCCAGGCATGACGCGGGCAGGCATCGACGCAGGCACGGCACCGCGCAACCTCCAGCAGGGAGTGGACGCAGCGATCGGCGATACAGCGGGGTTGATTCGGTACCGTAGTCTCCTCCCGGCCGTCCGGGCGGCTATTTCTTCAATGACCGGATATAGGCGATCAGCGACGCAACCTCGTCGTCACTGAGGTCGGCGCGCGGCGGCATCGCAGGATTGCCTCCATACTTTGCGCCACCATGGCGAATGACGTTGACCAGGTCCGCATCGGTGCCCGTCTTGCCATCACCGTCGGTATCGAAGCGGAAGCTCCCTGACGCAAAGCTGGCCGGTTTCGGATTGAGGGCGGCAGCCGCCGCACCATCGCCGGCGCCCTTGAGTCCATGGCAACTGGCACAGGCGCCCTTGCCATCGTATATCGCCTTGCCGGCAGCTGCATCACCGGCCGCTGCGGACCCTGCCAGCCCCAGGGACCCGGTCAGCAGTAGACAGAACAGCAGTGAACTCTTGGTTTTCGTTCTTCTCATTCCCTCCTCCTCCGGTCGGTTGTCCGCCGGCGCCGTCAGGCGCTACGCGGATCTGTTCAGTGTGGGTCTGGTTCAGACAGCCGGTCCAATGCCGGGGACAAACTTCACCGGTACCGGTTCGGCTTTTCCGGAACGGGGATTCATCCGTTCCTCGATCTCCTGCGGAGACGGTCGGGGTTGTTGCAGGATCCCGGCGAGCAGGTCACGCAGCTCTTCACAATACCTGTCGGTCAGCATCGCGACCCCGGCGAAATAGGGGGTGGCGCAGCGGGTAGCCACCCGGCGGCTGAAGTCCCCCAGCCAACGCAGCAGATGTTCGTCCATGAAACGGGCAACCTCCTCCAGGCGCTCCCTTCCCTTCACTCCGGCCAGCAACAGGGAGATGAACTCCAGTTGCAGTGCCAGATGATCATCGGGCCGAATGCGCCAGTCCGGGGTACCCACCCCGTAACGGGCATACCAGGCACGCACCTGGAACATGCTCTCCTGATGGGTCAGGTGCTCCTCGTGAACCCACACCGACTCTTCCGGCGACGCTTTGATCCGGTGGGTCAGGTAGATGGAGGCGTAGTCCGCCGCCAGCTCGTCCAGTACCGCCGGGCCCGGCTCCCCGGGCATGGCAGCAAGGGCAGCAGCCACCACCCGTTGCGCCTCGAGGGCCTCCTTCGAGCAGAGTCTCAGGCCCAATTCCCGGGGAAATCCGATCTCCCTGAGTGTCTGGATCAGCTCCCCATCCGGTTCCCTTTCATGAAGCGTCGAGAGCAGCGCCAGATCCTCCGCTACAACAGCAAAGAACTGTTCCAGATCGACGGTGTCATCCGCTGTTCCGGTTGCGGCAACACTCATTTGACCTTGCCCTTGCTGTGGGCGACGAAGCCGATCGATGGATGGGTGAGTTCGATGTCGGCCATGTTCTTCACCTGCCGCACCACCTCGTCGTGGGGCCCCACCGCAACGGTCTCCAGACCCCCATCCCAGATCCTGTCGATCGGACCGATATCCAGTACCCGCATCATGCATGCCATCACACAGTAGGGCTTGCGTCCGGCGTCGATCTCATCGACACACAGGTTGCATTTCTTGACGATGTTCTCCATCGGATCGAACTGGGGCGCGCCGAACGGACAGGCCGCCTCGCAACGACGGCAGCCGATGCAGAGGGTGGAGTCGATATCGACGATACCATCCTTCTTGCGCTTGAAAATGGCACCGGTGGGACAGGTTGGGAGACATGCGGGTTCCGCACAATGGTTGCATGACATGTTCACCTTGTAGGCGAACACATCGGGATAGGTTCCGCCTTCGATATATTGCACGCGTCTGAAGCGCGGTCCTGGCGGCAGACCATTCTTGTCCTTGCATGCCATCTCACAGGCACGGCAACCGATACAGTCCACATTGTTGTGCACGAAACCCAGCTGCATCTCCGGCTTGACCGGTGTGTAGGTCTCGCGCTTGCGCCGCTTGACCGCTTCCTTGATCCTGCTGCTGTCTTTCTCTTTCTGTTCAGCCATGTTCCTGTCCTCCAGACCTGCTGCCATCAGTAGTCACGCCGGAAGACGTGGGCACGGGAAGTCGCCAGCTTGTCCCAGCCGGGTCTGTGGTTCAGATCCGTCTTCTTGATATTGCAGAGCACCGTATTGTAGGCAAACGCACCGGCCGGACTCGGTTCGTCGAGGGTGAGAAAATCGGGGTTGCCGGCACGGTCGACGCCATTTTCATCCAGATCCATCCAGACACCTTCATAGATGACCAGTACACCCGGCATGCAACGCTCGGTGACATAGGCCGGAACCACCACTTTTCCACGATCGTTCCACACCTCCACGATATCGCCGTTGCTGATTCCCAGTTTCTTTGCGTCGGAGGCATTGATGGTAACCTCCTGCTCGTAGGTCTCCCGCAGCCAGCCGATATTGTTGAAGATGGAATGGGTGCGCCAGCGTGGATGGGGAGAAATCAGATGGAACGGATACGTCCTGGTCTTCGGACTGTTGAGTGATTCGAACGGCTCGATCCATTTCGGAATGGAGGGGATGTGATAGCCGTACATGGTGCGCGTCCAGTCCTCGATCTGGGCCAGCTGGGTCGACATGATCTCGATCTTCCCCGATGGAGTCTGAAACGGAAGCCCCTTTTCGATCTGGTCCTGAAACGCCACATGCGGACGCGGAAGCTTGAACTTGTATATACCGTGACGCTTGAACTCCTCCCATGACATATCCACGTGCTGATGCTGTTGCACCTTGTGCCACCAGTCCTGCAGGTAGGCCTCGTCAACATAGTCGTTGACATGGAAATAGTCCCGGTTCGCCTTGGGATTGTAGGCCTTGCCGAACACCTCTCCCCCGATACGCCAGGCCAGCTCGGTGAAGATCTGAAAATCGGTCTTCGATTCCCCCATCGGCTCGATCACCTTCGGGCGATGGATGTAATAGTGTCCCTTGTACCAGGGCAGCGCCACATCGTGTCGCTCGAAATGGGTGGCGACCGGCAGCAGCACATCGGCCCAGATTCCAGACGGAGTGATGGTTGAATCCATGCATACCACCAGCTCCAGTTTCCTGATCGCCTGGATCTCCTTGTTGATGTTGGTCAGCTGATTGAACCAGTCCGACCCCTGCCAGAAGATGCCCTTGATGTTCGGGATCTGGCCATCGGTCTTGTCCTGCCGTGGCCACAGGCCGATCTCCTCCCGCTTCACATTCGGGTAGTTGAGGACACAGTGTGCCCAGCGGTCCGACTTGATGGCCTGGAACCAGATATTGGCGTACTGGTCGTACGGATAGGCCACCGCCTCTGCGTGCCAGGCCTTGCCGACACCTTCGGCGCAGCCGCCCAGTACGCCGATGTTGCCGGTCATCGCCTGCAGCGCGGCGGCCATGCGGCTGTACTGCTCTCCATAGGCGTTTCGTCCCGGTGCCCAGGAGGCCTTCAACGCCGCCGGCTTGGTGGTGGCGTACATGTCGGCGAGCTTCTTGATATCCTCTGCCGGCACGCCACAGATGGCCGAGGCCCACTCCGGCGTCTTGGGCTGGCCATCGTACTTGCCCAGGATATAGTCCTTGAAGTTCTCCCTGCCATTGGCCGAATTCGCCGCCCATTCGGGCATGGTGCCCGCATCCATGCCCTGGCAGAAGCGATCGATGAACGCCTGATCCTGCAGCTCGTTTACGAAGATGTAGTGCGCCATGCCGGCCATCATGGCGGCATCGGTATTCGGACGGATCGGGATCCACCAGGCGTCGTAGGCAGCAGCGGAATCCGTATATTGGGGATCGACCAGGACAAAACGGCAACCACGCTGTTTCGCCATGCGCATATACATGAAGGTGTTGCCACCATGGAAGGTATAGGCGGGATTCCAGCCCCACATGATCATCAGCTTGGAATGGGCAAAGGTGTCATCCTCATTCCCATCCTGGATAGTACCGAAGGTCCACCGGGAACTGGTCGTCGTGCCTTGGTAGGATGGGACAGACCAGGAGCTGGTGCGGCAACCGAACATCCCCAGAAAACGACCCAGCAACCCTTCGATCTGGTCCGATTTGTGCAAAACGCCATAGGAGGCACCGGCATAGCTCTGATCCAGCAGCGCCGTGGGACCATAGGTGTTCTTGATCTGCACCATCTTCTCGGCCACCATGCCGAGGGCCTCGTCCCAGGAGGCGCGCTTGAATTTACCTTCGCCCCGCTCACCTACCCTGATCATGGGATAGAGCAGGCGCTCCGCTGAATAGAGCCGCTGGCGGTATGACCGGCCGCGCAGGCAGGCGCGCAGCTGGGGCTCCTCGTTCCCATCCTTGCCGAAATAGCCGCCGCGTTGATAGCGGCCGTCATCGGTGGAGAGGCGGACGATGACGTCTTTCCACTTGTGTGCCACCAGGACATGACGCGAGCCACAATTGTGGGCGCAACTGGTGACCACAGTCTCCAGCTGGTCATCCCTCGGATAGGGCTCATAGGCAAACGCAGCGGCCTCTTTGGCTGTCTTCAGCTCCACCAGCCCTCCCGTTGCGAAAGCCGCACCGCCGACTGCCGTCCGCTTCAGGAACGAACGCCGTGACAGGTTCAGGCGACCCAGCAGATCAATGTTTGAAGTATCGGTACTCATGGGTTCCTCTCCTTTCACGGGGTGTTATTTTCCAGCCTCGCCCTGCTGAATACGGAATCTTGGATTCGATTCGGTAGGACGTCCGACCGCCCACTCCGGTACCTCGTCGGACATGCCTTCCCAGGCATGGCGCGGATAGGGATAGGCGATGCGATACCATTGTCTGCCCCCGTGGCAGCCATAGCAGACATCCCCCTCTTTCTTCGCCGCCTCTTCGATTGCATCTGCCTTGAGAAAGTTGACCTGGTGTCTGTTGGTACGAATTCCAGCGTGACACAGCAGGCAGTTGTTCTGAAAATTGTCCCGGCTTTCCGGCCATGGACCAGGCAGCCCCATCACCTTGAACGGATGCGCTCCATGGCACATCAGACAGATCTCCGGGTTGACCTGCTTACGCAGGGTGAACGTGGTATTGGTGGGGTCGGGTGGAATCGGTGCCTCTTCGCGGGGATTTTCCCCCTGATGACAGGTGTTGCACTTCATGTTCATCAGCTGTCGGGCGAGTGGCCCCGTCAGATGCCGCTGATGAAACGTCATCTGCGGTCCTTCATAGGTGTGCAGAGTCTGATACCACGCCAACGCCTCTTCTGCCTTGACCCCCGCCGGCGACTGTTCACGCACCTTCCGGTCAAGAATCTCCTGGTGGCAACTCAGACATTGTTCGTTGGTGGCCTCGTCGATGGCCGGTTTGAAATGGAGGGGATGCCAAAGCGCCCGCTCATAGTCCAATCCGCCCGTGTTTCCTGCAAACGCCACATTGCCCCAACCCAGGATGAGCACCGAAGCGGCAACTAAAAGGTACGACATGGCTGTTTTCAACATCATTGTTCGAATCCTCGATACGGATCGGCAACATCTGCCACCGTGAGGGGCAGGAGGCGACGACACCCCCTGCCCCTCTTCTGCCCCGAGCCCGGTTTTTCGGACTCAGGTAACGGCAGTTACTTCCATCCGGACATGCCGGACATGCCGCCCATGCCGGACATACCCCCCATGCCGCTCATGCCGCCCATGCCGGACATGCCGCTCATGCCACCCATGCCGGACATGCCGCTCATACCACTGGCCGGGTAGAAGAAGATCTGTCCCTGGGGGGTGATGCGGAAATAGCCGCTCATACCGGCCATGCCAGACATGCCGGACATGCCACCCATGCCGGACATACCGCCCATGCCGGACATACCGCCCATGCCGGACATGCCACCCATGCCGGACAT